>CAYRZF010000035.1:0-21292 GCA_964428805.1 uncultured bacterium | reverse complement strand
CCGGGCGATCTACGCCAACGAGGACGCCCTCCGCCACTACCGGCGCGCGCTGGCCACCCTCGAGCAGTGCGAGGGCTGCGATCCCGAGCGGCTGGACGTCCACGAGCGGCTCGGCGATCTGCTGGGGCCGACGGGCGGCCGCCCCGAGGCTCTCGAACATTACGCCGCAGCGCTCGCCGGGCACACCACGAACCGACCCGCCCAGGCGCGGCTCCACAGGAAGCTCGGCGGGCTCCACTGGGAAGCGGGCGACCGCTCCCGGGCCCTCGCTTGTTTCGAGACCGG
The DNA here is from genome assembly GCA_964428805.1 of uncultured bacterium. GTDB lineage: Bacteria > Methylomirabilota > Methylomirabilia > Rokubacteriales > CSP1-6 > CAYRZF01. The sequence goes on along the minus strand of CAYRZF010000035.1, from coordinate 21,007 downwards.
ACTTTCGCTCCTTGACGGTCAGCCCGAGGACGTGGAACTGGCCCGCCTCTACCAGGAGATGGGCCGGGCGGCCTTCAGGAGCGGCGACAACGCCGGCGCTATCGAGTGGGCCGAGCGGGCGCTCGCCCACGCCGAGCGGCTCGCCGCCGCCTCGGGCGACCCCGCCACCCGGAAGGAGGCGGCCGCGGCCATCGCGCATGCGCGCAACACCCTCGGCATCGCGCTGGCCCGCACGGGCCGCCTCGAAGCCGCCGCCGCCCAGATCGAGCGGAGCGTGGCCGCCGCCCTGGCCGAGGAGCTCCTCCAGCCGGCCTGCCGCGGCTACACGAACCTCTCCGTCCTCTACGGCACCCTCGACCCCGGCCGCGCCATCGAAACCTGCCAGCGGGGGCTCGCCATCGCGCGGAAGATCGGCGACCTGGGGTTCCAGGCGCGCCTTCACGCCAATCTCGCCGTGGCCTACTGCGCCCTCACCAACCGCTGCGAGGAGCAGGGCATGGGCGCCGCCCAGGCGGCCATCGAGCTCGACCGCCGGCTCGGCCAGCTGGACCACCTGGCCATCCCCCTGATCGTCCTCGGCCAGATCTACCAGTGCCACGGCGGCGACCCCGCCGAGGCGCGCCGGTGCTACGAGGAGGCGCTCACCCTCGCCGAGCCCGCCGGCGACCCCCAGCTCCTCTTTCCCTGCTACGATGGGCTCGGCACGCTCTATCTTGACCTGGGGGACGAGGCCCGGGCGGAGGACTACATGCGGAAGGCCCAGGAGGTCTGCGAGCGCGCCGGGATCGAGCCCGACTCGCTCGTCGTGCTACCGTTTCTGGAGTAAGGAGGACCCACGACCATCAGTCCGCAGCGACCGCTTCAGCCCGGCGACCGGGCTCCCGGCTTCAGCCTCCCGGCCGTGAACCGCGAGGGCGCCATCTCGCTCGACGAGTATCGCGGCAAGCAGCCGGTGCTGGTGGGTCTGTTCCGTGGGCTTGAATGACCGTTCTGCCGCCGCCAGCTCGTGCAGCTGGCCACGACGGCGGAGAAGCTCCAGGCCATGGGCATCGAGACGCTGACGATCGTGATCACGCCGATCGAGCGCGCGCGTTTGTATTTTAAGTATCGGCCGGTCCGCATCGCGGTGGCCTCGGATCCGGACGTGATGGTGCACCGGGCCTTTGGATTGCCCCGATTCGAAGTGATCCGCGACGAGGGCGCGCTGGCGCAGTGGCCGCTCGGTGTGACACGCGAAGACTTCAGGGCCGTCCGAAACGACGCCGGTGGCGAATTGCCGGCGCCCCTACCGCTGGTGGCGGTCCGGGATGAGCTCAACCAGCGGGACGGCTTCGAGCTGACCGAAGTCGACGTCGAGATTCGGGAGAAGCACTGGTCGCAGCTGACCGGTCACTTTCTCATCGATCGGACGGGCATCATCCGTTGGACGCATGTCGAGGCGGAACGTGGCATCAGCGACTTTGGGGGGTACCCGGGCGACGAGGAAATCCTGGCGGCCGTGCGTGCCCTGGCGCTCAGCTAAGCGACCACCACGGTGGGATCACTTCTACGGCCATAGGCCGCGCCCAGGGGAGCGAGGTGGGCCGTCGTGTCCCTCAGATGACCTCCACCTCGAAGGTTAGGCGATCCGATTTCCGGCGCTGCGGGCCCCCGATTTGAACCAGGTTTGAGATCCGACATGAGACCGGATGGTTATCACATGGGGACAGTCAGCGGCTTAGGGGGTCACTTCACTAAGAACGACATCTCGCCAAGAGGTTTCTGATCAGGACGCTCATCGTAGACCCTAACTGTCCATGACCCAATCCACTCTGGGCCGAGAATCTTTGAGCTCTTCGTTTTATACGACAGGGAGGGCTTGATTATCAATTTCACCACCGCAGCAATCGCTTGGACGGCCCCAACCTCCTTTTGGTTCCGCAGCCAGTCAAGCTCCGACGAAATATTCTCGATAAATGACCGTTGGTTCTCGATCCAGACCGTCGGCCCCGGCTGAGGCAGGCGTTTCCCGTTAAAAAACCACACATGGTGAACCTCTTCATCCCTAAAGGCTCTAAATGCGGTAAGAAGGTAGACCTTCCTTACCACGGTATTATCGAATTCGACCCCCGCACCGACCCAACTCTTGCCAGGAGCACAGTCTTTCGTCTCCTCATTGTAGTCCTGCGCCGGGCAGAGTTTTATAGAACGCAGCTCAGCAGACTCGACTTGCGGCGGAAGACACGCCATGAAGAAAAGAAATGAAATAATCCATATCGTTCGCAACATCGGAAACGTCCTTTTCGAGGAGCCCCACGACCTCGGCGCGACGGAACGAGATCAGCGGTTCTTCAGCAACAAGGGCACCAGGCGCTCGGAGATGGCCTCCGAGGCCTGCTGCAGCGCCTTTTTCCCGGCAATCTCCCCCGACAGGTCCACGGCGACCTCGGTCTGTCGGTCCACCGCAACCACCGCATGGCTTGCCCGGTCGACAGCTTTGATCTCGACGCGCCCGCTCGCCGAAACCAGATTTCCCCGCCGCGAGCCTACCTCGCTGAGCGCCTCGCCCGTGATCTGGATGTCGGCGCGGACGTTGGGGTGGGAATTGACGAGCGGAAAGCCGAGCGCCGCGAGGATCCGCCCGATCTCGGTTTCGGCGGCCGGATCAAAAGCGGCACGACCGGAATGACGCTCTGGGATCGAGATGGACACCGACGGCAGCTTCTTTCCCTTGGTCAGCCGTGCCAGACGCTGGATGCGGTCTTCCGGAGCGGGTGGAGGCGAGACAAGCGTGTTCCAGCGTTCCGGCAGAGGTGACATCAGCTTTTCGGCGAGAATCTCTGCGAACCGGCTGGGCGGCTCGTTGGCCGCCAGGGTTACGCTTTCCGAGTAGACCCGGCCGGTCTCCGTTCCGATCATGCGCGCGACGACGACCAGGTCGTCACCCGAGGAAAACACACGACCGGTGACAAGGGCTTTCGCGCCGATCAGGCGTCCGATCGTGGCCGCCGTATCGGGTCGGACCGTCCCGGAGATCCCGAACTCGATCTCACTCAGCACCTCATTCAGTCGCTGACGCTCGACGAGGACCAGGTTCGGATGAGTCGAAAGCCTGGTGGTGAGGAGCTCGGTCACGTGCTTCGCCGTCGCCTTGATCTGCGGAGTGTCGGATTCGAAATCGAGGACGGCAACCGAAAGATGTCGCTCGTCACCCGACGGTGCGGCAGCGGCGAAAGGAGCACCGATCAGGAAAAGCGAAAGTACCAGCAGGGCCGGCATGGTTCGAACGACGCGGTCGGACACAGATAGATTCATCGGTCATTCCCTCCCATTGACTGTCTCTCGTTGTTGAGGACCTCGAACAGCTCCAGAAAGATCTTCTGCGCGAGGGGATCGGCGGCCAGGCGGTCGAGCAGACGCATCTGGACGGTGACGGCCGTTCCTTCACCCTTGCGCTCGACCAGAAAGCGCGGAGTGTCTGTCTCTCGCTCGGCAAAGAGGACGATCGCTTCGCCCTGCCGCAGGGGGGCGAGCCCGCGCTCGCGAAGCGCCCGGGCGCCTGCGTAGAGAGTCACTCCCCGATCGTCGCGGAAGCCCTGGGGTTCCCCGCCGGCGACCGGGATCTTCTGCTGGCGCAGGAACTCGATCAATGCCCCCTGATCGTCCTTCACCCGTAGCGGGTGAGACGTCGCCCACTGGCGGACAGGACCGAGCAGATCACCCGGATACACCCGCAGCGGGATGCGGCCGGCCGCGTGCCAGACCCCATCGCCACCCCGGCGAGATCTGAAGCGCAGCTCGAAGTCCGTCTCTCGCTTCACCGCCGGCAGCGGGATGGAGAGCTCGATCTCGACCCCAGGACTCGGAGAAGCCTCTGTTGGGAGTGGCACTTCGAGCGCGGCGCCGATCGGAACCACGAAGCCGGAGGCCACTTGCACGAGCTGCGCGTGAAGGGCGAGCCCTTGGGGCTCCGGCGCATGGACCAGCAGGGGTACCGCCACGGTTCGGTCCGCGAAGAACCGATATGGCTCGACGCGGCTCGCGCGAGGTGTGACCACCGCGGGACTCCCCAGCGATCGGGCCGCTGCTCCCGAGCCGAAAGCCAAGACCAGGGCCAGCGCGACGGCCCCGGTTCGCTTGCTGAGCGCTGCCTTTCTTCTCCAGGACGTGAGCACGTGAGGCCTCTACTCCTTTGCGGAAGCCTGGAGCGCGGCCAGCTTCCGGATACGCTCCGCCTCTTCGGCGCTCAGATGTTTCTCGCAGGCACGCATCTTGGCCTCGATTTCGCCCTGCCGGAAGTTCCTCGAACCACCAAGCCTCAGCCTGGTCAACTCGAGATACGCGTGATCATATTCCTCTTGGGCCAGGTAAGAGTTCGCCAGCCAGAGCCGAGAGATATCGGCCAAGGGCTTCTCTCGTGTCGCCTGCAAGAATTCCGCCAGCGCCTGATTGTACCGCGCGCTGTAGTAGTACCCGAGACCCCGCATGAAATGCAGGTTGGAGAGCGGCACTTCGTCGATCTGATCCGCACGCAGATCAGGGAGCCGCCTGCCCAGGTCCCGGGCCAACCTGCGATACAGGTCGCTCACCAGCCGGCCGACTTGACCGGCCGGCCCGCGGGCCTCCGCCGTGGCGGTGACCATTCCCGACTCGAGATCGGAGGCCCGCATGGTGATCAGAAGGTCCTGTCCTTGCTTCACGACGCTGCCACTGATCATCACCGTCGCACCGAGGAGCTTGCCGACCGCGTGTCGGGTATTCTGCGCTATCAGCCCCTCCAGGGTCAGGGACTGTTCGGCCAGCACCTGGTTCAGGTGCTGCCGATCCACGACGGCGTGCTGGTCGGATTGGGAAATGGCGACAGCCAGCAGCGCCGGGATCGCCTCCTCCAGGTGTGCCACGGATGCATCGGCCTCTGGATTGTCGAACGGCAAGATCCAGATCCGTGGCGGGCGATCGCCTGCCCATGCGAGGTGCAGGACCGTCGCCATCAGCAGGACAACACACCCATGAATCTTCCAGCGCCTCATCTATTCGGTGAACCTCCGATACAGGGCACGGGAGCTCATGGCCAGGAGCATCGGCTTTTGCTGCTCAAAGTCAAAGATGGGGCGGACGCAGATGAGGGATGCGTCACGAACGAAGCACTCCGCCTCCTCTGCGTGATGCATGACCTGCAGCTCGGAGCCGATCGGGCGCAGGTCGCGCGAACGCGACGCCGTCAACCACTTCGCGAAGAGATTGTTGAAGGCCACGGCGATGCCGATCTGTCGTTCCGAAACGGGGAAGGCCCACAGCCCGCTCGGTTGACCGGGGAAGACGAGCTTGCCGGCCGCTTGCCATTGGACGCCATCGACACTGCGGCTGACGCGCAACTCCGTAACGTGTCGGTACTGTTTGCCGTCGACCACGAAATAGCCGTGGAGCCGGTCGTCCGGCGTGTAGGGCTGGCGCTCGTCCGACGAGTTCTCGTACACCGCCCAGAGGGTCCCATCGCGGGTTTTCACGAGACGATTGCGATAGAGGTCCTGCGGGAGGACCTTCTGCGGCGGGCCCCAATGCCTCAGATCCTCCGAGTACCGCATGAAGCCTTGTGCCAGCAACATCGCGTAACCCTGGCGGATGGCGACCACGTTGGTGGTCCGCTCGAGCGGCTCCGCCTGCGCATAGGTGTAGCCGATATTGCCGGGTGGTTCCTCGAAGACCAGGCGCTGCGGCGTCTCCCAGCGCAGCAAATCAGCCGAGACCGCCACGAAGCGCCTCGCGTGTCTCTTGCTGGTCCCGCGCGCCCAGAGGAGCGCATACCGACCGTCGTGGGTTCGGACCAACGACGGGTCAAACTCCGGTTCCCTGGTGTTGATCGTGATCGGTATGTCAATCGTGAGCTGCGGGTCGCGTCGGTGGAAGATCCGAATGTCGCCGTCCAGGGAATACACGAGCCAGTCTTCGGCGTAGACATCCAGGGAAGGATTGCCGGCGTAGACGACCGCCTGCGGCTGTCGGACCACAAAGGTGCTTTCCCAGCCGGCTGCGTACCGGTCGATCATTTTTTGCACCGGTGCGCCAAGGGGTGTCGCGACCCCGGAGTCCGGCTTCACGCCCCCTTTCGGGGAGACCGCAAACGACGCCTGCCACCGCACGATGTCTGGGCCATCCTTGGGCCCAGACCGTTGATGGTGCAGCACCTCCGCCCGCGTATTCTCGAACAAGCCGGGGCCCCAGCTGGTTCCGATCGAAAAGAACTCCGTCCCCCGAGGCAGGGCAACCGTCCGCTCGTAGCTGCCCCGCGTCGAGAATTTGAACTCCGTGAACCGCTTGGAAAGGGAAAACTGCGGCGGCCAGCCGGCGGCATGCGGCAGGCTGAATCCGAACGCCGCGATGCCCTCGACCTTCGCCCGCAGGGTGACCGCATCGATCTGATGGCCCGGGGGCGCCGCGAAATCGAAATACTCGTAGCCCCGGCCTTCATATCGGGACGCTACGCGGGCGCGTGCGTCCGGACTGCGATCTTTGAAGTCGCGCATGAACACGAGCCCGGTCTTGACGACATTGAGTCTGTTGATCGCGTTCAGGGCATGATCTCGGAGCAAGCGGCCGGTCTTCGTGTAATGGTGGAGCACCATGAAATGGGCTTCCGTCCTGATGGGATCGCGAAGCCTCCCGTCGGAGAGGGGGTGGCGGGTCAGGAAGTCGACCTCCGCGAGCAGCCCCCCATACTGATCCAGCGCCCGTTCGATGCTCCCCAGGCGGGCATAGGCCCGGGCCAGCGTGCGCTGCGCCCGAATCTTCCACATGAGCACGGAGGGCTTGGGCACCGGCCGCTTGACCCACTGGCCGTCGTGCAGTACGGAGGTGCCTCCTCGTGCGTGCTCTTCAGCCCTGCGCTGGAGCTCCGTTTCAATGTCGCCGGGCCAGATCCGATACCGAATGCTGCGATCCGCCAGGATCTTTTCAAACGATTCGTATTTTCCCGTTTCGTGGAGTTCGTGAATCTTGGCCAGGATGGACTGCTTGGTCCCCGCAATCTCTCCGGTCTTCTCTTCATGCTGCTTCACGAGGCGTAGGAGCTTCTGCAGCAGGTGAATCGCCGATGGGGTGTTGTTCAGAGGATCGAGGCTCTGCTGGGCGGCCGCAAAGTAATATTCCAGGGCGCTCGGGACGTCGCCCGCCTCTTCGTAGGATCGGGCAAGCTTCTGGGCGAAGAGGACGGCATGCTCGCTCTGGCCGAGGAGGGTGTACATCTCGAGTACGGCGGGATAGACCTTGACGAAGTCGCCGGCCTGCCGGGCCGCATCGAGATAGTGGGCCAACGCTTCGGGATAGTGGCCGTCGTCGAATGCGCCCATGCCGGTGTAGTAGGATTTCGCCACGTCAATCGTCCTCGGGATCTCCTTCTCGATGCCTCCAAGCTGGGCGGGATCGACGGGTTGCCCGAGACGCGCGAGGAGCTCCTTGCTCAGGGCCTGGGGGGCGGCGAGGACGTTGACATGCTGGTCCGTCCAGATGGCCTGGGCAAGGATCTGCTGGTCCGCGATGCGCATCAAGCGCACCTGAACGGTCAATCGATCCTGTTGCCGGGCGAAGCTTCCCAGCAGCAGCAGCTCGGCCTTGGCCAATCGGGCCTGGCGGAGCGCGGTATCCATGTCCACCAGCCCGCTCGCCGCTAGACCGTGTTCCCGCAGGATGTCCCTCAGATGCTGGCGCTCGATGACCTGATACGGGCCGATCCGGTTCATGGTGGTGATCATCATGTCGGCGAGTCCCCGCTGGAGCCAATCGACACTGGCATCATCCCCCAGCCGGTTGAAGTCGAGGATGGACAGGGTCTGCGGGGGGGGTGGTTGGGCGACGGCCATGCCCTGCCAGGCAACCGTCAGCAGCACCAACAGGCTGGCAATAGAGCGAGCCATACCCCTTAGACTGTGAACGGTCATAAAAGTTTCTGTTCGATTACGCTTTTCGGCCGTAGACAGGCGGATCTAGCACGAGGGAGTAACGCAAGAAGCATGCCTGCCGGCGGGTCGCTGAGGGCGGGGAGGAGGCCTCGGGGACGAAGCCGAGCCACGTGGAGCGCGAAGCACCGCCACGCAGGAGTAGCGTCATTCCAGTGGTGAAGTGATGCAGTGGGGTTAGACAAGAAAGCGCAAGAAAATGTGCGCGAAGCCGGCGAGCACGGTGAAGGAGACCAGCGCGGCGGTCGGGTCGAGGACCGCCAACGTGACGAGGCCACAGAGGAGGACGAAGCACCCGAAAAAGAAACGCACCTCGCGATGATCGATCCAGGCCCCTGGGTCCAGGATCCGCCGAGCGTTGCCAACGAGGTAGAGGGGGGAGTAGAGAAGGCAGAACACGAGAAAGAGGGCTGAGAGTGCCAAGAGGCCCCCGAGCGCACCGATGATTACCCAGAGGGCCCACCAGAGGATTTCGTACATGGGCATGTTGTCCAGGATGGGCGCGAGCACCTGCGGCTGGTAGTAGAGAAGGATCAACCCGAGCGCATAGACGGGGAGGACGAATTCCATCCACGGACGGCTCGGACGAAAGCGTATCTCCGGGAAAACGCCTAGTTGGTTCATCCACGCCGATAAAACAGCAAAGCCAGTGCCAACGCATCTCGCTTATCTGATCACTACTTAGACAGCGGAGACTGTCCTCGTTCCGGACAGTAGTGACACTTCCGCAGGATTTTTGAACGACCTCGCAAAACCTCGCCGGAATGGCCGGAATTTTAGTCGTCCTTGGAGCCTTTGCAAATGGGCACTTCTCTTTGGCGTCCTACAGAGGTTTTTGGAGAATCCCACGTACGCGGTGGCGGTAAGGGGTCGTGTGTGAGTGGACAGGCTGTATACGTCATGTTGGGGGGCAGCCCGGCATCATTGACAACGGTGCCTGATCTGCCTAACCTCCCTACAAGTTCCCCAATCTAACCGTCCGGCCCTCAGGGGAGGCACCAAATGCTCCTGGATCGGGTTTTTGGACAGCCTTTCGGCGCCCTCGTTGGCCAGGAGATGGCTGCCGGGGGCGTTTGTGTGTGTCGGACCGGGGGACGACGATGCTGAGAACTGTCGGGCTCATCGTCACCCTGGCCCTCGGCGTCCTAATAGCGCCCCTCGCCGCCGACGCGCAGCCGACGGGGAAAGTTTTTCGAATAGGTCTTCTCGGAAACGCGTACACGCCTCCGCATGACGCATTCCGGCAAGGGTTGCGCGAGCTCGGCTACGTGGAGGGCCAGAACATCGCGATCGAGCGCCGATATTCCGAGGGGAGGGCCGAGCGGCTCCCCGACCTCGCGGCCCAGCTGGTCCGCCTCAAGGTTGACGTCATTGTTGTCGACGCCTGTGGGGCACCGCTCAATGCCGCCAGTCAAGCAACCAGCGCGATCCCTATCGTTGTAGCGGCGTGTAACGACGACCTTGTTGCGACCGGGCTCATCTCCAGCCTCGCTCGACCGGGAGGCAACATCACGGGGCTGTCCGAGCTCACACCGGAGCTCGGGGCCAAACGTCTTCAGCTGCTGAAAGAGGCCGTCCCCAGGGTGAAGCGCGTGGCCGTCCTGTGGAATCCGGCCTATTCCGAGCGGTTCAGCGCCAACTTCCGCTTCTGGTCATCCGATTGGACAGAGATGCGAGCCGCCGCCCAGGTGTTGGGCATGACGCTTCAATCCGTGGAGATCCGGGGCCCCGACGATTTCGATACCGCGTTCTCAGCCATGAGCAGAGAGCGAGCCGACGCCCTGATTGCATTTTCGGATCCCTTAATCGTTCTCCACGGAAGACGGATTGCCGATCTCGCGGCGAAGAGCCGCCTGCCGGCAGTGTACCCATCCAGAGAGGTGGTGGATGCAGGAGGCCTAATGTCCTACGGGTCGAGCATCTCTGACATGTTCCGGCGTGCCGCCGTTTACGTCGGCAAGATCTTGAAAGGGGCCAGGCCCGCCGATCTCCCCGTGGAGCAGCCCACGAAGTTCGAGCTAGTCATCAACCTCACGACCGCGAAGGCCCTTGGGCTTACGATCCCGCAGTCCCTCCTCATCCGGGCGGACCAGGTGATCCGGTGAGCCCTTGGGGCCGGGATCATCATCTCCACGGAGACCGCCGGAACAAGTCACGGCACACCAGAGGCATCCCACGGGCGACGAGCCAACCTCGGCGCTTAACCCCGAGATGATCAACGAGGTGCTGGAGGTGATGACCGACCTGGCCAAGGAGGGTGTCCGATGAAGCGATGCGTTGCTGTGTGGCTGGCGGGCCTCCTGCTGCTCGGCGCGGCGGGGCCGGTCCTGGCCGAGACCGTCCTGGGGAAGATCAGCCGGACCGGGGTCCTGACCGCGGGGACGCGGGGCATCTCCATCCCCTTCGCGTTCATCAACGAGAAGAACGAGTGGATCGGTTTCTCCATCGACCTCCTTGAGGCCATCCGCGCCCGCCTGGAGAAGAAGTTGGGGAAGCCCATCAAGCTCGAGAAGAAGGAGGTCACCCCGGCGACCCGGATCCGGCTGGTAGCCAACCGGACCATCGACGTCGAGTGCGGGTCCACCACCTACACCCGGGGCCGGGACGAGACGGTGGACTTCTCCATCAACTTCTTCTTCACCGGCTCCCAGCTCCTGGTGAAGAAGGGGAGCGGGATCAAGAGCCTGGCGGACGTGGCCGGCAAGCGGGTGGGGGCCACGCAGGGGACGACGAACGAGAAGGCCCTGCGCGCCTCCCAGCCCAAGGCCGACGTGGTGATCTTCCAGGACCACCCGGCCGGTTTCCTGGCCTTGGAGCAGGGGAGGATCGTGGCCTACGTCACCGACGGCATCCTCCTGGCCGGGCTGGCCGCCAAGGCCAGGAACCCCAAAGACTACGAGGTGGTCGGGGGCTTCTTCTCGAAGGACCCCTACTCCTGCATGGTCCCGGAGAACGACTCCAAGTGGCGCGACTTCGTGAACCACACCTTCATGGAGCTCATTGACAACGGAAAGTACTTCGAGCTCTACGACAAGTGGTTCGGGGAGCGGGGCGTGGTCCCCTATCCCATGTCGGACCAGGTCCGCAACTACATGATCATGCAGTCCATGCCCCAGTAGGGGCGAGGCTGACGGCAGGGGCTCGAACGGCCTACCGCAGGTTTCGCACCTCACCGCGTCTCTTAGGCACCGTAGAACGATTCTGCGGCCTAGAAAATGAGGGCATCACAGCCCCTAGGTGCCTCCGGAATTTCAAAGACGAGGGACTGTGCCACTAGCGTTCGAGATTTGGTTAGAAGCCCGGAAGGCTCGACGCTGCGGCGATGATCTGAGCATTAGCCTCGAGGAACTTGACCGCGCGCCGGCTGGCATCAGCGGCGTGGAGGAGGCTCGTCCGATACCATGCGAAGGAGTTCCGGCCGAGCTCGGCGTAAGTCCGCAGGCTCTCTTTGGCAACCGACGAGGACAGCTTGATGAGCTCTCCCAGGACACGCTGGTTCGCCTGGCCGAGGGCACGGACGGGGTCCAGGAGCGTCAGCGCCTGGCCTTCGGGCCGAGACTTGGCCACGGCTGTTGCGCGCCGGATAAAGAGAATGTCTACAACCCCCTGCTCGATGTTGCGCTCCTGGACGTCCGTCAAGCGGGACAGCATGGCGAGGATGCGGTGGTTGTCGGCCAGCGCGTAGGCGCGGAACCGACGGATGCCGTTCGCCTCTCCGGCCCGGAGGATCTCCTTGAGGAGGATCGTGCCCAGGCCCTTGCCCTGCCAGTAATCTTGGACGACGAGGGCGACCTCAGCGGTGTCCTCCTCGTCCGAGGGCTCATACCGTGCCACGCCGATCAACTCCGGCCTCCAGTCCAGATCGCGTTCCACCACCAGCGCCATTCGCCGGCGATAATCCACGTTGGCAAAATAGTGGGCCCAATCCGGGGGGAGCCGTTTCATGACGGTAAAGAAGCGCTGGTACGCGGTGTGGTCGCTCAATCGACCATAGAGGGTGACCAGCCGGGTCTCGTCTTCGGGGAGAACCGGACGGATCCGTACGCGGGCGCCATCTTTGAGGGTGATCTCTTGTTCGAATTCTCTCGGATATTCAGCCGGAAGCCCACCGGGAACGTTCAATACCATCTTAACCTGCCTCCGGTATCGGCCTGTAGGGAGGGAGGTCACCAGCCGGACCGGGCACATGAGACCTGCGGACGGGCTCTCCTTCTATCTGTTCATTCGCCTCATCATAATCCGGAAGGAAACGCTGGTATTCACCAGACATCAGCGGCGAGGAGATTATGAAATCCGCGGAAGCTCGGTTGCACGCGACGGGAATGTTCCACACCACCGCGATCCGAAGGAGGGCTTTCACATCTGGCTCGTGCGGCATTGGTTTCAGAGGGTCCCAGAAGAAAATCAAAAGATCGATATCTCCCTCCGCGATCCTACCACCGATTTGCTGGTCGCCACCTAGCGGCCCGCTCTGCAGCGAGATAACGTCGAGATCGAGTTCCTGCCTCAGCAGTTTGCCGGTTGTTCCCGTCGCATACAGCTCGTGTTGAGCCAAGAGATCTCTGTTAAATGCGGCCCATTCCAAGAGATCGGTCTTTTTATTGTCGTGCGCTACGAGGGCGATCTTCTTTCTTCGCGCTAGTTTTGTGTGTTCCATTCGGCTCCCTGTTTCCTTCTGGTGGAGGTCCTCGGTTGACGCGGCACACCATCATTATAACGCGCCGCATTATCTTCGCCTAACCTAAAAAGAGGTGCTCCTTCCTGATCCGAAGCTGCGGGCTGGTCACGCTCGTGAAGGGAAGTAAGACTCGATCCACATCTCCAGCGTCCGATCGTGCCGTTCCGGGTCGCCAATCACGATTGGTCGGAGCTCCTGCTGGTAGCGCGTTCGGAGCACAACCGGATCTAGGGGCACTGTCTTGGCCAGGTGAGCCACGTCCTCACGATCTACGGGGCTGTTTCGGGTTAGCGTAGACAGAGCCAAGTCGTGAGGGTCGAGCGCAAACAGCCGGAGATTTCGAAATCGCCCGGGGAAGAGTTCTGTAAGGCGCTCGGCATACGACTCGGGAAGGCTGGCCACCGCGACGCGCTGAAAGTATAAGCGATATTTCTTGGCAAGCCGGGATTCTCGGCCGGCTATCTCTTGGAGAACTGGCATGGCGTCGGGAGGAACGATCGCGATGTAGTCCAAGTCATTGGTCGGGCGATCCAGGTGGTAATGCATCGCAGCGACGAAGCCTCCGAGACAGTGAAGCTCGACCGGTCCTGGCATCCGACGGTCCACCTCCGAGAGAAACTCCCGCCAGGGCGATCGCCGTTCAGACGACATAGCGAAGGGCATCTACTGTCCAGTCCGTCAGAACGTTCCAGTGCTTGGCCTCCTCGGGCCGATTTTCCGCGAGCCAGCGCCGCTCTGGCTCGGGTAGCGATGCCTTGCACAAAGTGTCTTCACGAGCAAGACGGCTTCGCTCGAGTTCTGTCTCAAGTTCGTTCAACGCTCGAGCCTGGCGCTCGTCTCGTGCGCGCTCAGCAAGGCGGCGCGCTAGGCTCACTACGAAGCCCAAGCGATTCTGTAGGTCGCGTAGCTTCGCTTCCCGCACCAGCCATTCCCGATCAAGAGGCCAGTACCTCAGCACAAGCCAGGGGAGCGCCTCGACAAGGCGGGCTTCCAGATCATCCTGAGCCAGGGCTGCCAGCAGAACGTCGCCGGGGTTCTTGGGCTTCCAGTTCCGCGGCCGCAGGTAGGCGAACCCGGGGTATCCCAACGCGGCAAGATCATTTGCCAAGGCCTCAGCATCCACTCGGTGGCGAGAGGGTAATTCCGAAGGCGGAAGTACTGTTGGGGGCAGGTCATAGACCCTCATCGCACGTCGAGCGAGTTTGGGTGTGAGTCGCCGTCTGCCGCTCTCGAGCATGGCAAGGTAAGGCTGCGACACGCCCAGGCGAGCAGCTGCCTGCACTTGGCTCAATCCCTTAGCCGAACGCCCCGACTTTAGGTCATTAGCGTTCATGGCACAGACAAGCATATCACAGAGTTTGTAATAATCAAGGCGCGGGGTAACTTCGGGGCAGGCTAGCTGATCGACTACGTCCGCGACGGCAGCACCCAGACCGCGCGCGGTACTTTCATTGCGATGCCGGTGCATGAATTGAAACGCGGACAGCCCGTCAAACAGAGCGTGGCCCTCCGCCTGAGGGTGGGATACAGTCAAACGTGGCAGGCTTGAGAACCGTGAAGGTCTACGCCACCGTGACCGCTCTCCTGGTGAGTTTCGTCGCGGGCTCGTTTGCCCTGGCGACGGAGTCCGCTCCGTTCAGGTGCTCTCCACAGGACCGGACCACGGGGGTAGAGCCTATCCGCCCGGTCGCGCCGTCTTCAACTGGGGACGCCCCCAAGACCGATTCGCCGGGCACCCGGACAGTCCCCGTGGCTCCCGATTCGCCTGGACCCACAGAGCAGCCTCGGCGAAAGGAGAATGCCGCTCCGAGCGAAGATAAGCAGGAGGCGTCGCCGGCCCTGGACGTTGCATCCCTGGAGAAGCGGCTCCGGGAAACCACGGCGATTGGCTTTTTCACCAAGCTCTCGCTGAAGAATCAGATGGATGATCTGCTGGCGCAGTTCAGGGCGTTCCACGAGGCCCGGAGCGGAGCCACCCTCGCCAAGCTTCGGGAACGGTACGATCTGCTGCTCCTCAAAATACTCTCTCTTCTCCAAGATAGTGATCAACTGCTGGCCCGCGACATCTCGGTGTCCCGCGAAGTGCTCTGGAGCCTCCTCGCGGATCCGGCCAAGTTTCGGAAACTGTGACTTGAGGAGGGGGAAACGACGATGAGCATATCTGTGAAGAGCGGGGCCCTGATCATCGCGATGACTATGCTTTTCGCCGGACCGTCGCTGGCTGCGGATGACCCATCCGTGCTCAAGGATCTGACAGCCGTGATCTCGCTCCAGGGGCTGCCATGCGGGCAGGTAGTCAGTGTCGTGCGGAAGGGCGAGAACGACTACATCGCGTCATGCCAGGACGGACACCGTTACCGCGTGTTCGTAAGCCCTCAGGGCCGGGTCGTGGTGGAGAAACAGTAGATACAGAGGTGGCCTTGTGCCCTTTTGCGCTTTGAGGGCTGACTATTTTTGGCTTCGGCGGACTGGTTTCTCGACTGGACAGCGTGTCAACCTTGAAAATTTGCAGGGTTGGATCGAGCTGCAGGCTGGCACACAGTATGCTCAATCCCTTACTGGACACGACCATGGAGAAGGCCTTCGCAGCGTGGCTCCTTCTCGCGGCGGGCGGCGGATCGATGCCGAGCCCGACGGAAGTCGTCCAGGCCGCCGTTGAGCAGGTGGTGCGGGTTGTGCACGATGCCGACCTGGCCCGCCCCGACGCCACCGAGCGGCGTAGCCGGGAGATCCGCCGGATTGTCGAAAATCTCGTCGACTTCCCCGAAATGGCCGGGCGCTGCCTGGGGCGCCACTGGACTGATCGAACCGCCCAGGAGCGCGAGGAGTTCGTCCGCCTGTTCAAGGCGGTCCTGGAGCACTCGTATTTCGGCAAGATCCAGAACTACTCCGGAGAGCGAATCGTTTACACGGGGGAGAGGGTGGACGGGGACTCCGCGAGGGTCCGCTCCAAGGTCATTGCCGGTCCGGGGGACGAGGTGTCCGTCGAATACCGCCTGCACCTGGTCGGCTCGCGATGGGCAGTCTACGATGTCCTCGTCGAAGGCGTCAGCGTCGTGAGCAATTACCGCGCCCAGTTCAACCGCATCATCCAGATCTCTTCCTACGAGCATTTGATCGAAAAGATGCGGCTGAAAGAGCTGGAGCTCACGGCCCTCGAACAGAACGCTTTGGCAAAAGATCGCCCCTAGATGTAAAGCCCGCTGCATAGTTGACTCGTTCTCGCCCTTAGCCCACGATAACACGCGTGACCCTGTGCCCGAATTCGGCCGCTCCACCAACCCGCCGATGGGTCAGCTTCAACCGCCACGAGCTGGCCGGGGCCTTCGGAGATCTGGGAACCGACTCCCTCTGCTGATGGGGATGATCGGGGCCAACGGCCTCGATCCCGCCAGCACCTTCCTCGTCTTCGGTCTGTTCCAGATCCTCACGGGGCTCCGCTATGGCCTGCCGATGCCCGTCCAGCCCCTGAAGGCGATTGCGGCCATCATGATCACCTCCGGGCTCCCGAAGGAGGCCATGTTCGGCGCCGGCCTGGTCCTCGGCGTGGCCATGACTGTCCTGGCCATCACGAATCTCATCACGCGGATCGCCGACCTGATCCGCCGTCGTCCTGGGTCTGGGACGAAGCGCGCGCGTCCCGCCCGCGTTGATCCTGATCGCGTTCGGCGTGGTCTTGGCCTGGGCCTCGGATTTCCAGGGGGGCGCCCTCGTCACCTTGACAGCCCTCGCCAGCCCATTCATACTTCCGGAGCATCCGAGCACAATACGGAGTGAGTGATGAAACGCGGACTGATCATCGGTGGCGGTGTTGTCCTGGTTATCATCATCGTCGCCGTTATCTTCCTTCTGGCGAATCTGGGCTCGGTGATCAGGACCGTGGTGGAGAAAGTCGGCTCGGAGGCGACGAAGGCGAAGGTCACGCTTGATGGGGCCGACGTGTCTATTACTTCTGGCAAGGGTGCGCTGCGCGGATTGACCGTGGGCAACCCGGCGGGGTTCAAGGCCCACAGCGCCATCAAGATGGGGGAGATCAGCGTTGACCTGGACGTCAGCACCGTCAAAAATGACGTCATCGTTATCAGGGAGATCGTCATTGAGGCCCTGAAGGTTACCTACGAATTCGCATCAGGTGACAGCAACATCGCGACCCTAACAAAGAACGTCCAGGCGTATGTCGATAAGACGGGCCTGAAACTCGTTATCCAAGATCTGTACATCCGTGACGGCCGTGTCGACGTCCGCGCGGATTTCCTGAAGGGCGAGAAGGTCGGTGCGGCGCTTCCGAGCATCCATCTCAACGACATCGGCAAGAAGGATGGCAAGAACGTGGGCGCGTCGGCTGCCGAAGTCGCAGAAAAGGTGCTTTCCTCGATTGGCGGCACCGCAGCAAGCGCGGTCGGCAAGCTCAACATCGGGGCGATACAGGATGTGCTCAAGGAAGGCGCGAGTGGCGCCGAGAAGGCCCTCAAGGGAGGCGCCGAGGGGGTCCAGGAGGGGGTGAAGAAGCTGTTTGGGAAATAGCGTTGTCGCTGAGCGGCGGCCTGCCCAGGCGCGGGTGGTGGGGGCGGCGGTGGCGCTACTCGTGGGCGGGGCGCTCTGGCTGGGGGCGGAGTACGGGGTCAGGCAGGGGGCGCTCTTCCTGGTCGGGGTGGGCCTGGGCCTCGTCCTCTATCAAGCGGCCTTCGGCTTCACCACGGCGTTCCGGGTCTTTGTCACTGAGGGGAATGGCCGCGGGATCCGGGCCCAGATGCTGATGCTGGCCGTGGCTACGCTCCTCTTCGCTCCCATGCTGTCGTCGGGCGAAGTGCTGGGTCGCGCCGTGGGCGGAGCGCTCGCGCCGGCGAGCGTGTCGGTGCTGGTCGGCGCGTTCATCTTCGCCGTCGGCATGCAGCTCGGCGGCGGCTGAGGGTCGGGCACCCTCTTCCAGTTTGGAGGAGGGGTAACACCCTTGGGGGTCACGCTGCTGGCCTTCATCGCCGGCTCGGTGCTCGCGACCTTCCACATGCCGTTCTGGTGGGACACGCCGTCGCTCGGCGAAATTTCCCTGGGCGAGACGCTTGGGTGGACGGCAGCGGTGATGCTGTCGCTCGCCGTGTTCGCATTGATCGCGGGGGCGACGTGGTGGATCGAGTGGCGACGCATCGGAGTGCGACCGGTCCGAGTGCCTCCGACGCGAGGCTGGAAGCGCCTGATCCATGGCCCGTGGCCGCTTCTGGCCGGCGGGGTGGCGCTCGCCGTCCTGAACGCGCTGACGCTCGCGCTTGCCGGCCATCCCTGGGCGATCACGTGGGCGTTCACGCTCTGGGGCGGCAAGGCGCTCGAGGCTCTGGGCTACGACCTCTCGACGGTGCCCTTCTGGAGCGGCGAGTTCCAGCAGGCGGCGCTGGCGGCTCCCCTGCTCGCGGATGTGACGTCCGTGATGGACCTGGGGCTGGTCCTGGGCGCCTTCCTCGGGGCGGGGCTGGCGGGGCGCTTCGCCCCCGCCCGGCGCATCCCGCTTCAAATCGTCGCGGCTTCGGTGCTGGGCGGCCTCTTGCTGGGCTACGGCGCCCGGATCGCCTATGGCTGCAACATCGCGGCGTACTTCGGCGGCATCGCCTCCACGAGCCTCCACGGCTGGCTCTGGGGCGTGGCGGCGCTGCTCGGCACGCCCATCGGCGTCAGGTTGCGCAGGCTCTTCGGCGTCGAACAGGCGCCCTCTTGCTGACCGGCGCGCCACGGGAGGCACCATGAAACTCACGGCCAACGGGATCGAGATCCACTACGCCCTCGAGGGGGAGGGCCCGGTGGTGACGCTGAGCCACGCCCTCGGCTGTAACCTCTCCCTGTGGGACGAGCAGGCGCGGGCCCTCAAGGGGCGCTACCGGGTGCTCCGATTCGACACGCGCGGCCACGGCCAGACGAGCGCACCGCCGGGCCCCTACAGCCTGGAGCTGCTGGCGGAGGACGTCCGCGGACTCCTCACGGGGCTCGGGATCACGGGGACGCACTTCGTGGGGCTGTCCATGGGGGGGATGATCGGCCAGGTCTTCACCCTCAAATATCCTGAGATGGTTCGGAGTTTGGTGCTCTGTGATACCACGAGTCGCTACCCGGCAGACGCGCTGCCTGCCTGGGAGGAGCGTATCCGCGCGGTGGAAGCGAAGGGGATGGAGGGCATGGTCGAGCCGATGCTCCAGCGGTGGTTCACGGCGCCCTTCCGCGAGCGGCGCCGGGACGTGATGGAGCGGGTGGGCGCGATGCTGCGGACGACGCCCCCGCAAGGGTACATCGGCTGCTGCCACGCCCTGCCGAAGATCAACACCACCGACCGTCTCCGGGAGGTTCGGTGCCCGGCGCTGGTGGTCGTGGGAGAGCAAGATCCGGGGACGCCGGTGGAAATGGCGCGCGCGATCTACGCGGCGCTGCCGTCGGCCGAACTGGCCATCCTGCACTTGGCCTCGCATCTCTCGAACCTGGAACAGCCCGAGGAATTCAATGGGGTTCTGCTCAGCTTCCTCGACAAGGCGACGGGCCGGAGCGCCCTCTAAGCGACTTCATGACCCGGGTCATTCTCGTGAGCATCGATGGGTTCGCCGGGTTCTACTGGAGCGACCCCACGGTGAGGATTCCGACGCTTCGGGCCTTGGCTGAGCGCGGGGTGGTCGCCGGCAGGATGGAGACGGTCTTCCCGAGCACGACCTGGCCCGCTCACGTCAGCCTGGTCACAGGAGTCCGACCGGACAGTCACGGTGTGGTGGGGAACAGCATCTTCAATCGTGCAGCAAACCGACCTGAGGATCTGACCGGCGACCCCGTCTATGACGCGGCCGACTTGCTGCGCGCTCCGACGGTGTACGACCGGGCGCACGCCGCCGGCCTCAGGACGGCGGCCATTGACTGGCCTGCCACGCGCAATGCCGCTTCTCTGGATTTCAATCTGCCCTTCTTCAAGGACCAGACAGTCTTTGAAACCTGCACCTCGCCTGGCGTCTGGGCCGAGCTGTCCAGGTTGGGTTATCCCCTCGAGCGGCAGGGTGACTGGGCCCAGATGCCGAAGCGGTTCTTGAAGGACGCGATGGTGGCTGATCTCGCCGGTCACGTCTTCCTTCGGCATGCCCCGCACCTCATGTTGGTTCACTTCCTTTGCGTGGACAGCTTCCAGCATCTTTACGGGCCTCGGTCGCCCGAAGCCTACTGGGCGATCGAGTACGTGGACGAGCGGATCCGGCAGCTCCTCGCCGCCCTGCCCGCGGATGAACTTGACGACCGAACCGCGCTGTTTGTCGTCTCAGACCACGGCTTTCTCCCCGTCACGCAGGAGATCCGGATCAACGTCCGCCTGAGGCAACTGGGACTCCTTGAGCTCGGGGCCGACGGGCGCGTGGGTCGAGCCGAGGCTCGGTTTGTGATGAATCATGGGGCAGGGTATCTGTATGCTCTCGAGACGCGGAACCCGCAAGCGGTGGCCCGAGATCTCATGCCCGAGCTGAAGAAGATCGAAGGGGTCGCGGGAATCTGGACGGAAGCGGACTACCCGGCTCTCGGGCTTCCGATGCCGGGAGCGAATCCGCACGTGGGCGATCTCCTCCTGGAGGCAGCGCCCGGTTACTGTTTCGCTGACGAGGCTGGGGGAGAGCAAGAAATTGGCCCATCCCGATATCGGGGCACGCACGGCCAGTTGCCGACGCATCCCGACAACTCGGCCTTCTTCCTCGCGGCGGGGCCGGGTATTCGACGGGGCATGGAACTCTCCCAAATCTCCAGTCGCGATGTGGCCCCGACGATCACTCACGTTCTCGGTCTCGGAACGGCGAAGAGCGAAGGCCGACTGCTCGGCGAGATTTTCAATTGAATCGCCACGCGGGTCCCCCCGCCGCCTCTGATGTGCCGCCCGTCCCCGAGCCCACCTACGCCGAGCGCGCCCGCACGCTCGTGTACCTCGGGCGCACGGGCACCCTCTCCACGCTCTCGCTGAGGTACCCCGGGCACCCGTTCGGCTCTCTCATGCCCTACGCGCTCGACGGGCGGGGGCGCCCGCTCTTTCTGATCAGCACCATGGCGATGCATACCCAGAACCTCCAGGCCGACCGGCGTGCGAGCCTGCTCGTGACCCAGCCGGGCTGGACGGGTGACCCGCTGGCGGCGGGACGCGTGACGCTGATGGGGGAGGCCGTGCCGCTCTCCGAGAAAGACGCGGCGGAGGCGAAAACGGCCTATCTCGCCCGCCACCCCAATGCCACGTACTGGGTGGACTTCGAGGATTTCGGCTTCTACCGGCTGGAGGTGGCCGACGTCTATTTCGTCGGTGGCTTCGCCGCGATGGACTGGGTCTCGGCGGAGGACTACCTGGCGGCCCGGCCGGATCCGCTGGCCGACGCGGCGGCGGGGATCATCGAGCACATGAACCGCGACC
>CAYRZF010000034.1:9771-21665 GCA_964428805.1 uncultured bacterium | reverse complement strand
GTCAAGGCGGCGGTGCTTGACCCCTCTCGTGGCTCGGGCTAGGCTACCGCCATTACGGCAGACCAGAAACTCGCCCCGCGAGAAATGGGGCTCGAGGAGGTCGAGCGATGCAGGAAACTTTCCGGGTCAAGACGCGGAAGAGTCAAGAAGTGGTGGACATCACGCGCCAGGTCGCCGAGGCAGTGGCCCGGGCGCGCCGGGACGAGGGAATCTGCACCGTCTTCGTCCGTCACGCAACAGCGGCGATCATCATCAATGAGAACGCCGACCCCGGGTTCCGCTCGGACGTGGTCACCGCCCTTGACCGCCTCTTCCCCCAAGGCATCTGGGAGCACGACAAGGTGGATGACAACGGCGCCGCCCACCTCAAGGCGGCCATGCTTGGACCATCCGAGACCGTGCCGATCCAGGGAGGCCGACTCCTCCTCGGCACCTGGCAGGGCATCGCCCTGGTGGAATGCGATGGCCCGCGCGAGCGCGAGATCGTCGTGGACGTGCGCTAGCCATCCCCTAAGGAAAAGAGGCTGTATTCAAAACTCCTTTCGGCTGTCCAGCAGTAGGGTGACGGGCCCCTGGTTAACTAGCGCCACGTCCATCATCTCGCCGAACTCACCTGTATCCACCCGAAACCCCCGCGCCCGGAGCAGCTCACACAGCCGCTCCACGAGTGGTCGGGCGGCTTCCGGTGTGAGGGCCCGTACGAAGGAAGGCCGACGACCCTTGCGGCAGTCGCCGTAGAGAGTGAATTGGCTCACCACGAGGATGGAGCCGCGGACTTCCTCCAACGAGCGGTTCATCTTCCCCTCGTCGTCCTCGAATATCCGGAGTCCGGCTACCTTCCTGCCGATATAGTCCGCGTCGGCCTCTGTGTCCCCCTCACCGACTCCGACCAGAACCAGCAGGCCCACGCCGATGGCCCCCACGGTGCGTCCTCCGACTGTGACCCTCGCCTCGCTGACTCGTTGCACCACCGCACGCATTCGACTACCGGGGTCGTTCGTCCCCCCGCCGTCGCCTGTTCTTCCGACGGAGGAACTCCGCCCATGCCCGCTGGGTGGCTGCGTCCGTCTCCACGTCACAGGTTCGCATTGAGATGTCGGTCAACTGCTCCTGGAGGGCAGCATCATCCGGCCCGGTCGGGTCCTTCCAATGAAACGCACACCACCGGACCACGACGAGGGCGGTCAGGGGATCAACCTCTGGCTCACACTTCGGGCACCACTCCCGGGCGACCTCTTCCGACGGGGGAAGCGGATCTTCGGGCACGCCTGATACCCCTTCCGCTCTTAGGGTAATGCACGAGCCCTAGTGGGTCCAAAACAAATAATGCCTGGATATGGTAGAATCGAGCGGTGGCGCGAGCGGGCTTAGCGTCCCTGCTCTTCCTTCTCACGGCGTGTGCCAAGTCTCCGGTCGCCGTGGTCCCAACACCCCGACCCGTCTTCATGGGTTATGAAGAGACGGGAGAGGCCTCCTGGTATGGCCAACCGTTCCACGGTCGACAGACCGCCAGCGGAGAGACCTACGACATGTCCCAGATGACCGCGGCCCATCGAACCCTGCCCTTCGGCAGCTGGCTGGTCGTGGAGAACGTGCTCAACGGTCGCACTGTGGAGGTGCGGATTACCGACCGCGGCCCGTTTACGGACAATCGAATCCTGGACCTCTCACAGGCCGCCGCCCGCGTTCTCGGAGCGGTTGGACCGGGAGTGATTCCGGTTCGGCTCCGCGTGATCGCCCTCCCCGGCTCGACACCAGAGACTCGGAGCGGATTCTTTTCGGTACAGGTGGCATCCTTCACGTCTGAGTACCGGGCTACGGCATTGAAGGACGAACTGGACCGGGCATGGACCGGAACCTCCGTCCAGCGCGTCGAGGTGGGAGGGCGAACGTTCTACCGCGTGCGAGTCGGAAAAAACGCCAGCCGCCTGGAGGCCCAGCGTCTGGCCCAGCGCCTGGCGGCCGCTGGCTATACAGTGATTGTCATGGAAGAGTGAAATCTCGTCATCGCGAAGGAGCGGGCGGAAGCGAGGGTGAAGATTGGTGGCGGTGGCAGGACTCGAACCTGCGACAAAGGGCTTATGAGACCCCTGCTCTAGCCTCTGAGCTACACCGCCTAAAATCCCGTGGACAGCCTTTGACCTTTTGCTATAATTCGGCTAAATCGCTTCCAACATTATCGAGTCCCCCCTTTCAAGTCAAGTGTGGAGCGGCTCGGAGGCTCATCATGGCGCGGCTCCGGAGGCTCGAGGACAAAGAGAATCCCCACTACGCCGATAACGGCGACGAGGAAGATTTGGAAGACGAGGAGGCCGACGACGAGGACGATTTTGACGAGGACTTCGACGACGAGGAAGAGGATCTGGAGGAGGACGACGACGTCGAGGACGAGAATCAGTAACCCCCTCAACACGCACGGACGACGGAGGAGTCTATGGCGCTTGCGAGCTCAGAAGGATGGCTCTTTCTCCTGCGGTGGATTCACTTCCTTGCGGGCATAGTCTGGATCGGGCTCCTCTACTACTTCAATCTTGTTCAAACCCCATTCTTCGCCGAGACCGAACCCGCCGTGCGCAGCGGCGCGGTCCAGAAGCTGGTGCCGCGCGCGCTCTGGTGGTTCCGCTGGGGTGCCATGTTCACGTTCCTCTCGGGCTGGCTCATCATTCTCCACCGCATGGGGCAGTTCGGTGGAGTGAGGGATTTCTTCACCACCTCCTACGGCTGGGCCATCTTCCTGGGCGGGACGCTGGGCTCCTTCATGTGGGCCAACGTCTGGTTCGTGATCTGGCCTAAGCAGAAGATCGTCATCGCCAACGCCATTGACACCGCGGCGGGGAGGCCGGCCAACCCCGCGGCCGCACCCGCCGGTCAGCGCGCCGGGTTCGCCTCGCGGACCAACGTGATCTTCTCGATCCCGATGCTCTTCTACATGGGCGCGGCGAGCCACCTCCCGGACCTCGCCGTGATCTTTTCTCGAAACCGGAAAATCGGCATGGCGCTGGTCTCCGCGGCCATCATCCTGCTGATCCAGGCCAACGCCCTCTTCGGAACGGCGGGGCCCACCAAGAAGCCCCTCGCCACGATCAAGGGGACCCTCTGGGCAGGGTTCATCCTTTCCGCGGTCTTGTACCTGCTCTTCGAGATCGCCTTCAAGATGCCGAGGCCGTTCTAGCCCTTGAATGCCCCCTCATCTATTTCTCCTCTCCCCCGAGGGGGGAGAGGGCAGGGTGAGGGGGACCCTATTTCAGGAAGGCCGCGAGATCCGGGATCGCCGACGCCAGCTGGGGCATGGGCTGCATGATCGCCGTCCCGCGCTTGGGCTTGTAGCCCGACGGGTAAGTCCCGCGCAGAACCCGTGCCTCGAGCAGCTCGCGCGACGAGCCCTTGATCGCCGGCCCCAGCGGGCCGTCCTTCGCCGGATCGCTACTGTGGCAGGCAATGCACTGCGCCAGGTAGACGTGCCTGCCGCGCCCGGCGGGGCTCCCATCCTCGGCGCACGCTCCCAGCGCGAATGCCAGCGCCAGCACGACCGAAACTCCGGCCCTCATGGCTGTAGGTCTTCCAGGAGAGAAGCCCTGACTTCCTCAGGGATCCGGGTCCGGGCCTTCTCCCCCGGGTGGTCCACCACCAGAGAAACCTCCTGCTCGCGGAAGGCTTTCATGGCCTCGGGCGGGAACCTGAACCGCACGAAGTGGACCGCGCTGATTTTCCCCCGCTCTTCGTCGGACCGGCCCGGCTCGAACTGCGCCGGAATCGCGTACTCCTTCCCCACCTGGATCCACACATACTCGCCGGCGTCGATCCCCATCAGCCGATCCAGGATCGGCTTGATCTCCGAGGCGTCCTCGATCTCGATCATCAGCGTCGCCGAGAGTTCGTTCTCGCCCGGGATCAGGTCATTGTAAACGTCCAACTCCTCCTGGACCTTGGCCTCGTCCACGATCCGTTCGACCCGGCACATTTCCTGGATCTGGAAGAGGACGGTCTCCCGGTTCTCGAAGACGAAGCACAGATGCCGGCCGACTTGCACCCGGCGCCGGCGCTTGAGGTCGATGACGCGGCGGCGCATCTCCTCGCGCACCTTCTCGTACTCGTAGATCTTCCGGATGTCGGAGAGCTCCAGCTTTTTCATTCGGAGGTCAGCCCGTACGCGTCGGCGACGATCTGGATGGGATGTCGGGGGGTCGCGCCCGTCCCCTGGGCGATCTGCAATCCCGCCAGCGGGCAGTCGCTGGCGACCCGGTCGGGTCGCGCGGCCTCGATGCCTTTGAAAAGCGGCTCGGCCACTTTGAGGGAGAGGTCGTAATACTCCCGCTTGAATCCCCAGGTCCCATCCACGCCCGAACAGCGCTCGATCACCTCCACCTCGGCCCCCGGGATCAACCGGAGAAGGTCCGCGGACTTGGTTCCCAGGTTCTGGGCCTTGAGGTGACACGGCAGGTGGTAGGCCACCCTGCCCGGACGTCCGGCGAATTTGGTGTCGAGCTTCCCCTCGGCATGCAGCCGCATCAGGTACTCGAAGAGATCCCGGGTATGGTGCGCCACGAGCCGGGCGTCGTCGGAGCCGTCGAGCCACGGATACTCCTGCTTGAGCATGTAGCTACAGGTGGGACCGGGAACGACGATCTCCCGCCCCTCCCGGACCGCCGCCGCCAGCGTCTTCACGTTCTGGCGGATCAGGGCCTGGGCCTCCTCCACGGCGCCTCCGTCGAGGTATGGCATGCCGCAGCAGCGCTGGGGCGGCAGCGCGACGTCCACCCGATTCCGCTCAAGGACCGCCACCGTGGCTTTGCCCACAGCCGGGTCGTTGTACTCGACGACGCAGGTGGCGAAGAGCGCGGCCTTGGCCTGCGGGACGAAAGACGCTGGCTTCCGGCGCGAGAACCATGCGGAAAACCGCTGCCGGGAAAAGCCCGGGAGATTCCGGCGCTTGTGGATCCCCACGACAGCCTGGAGGAACGCGCGGTGCGCCGGGAGTGTGTTGGCCCAGTTGGCCAGCGGCGCTGTCAGGCTTCCCAGCCGCCCTATCAGGTCCGTGTTGCCAAGCATCCGGTCCTGGAGCGTGACCCCGTGCTTCCTCGCCGCCGCCGCCCGCGCCCGCAACATGAGGCGCGGGAAATCCACCTGCCAGCGATGCGGCGGCGTATAGGGGCAGTGGTTGTAACAGAGCTTGCACTGATAGCAGAGGTCCACCACTCGCTGGAGGGCGCCGGACGCAAGCTTCTCGGAATCGCCGTCCACCTCCTCGGTATCCAGGCTTTTGAACAAATCCTTGAACGAGGGGCAGAGCGTGATGCAGCGACGGCAGCCGTTGCAGACGTCATAGACGCGGCGGAGTTCCTGCTCCACCTTGCCGAGGTCCCAGAACGCCTCCGAGCGGATCTCGAGTGTCACTCACCCGTCCCCCTCCCCTCCGGGGAGTGGGGGGCCCCGAAGGGGACGAGAAATGGAAGGCGGCTAGATAGCGTCGGCCGGTTCCTTCCCGGCGATCTGCTTCAATCCCTTCGTGAAGCGCCCGGCATGGGACTTCTCGGCCTTGGCGAGCGTCTCGAACCACTCGGCCAGGTCGGAGAACCCCTCCTCCCGGGCGGTCTTGGCCATTCCCGGGTACATCTGGGTGTACTCGTACGTCTCGCCTTCGATCGCGGACTTCAAGTTCTGCTCGGTCTTCCCCACGGGGACACCCGTCACCGGGTCACCCACTTGCTTCAGGAAGTCCATGTGACCGAACGCGTGGCCGGTCTCGGCGTCCGCAGTGTCCTTGAACAGGCCGGCGATGTCGGGAAAGCCCTCGATATCGGCCGACCGGGCAAAGTACATGTACCGCCGGTTGGCCTGGGACTCACCGGCAAAGGCCTCCTTGAGATTCTCGTGGCTCTTGGTTCCCTTGAGACTCTTCCCTGCCATGACGTCTTCCTCCTTCGTTGATGAGGTGAGCGTGCGTTAGCGCAGTTTCCGGGCACGGGCCCGGCGGCGCTCCCGGACCCGACAGGCCGGACAGCGACCGTAGAACTCGATGCGGTGGTGCGAGATTTGGAGCCCGGTCCGGGCGGTCATCTGCCGATCGAGGGACCGGTCCACCGGCTCGGTCAGGTCCTGGATCCTGCCGCACTGCGAGCAGGTGAAGTGATGATGAACGCTCGTGTTGCCGTCGAACCGAGCCAGCCGGGGCGCTCCAACGTGGCGCCCCGAGGTGCCGGGCAGCTCCTTGACGAGCCCCTCCTCCACCAGCAGGCGGAGATTCCGGTAGACGGTGCCCAGGCTCACGCGAGGGAGTCGGCGGCGGACCTGGCGATAGACCCACTCAGCGGTCGGATGAACGTCGGTACCCTGGACCACCTCCAGGATGAGCCGGCGGGGCCCCGTCAGGCGGAAACCACGCCGCCGGAGGGTCTCCGAGCCCGGGCCGTGTGCCCTATTGTTAGTAATGATTCTCATTACGAACAATGAGCCTACGCCCGCCGCATGGGGGTGTCAAGGGGAGAAATCTTGATGCTACAATGACACCTCAGGAGGTCCGACCCGATGACCCAGCCCCTCTGGCTCCGCATCGAGGGAGCCAGGCAGAACAACTTAAAGAATATCTCGCTGGCCCTCCCCCACGACCGGGTCACGGTCATCACGGGCGTCTCCGGCTCGGGTAAGTCCTCCCTGGCTTTCGACACCCTCTTCGCCGAGGGACAGTGGCGCTACGTCGAGTCGCTTTCCACTTACGCCCGGATGTTCCTGGAGCGGGTGGACCGCCCGGATGTGGATCGTATCGAGCAGATCCGGCCCTCCATCGCCATCGAGCAGAAGAATCCGGTCAGGACGGCGCGCTCCACCGTCGGAACGGCCACCGAACTCTACGACTATCTCCGGCTTCTATTCGCGAAAATCGGCCGCGTCCACTGCCCTCAATGCGGGATGGCCGGCGGTTCCGACTCAGTCGAAACCGTCGTTGACCAGCTCCTTCGCGAGTATCCCGGGGAGCGAGCCCTCCTCTGCTTTCCCTTCCCCGTGCCGCCGGCAGTCCGCGCCTCAGGTGTGGGAAGCGGAGCGGCCGAGTTCCTCGCGAGCCTGCTCCAGCGCGGCTTCGCCCGCATCAAGGTCGCGGGGCGCCTCCTCGAGCTGAATCCGCTCCCGGCGGTGGACCTAGCCGAGACCCGCGAGATTCTCGTGGTGCTGGATCGAGTGATCATCACCGAAGAGCAGCGGGGCCGCCTCGCGGATTCGATGGAGATGGCCTTCAGGGAGGGCGGTGGGCGCGTGGAAGTGGAAGTCCTCGGCCGGGAGCCCCGGGCATTCGCCCAGGAGTTCCGCTGCCCCGCCTGCCACCTGGCACTGGCGCGCCCGCAGCCGCTGATCTTTTCGTTCAACCATCCGCTGGGCGCCTGTCCCGACTGCAAGGGCTTCGGGAACATCCTGCGCTACGACGAATCGCGCCTGATCCCGGACCCCTCTCGAAGCCTGGCGGACGGCGCCGTGGAGCCGTGGACTCATCCGTCCGGGCGCTGGTACCAGAAGGAGCTCATCAAGGCGGCCAAGCGCCGCGGCCTGGACGCCACCCGTCCGTACGCCGACCTCGCGGCGGCGGAGAGGCGGTGGCTCCACGAGGGGGACAAGAACTTCTCCGGGATCCGCGGCTTCTTCGAGGAGGTTGAAAGCTACCGCTACAAGCTCCACGTCCGGGTCTTCCTCTCCCGCTACCGGAGCCAGTTCCCCTGTCCCCGATGCGCCGGCGCCCGCCTCAAAGCCGAGGCGCTGGCGGTCAAAGTGGGCGGCCGGACGATCGCCGAATGGACGGCGATGACGGTGGAAGAACTGGCGCGCTTCCTCTCCGAGCTGCCGCTCACGGCGTGGGAGGAGGCCGTGGCGCGAGAGATCCTGAAGCAGCTCCGGGCCAAGGTCGGCTTCCTCCTGCGAGTGGGGCTTGGGTATCTCACGCTCGCGCGCCAGACGCGCACCCTCTCCGGGGGAGAGGCGCAACGAATCAACCTGGCGAACCAGCTGGGCTCCCAGCTGGTAGGCACCCTGTACGTACTCGACGAGCCCTCCATCGGCCTTCACGCCCGTGATACCGCGCGGCTGAGCGAGCTCTGCCGCGAGCTGGCGTACGCGGGCAACACCGTGGTGATCGTCGAGCACGACCGGAGCTTCATGGATTCCGCCGACTATCTGGTGGAGATGGGCCCGGGCTCGGGGGAGCGCGGCGGCCGGGTGGTCTTCGCGGGGACCCGCTCTGAGTTCCTGAAGGACCCTCGGTCGTTGACGGCGCGCTATCTGACCGGGCGGGACTCGATTCCGACGCCGCTGACCCGCCGGCGGGGGCGCCGCCACCTCACCCTGATCGGCGCCCACCAGCATAACCTCAAGGGCCTGACGGTGAAGTTCCCCCTCCACACGCTGACCTGTGTCACGGGAGTGTCGGGATCGGGCAAGTCCACCCTCGTGCACGACACGCTCTACCGAGCGGTGGCGCGCGCCTTCAAGGTCGAGTTCGAGCTCCCCGGGGCGTACGAGGCGCTCCTGGGGTTGGAATACCTCAAGGGGGTCCGCCTCATTGACCAGGAGCCCATCGGCCGCACCCCGCGCTCGAACCCCGTGACCTACATCAAGGCCTTCGAAGAAATCCGCAAAGTGTACGCGGGGCTCCCGAGGGCGAAGACGCTGGGCCTCGGGTCGGGCGCGTTCTCCTTCAACGTTCCGGGTGGTCGCTGCGAGGCCTGTCAGGGGAATGGATTCCAGAAGCTGGAGATGTACTTCTTCGAGGATGTGTACGTCACCTGCCAGGAGTGCGCGGGGAAGCGCTTCCGTCCCGATGTCCTTCAGGTCACGTACAAGGGGAAGGACGTGAGCCAGGTTCTTCAGCTGACCGTGGACGAGGCGGTGGAGTTCTTTTCGGCCCACCCGGCCCTCGTCCGCCGGCTCCACGTGCTCCAGCAGGTGGGGCTCGGATACCTGCGGCTGGGACAGCCGGCGACGACCCTCTCCGGAGGCGAGGCCCAACGCCTCAAGATTGCCGCCGAGCTCGGCGCGCGCCCCACCGCCGACTTCCTCTACATCCTGGACGAGCCGACGACCGGCCTGCACTTGGACGACATCAAGAAGCTCCTCGGCGTGCTGAACCGCCTCGTGGACGCGAGCAACACGGTCCTGGTGGTCGAGCATCACCTGGACGTGATCAAGACCGCCGACTGGATCGTGGACCTGGGGCCCGAAGGCGGCGAGGCCGGCGGCGAACTCGTGGCCGAAGGGACGCCCGAGCACGTGGCCCAGACTGAAGGTTCCTACACAGGGAAGTTCCTCCGAGAGGTGCTACCGAGATCGCCGCGGCCCGCAGGAAGCTAGCTTTTCGTCAGGCGGGCGAAGATCTCGTCAATGACCTTGTCGGCGAGGACGCGCACCTCGTCGCGGGTGAGCGGCTGGATCGGGTGCGGGACCACCACCGTCCGATACTCCCGGGCGCCGAGCGCCTCAGCCTGGGCCCGCGCCGCCTTCACGAACTCGGAGGAGATGACCGTCGCCGTCGGGAGACCCTGATCCTCGAAGAACACGCCGTCGTGCACACTGCACGTTGTGCACGACCCTCAGTCGGCCAGGGCTTCGACGACGACGTCGCTCTCACGCAGGATTTCCTGCCGGAGGTCGTCGGGCGCGGGGCGGGCGAAGGTCGGCTTCTTCCGCCGGAGGATCGCCTTGGGCTTCGCGCGCTCTTTCAGCAATTCCTCGATCCGGTCGAGGAGATGGTTCCCCTTCGGCTTCGAGATGTCGAGGAGCGTGATCACCTTGCCGTCCAGCGACGGCGGCCGGTGGGCGGTCTTTCGAGGCACCGCCACGGAATCCGTCGGGTCTAAGTACCGGTCCTCTTTCGGCATCGCTTCCTCCTCCCTCACTCGAGGATCTGGATCTTTTTGATCACCAGGTTGGAGCCGTTGGGGAACGTCCATCCCGGGATCACCGCCGAAAACCGCCCCGCCGTCCCCCCGGCGACGAGGATTTTCAAATGCTCAGGGGCGCGGAACTTGGGGACCGGCGTCTCGTCCGTCTCCGGGTTCGGGATGCCCGCCAGGACGCTCTCGGGCAGCCCCTCGCCGCCGTCCTTGCCCGGCAGCAGGTCCTTCACCGGTTTCCGGAGCAGCTCCCAAAAGAAGCGTTGCATGTCTTTCTTTGACCAGCCATCCCCGGCGATGGTCCGCGCATGCTCAGGGGAGAGGACGACGAGCGTGTCTCCGAGCGCGGTGGCCTTGTGGTGCCAGACCACCTCGAGGCTCCGGGCAATGGTGGTCAGCAGATCCTTGGCGGTTCGGCTCTTGTGGTCGTAGATCCCGTGGGGGGCCTCGCCCGCGAACGCCGCGACGGTGCTGTCCCCCGGCGCGAAGCCGTGCTCGACGTGGAGCGGGTCCCAGGGGTTTTCCTCTTCATACTCGCCGATGCAATAGGTGTAACGGCCGGGGTGGCCCATGGTGGACATGCTGATGATCCCGGGCTTGGCTCCCCCGAGGTTCACCGCGATCAAGCGGAGCGCCCGTCCGATCGTCGCGTTGGCGCGCCAGCCCGGGCCGAAGACGCCGGCACCGCAGTTGACGTCGAGGCGCTTGCGGATCGGCCCGTTGATGATGAAAAGCGGCGAGGCGAAGTTGGTCGTGGCCGAGACGCCATGGAGGTCGAAGGCCTCGTCGCACATCGCCTCGACGCCGGCGATCACGACGGGCAGGTACTCCGGCCGGCACCCGGCCATGACCGCGTTGACCGCGATCTTCTCCACAGTGGCTCGGCCGTAGTTCGGGGGGACCAACGCCACCAGATCGTCCGCCTTGCGCCGGGACGCTGCGATCGCCTTTTCCACCCGCGGAAGCGTGGGTGGCACGACGGGCAAGCCGTCGGTGACGCCCCGCGCGTAGAGGTCCTCGATGGCGTCGGCCTGGGAGTCCGGACCGCTGGAGCGCTTCGTCGTCCGCGGCATGGGCCAAGACTAGCAGAAAAAACCCCCTCACCCAACCCTCTCCCCCACCGGGGGAGAGGACAAAGATGAGGGGGTCGGCAGGAGGTCGGCGAGTGTGCGTCGCCCGACTAGTCTTTGGGAACCATCAACTTGACGGTCACGCGGCGATTCTTGGCCTGATCCTCGGGCGTGCCGCGGTCGGGGAGCTGGCCCAGGCCGGCCGACCGAATCCGCGCCGGCTCCACGCCCCGCTCCACGAGGTAGCGGCGGACCGCCTCCACTCTCTTCTGGCTCAGCTGCAGGTTGAGGTCGCGCGACCCGACCGAGTCCGTGTACCCCTCGAGGTCCACGCTGAACTTGGGGTTCTCCCGGAGCTTCTTGATCAGCACCAAGAGGTAGGTCTGGGCGGTGTTATTGAGGTCGGACCTGCTGGAGGCGAATTGCACGTGGAGGGCTTGCACCTGGCTTCGCGCGTTCCCGCCGGGTGAAGGGGCGGCTGCGCGGCTGACCATCTCATCGGACTTGTCGCTGACTCGCCCTCCTTCTCCCTCCTTGAGCTGGTCGGTCTCAGCCTCTGTTGGTGTTGCCGCCATATCCCGGAACTTATCCCCGACCCAGTCCACCGCGGCACAGCCGGCCACCGCGATCAGTAGAGCCGATACCAGAATCCCGATCTGGAAAACCTGTCGCATAGCCTCCTCCTCTTCGAAAGCCGAGCAGAGATTGGATTCAGAGCCAATCTGACGGGCTGCAACAGGCTTGCCAGACAGAAATTCGTGAAAAATCCAAAAGAAAAGGGGGGATGCGGGGAATTCGGGGGGCCCTCAATCGATTGCCGGCGTTACCCCCATGACACTCTGAGTCGATCGGCTGACGCCAACTCATACTCCCCTCACCTCTTCTCCTCTCCCCTCTGGGGAGAGGAGAAGAGGTGAGGGGGACTCTCTCCCCCGGCGGGGGAGAGGACAAA
>CAYRZF010000034.1:0-9671 GCA_964428805.1 uncultured bacterium | reverse complement strand
ATCAGCGGGTGAAGGTGACCCAGGAGGCCTTGAAGACGTCCTCGCCTTTCTCCCGGGCGATCGGGTGAAGGCGCCCGTCCTCGAGACGGATCAGGCCATGGAACGAGCCCTGGCCGATCACGTGGGTCATCGAGAGCTTCCAGCCGAGCGGGCCGGACGGCACTTCTTCGATGCGCTCCGAGCACTTCGTCAGATCCCGGACGTCGCCGACAAGATGGAGAACGCGCACCGGCCCTTCCACCGACCGGAGCCCGAGCACCACCTTGTAGGAGAGTCCCTGGCGGAACGTCTCCACGGTCAGCTCGTCCGGGTTCAGCAGGTGGGGCACGGCCTCAGGCATGGTCGCCAGGAAGAAATCACGCGCAAGCGGGTGGAGATAGTAAAAATGCCAGCGCCCCGAGGCCAGGAGCCAGATCTTGGTGTACTCGCCGATGAGACCAGAGATGCAGCGCCCGCCCTCGATGAAGACCGGCCCCGCAGGGCCCAGCTCGGGCAGCCGGATGCGCGGGCACGGAAACCATAACTCCTTGAAGTCGCTCAGGTTCTTCCAGTCATTCATCCAGAGTCAGCCAGCACCTTGTCGAGCGCGCCCCTGACGCGCTCCAGATCCTTTTCGTACTTCACCAGTATCGTGAGCGTGGCTTCCACCAGGGTTGGATCGAGCTCGGCGACGTTCAGGATCACGAGGGAGCGCGCCCGATCCGGCAGCTGGCGATGTAGCGCGCCTGCCGGAAGCGCTGCTGAACCTCCTCCACCGATTGGAACACGTCGGCTCCTCGCCCGATGAATTGCCGTTCATTCTACCACAGGGATACAGACGTGTCGGACCATGCTTGATAGAAAGCGGTGTTCCGGGTATCGTGGCAACGAGGACGAGCGGGGAGGCGTCCGGCATGGAGGAGCGCAGAAAATACCCCCGAGCCCGCGTTTCCTGGGAGATCACCGTGTGGAAGGTCACGGTGGACGACATGTCCGGGACGGAGTGGACGGGAGAGTCCGTGAACCTGAGCCCGGGCGGCGTGAAGGTCAGATTTGCCGGCGACCTCGAGCCGGACACCCCGGTGACGCTTATTTTCAGGCCTCCAGATGGCGGCCCCATCATCTCCGCCCTGTCCGCCGTAGTGAGGAGGGACCAGGATGGACACGCGTTTGCGTTTGCGCCGCTGCAATACGCCGACTTCGTCCGCCTCCTGAAGCTCGTCAAGGAGCGTACGTGAGCGACCAAGCGACCGTCTATCACCGCTGGCAGTTCTGGCTCGCTGTCTCAAACCTCCTGATCACGATCGCCTACCTTTCGGCGATCCTCCTGGGAGGATTGACCCGGTCCATGCTCCCCGGCACGCCGCCTCCCTGGTGGCTCCACGTGGCCGCGCTTGCCGTCGCGCTGGGCGTCGGGCTCAAGCTCCTGACCCTGCCGCTCGATTTCACGTGCGGGTACTGGCTTCCGAAGCGCTTCGGTCTCCTCCATCAGCCGCTCGGCCGCTGGTGCTGGGACCGGGTGAAGGCCGGAGCGATCGGCGGCGCTCTCGCCCTGCTCGCTCTCGAAATCATCTATGGTTTTCTCCGCATCTCAGCGTGGTGGTGGCTCTGGGCCGCCGTCATCCTCTTCCTGGGCTCGCTCCTCTTGACGCTCGTGGTGCCGGTCTGGATCGTCCCGCTCTTCTACCGGCTGGTCCCGCTGGAGGATTCCCCCCTCAAAGAACGGTTGCTGGGGCTGGCCCGACGGGTCGGCGTGCCGGTCATCGGGGTATGGGTGGCCGATCAATCGAGAAAAAGCCGCACCGCCAACGCCGCCCTGACGGGTCTCGGGAACACGCGACGCATCCTTCTGTTCGATACGCTGATCACCGAGTTCTCCCCTGAGGAAATCGAGACGGTCCTGGCCCACGAGCTCGGCCACCATGTCCACGGCGACCTCATGCGGGGGCTCCTGGTCCAGGGCGCGGTGCTGCTCGCGACCTTTTGGGCCGCTGATGGGCTCCTCAGGATCGGCAGCGCGTGGTCCGGCTTTCAGGGCCCCGCGGACCCGGCGGGGCTTCCCCTCCTGGCTCTCATCCTGCTCCTCCTGGGGTTGGTCGCGGCACCGCTTGCCAACGGCTTCTCTCGCCGGATCGAGCGCCAGGCGGACAACTTCGCCCTGACCACCACGAAGAACCCGGGGGCGTTCGTCAGCGCGATGGAGCGGCTCGCGAGCCTGAACCTCGCCGAGCGCCAGCCCAATCGCCTGAAGGAATTCTTCCTCTACTCCCACCCATCGATCGACCGCCGCATTGACATGGCGAGGAGGCTGACTGCATGAATCCTCGAAGGCGGCTGCACGAGCTGGTGCTGCGCAAGCAGGGGCTGGTGGTGCCCGGCGCTTACGACTGCGTCTCGGCGAAGTTGGTTGAGAGGGCCGGCTTCCAGGCGGTGTACATGTCGGGCTACGGAACGTCCGCCTCCCGCCTCGGGCTCCCCGATCTGGGCTTCGCCGGGCTCTCGGAGATGAGCGATCAGGCAAGAAATATGGCGAGCGCAGTCTCCATCCCGCTGATCGCCGACGCCGACACGGGCTACGGGAACGTGCTGAACGTGTGTCGCACCGTTCAGCTCTACGAGGCGGCCGGCGTCGCGGCGCTCCACCTGGAAGACCAGATGCTCCCCAAGCGCTGCGGCCACCTGACAGGGAAGCAGGTCGTTCCCATCGAGGAATTCCGTCAGAAGATCAGAGCGGCGGTGGAAGCCCGCACCGATCCGGACCTGCTCATCATCGCCCGCACCGACGCCATCGCCGTGACCGGCTTCGACGACGCCCTCCGCCGTGGCGAGGCGGCCATCAAGGCGGGCGCCGACATCCTGTTCGTGGAAGCGCCCACCTCGGCGCAGCAGATCGAGACCGTGGGGAAGACCTTCGACGCGCCCCTGCTCTTCAACTACGCCCCGGGCGGCCGGTCCCCGCTCCTCCCCTTCAAGCGACTTCGGGAACTCGAGTACGCGATCATCCTGCTGCCCGTGGACGCGCTCTTCGTGGCCGTGAAGGCCGTCCAGAGCTTCCTGGCCGGGGTGAAGGAGAAAGACGACGTCCTGGCATTCGCCGACCGCTACCTCCCCTTCGCGGAGTTCAACGCCCTGATGGGCCTCACCGAGCAGATGGCCCTCGGGGATCGCTACAAAGCCTAGTTGGTGTCAGTTTTCCCAGTTCCGTGCCATTCGTACACAAATCTCGCCCAGTTTCCCGCTTTCGACTAGGTGCAATGGTTCTGCATCCACTTATTTTTCAGTAGGTTAAGGCCACGGCTGGGCCTGGCAGTGAAATTGCTCTAGTAGCCTGATGAAAGAAAACCGGGGGGTCCGGACGTCACAAGAAATGACCGGATCCGCCTGAGGAACCAAGTTCAGTGAGGAGGTTTCGCATGAAGCCGTGGGCAGGCTCAGTTCGCAATGAGAGGGGAGTTGCACTCCCCCTGGCGCTCTTCGCGCTGGTGTCGTTGACAGCATTCGTCCTGACCTTTGTCTCGATGGGCAGCATGGAGCCCCAGATCTCCCGTAACTTGAGCGCTGCCACCCAGGGCCGCTACTCGGCCGATGCGGGGATCGAGTGGGCCTTCGACCAGCTCGCCAACCCGGCGACGAACTGGAGTACGGTCCTGCAGGGCCCCAACAAGGTGGCCGGGAGCAACCCCCAGGCCGTCTGGCTCACGGGGGCCAACGGGGCCCAGACGACACTGCCGGGGCTCACCGCCGCCTTTGGGACCTATACGGTCCAGATCCGGAACGACGTCCTTGCCACCGACACCGCTCTCACGGGCTTGCCCGCCGAGCCGGCGGCCAATACCACGACTGACACCAACGGCGCGCTCATCGTCACCGCCACCGGGACCTACAACAATATGACCCGCCAGATCCAGGTGGTCATCAGCCGGATTACAATCCCGACGATGCCGGGGGCCCTGAACTGCGGGGGCCTCCAGTGCGACTTGGACATGGGCGTGGTTTCCGACTGGACGAACCACCACTTCCACAGCAACGGCCTTGACTACGCGGAGGACCCCGGTAACCCTGCCAACATGATGGGGGTCAGCGGCCCGCTCAAGTACGCCATCGCGACGCCGACCGGGAATCAGCCCAACACCGGCCAGTCCTTCGAGAGCAGGGTGGAGAACGCCCTGAACAAGCATCAGATCAACGAGCTGGACGGGCTGCAGCAGGGCAGCAGTCCCCCCGTGGCGGTCGTGTCGAGGATGTATGACGACGCTGGGAAAAATACGATCGGCGCCGATTCGCAGCTCGCCTCCAAGGTGGACGGTAGCGGGAACTTCCTCTCCAATTCGGTCAGCGACTTCGTCAACAAGCTCAAGGCGCAAAGCGTGACTGTCCTTCAGAGCACATCGGGTACCAGCGTGACCATCCAGGACGGGCAGCCTATCGGCGCCAACAATAACCTCCCTGTCAATCTGGGGACCACCAGCAACCCCACCATCTCGTATTTCAAGGGTGACCCGAACAACGCATCGAGCCCCGCTAGAGTCCTCATCCTAAAGGGGACCAACTCAGGCGCGGGGATCCTGATCGTGGAAGACGGCACCCTGGAGATCTACGACAACTTCCGCTGGGACGGAGTCATCATCCTCACCGGGAAGAGTGTGGGGGTCTCGTTCGATAAGTCTGTCCAGGCCAATGTCTACGGCGGGGTCATCCTGAACGAGACGAGGAAGGACAAGGACACCCCGGATTATGAGCTGAAGCTCCAGAAAAACAACGAACATAGCGAGGACGGTTTGGCGCTGCCAGGGTCGATCGACATTCACTGGACGAAGTTGTCCTCGAGCTCGCAGCGGGTCAACCAGGCGCAGAGCATTCGATCCCTCGTCAAGACGTCCGGCTGGCGGGAGATGTAGGGGTGCGCCGTCTTCTGATCGCGGCGGTCCTTTCTCTCTTCCTGGGGTGCCAGCAGGCTCCGGCGCCCGGGCCGGCGCAGGCGCCCGTGGGGTCGCTGACCCTCCAGCTCAAGGCGGAGGGGGATCAGCTGGCCGCGCGGGGCGAGTACGAGGCGGCGGCGGTCAAGTACCAGGCGGCGGTCAGGCAGGAGCCGGGCAACAGCACGTTCTGGTTCGCCCTCGGGACAACGCTCTCCCACCTGGGGCGGCGAGACGAGACCATCGACGCGTTCCGTCGGGTGGTCGAGCTGGGGCGACCGGAGTCCGAAGAGGTCCAGGTGGCCCGCCGCTGGCTGGTGAGCGCCGGCGCGCCTGGAGAGTGGCTTGCCTTCGCGTCGCCATCGGAGGCGGCGACGAAGCCGACGGCGACACCACCCGCTCTTCGGGGGCCAAAGGGTACGCTTCGGGGAACAACCCAGTGGGCGGGGCTTCCCGCCGAGGCCCGGTTTTCGGTCATGATCGTCCTCTCCGGGGACGATCCCTCGACGAAGGGGGTCAACTTTTCCCGACGGCTCTGGCTCGGCGAACCCTATGAGTTCGCCAACATCCCTTCAGGGACCTATCGGCTGATCGCCGCTTCGGGGAACACTCAGCTCTGGGAGCAGCAGGTGACCGTGGAAACTGATCGTCAGACCGTCTTAGATCTCACCTCGGCGAGCAGCCAGGCCTCCCTCGAACTCCCCCGGGTCGTTCCGGGGGCGGGAGAGAGGCACGGAGTACCGGAACCGATTCCTGACGGTCAAGGCGGGCTGCCGCCCGCCGGGGTGAAGAGGTAAGGGGGAAACCATGAACCGCTTCTTGCCTGTCCTGCTGCTGGTGGTACCGCTGCTGGTTCCGATCCCGTCCCTGGCTCACCAAGGCGACGACCACCAGCATCCCGACGCCCCTCAGCCGCCTCAGCGGGTGAGCCAACCGGCCGCGTCTCCATCCACCAGTGGCCTGTACCGGTGGGCGGATGACCGCGGCCAAGTCCACTACTCCCAGGGCCTCAATAGCGTGCCGGAGCAGTTCCGCTCGAGGGCGGTGCCCCTCGGCCAGGCCACGCCGTCCTCCGCTCCGTCGAGCGGCACCAAGTAAGCTCAGTCCAGTCTCCCTGACGCTCCCGCTCGTCGCCTCACGTGTTGAGGCCGCCACCGTTTCTGTGGTAGGCTCGTCGCCGTTAACCATATGAGCGCGTTGAAAGATGCCGTCGGCCGCGCCGTGGATGGCCTGGCCGACGAGCTGGAGGCCCTGTCCCACCGGATCCACGCCAACCCCGAGCTGGGCTACCAGGAAGTGAAGGCCGCGGGCTGGCTCAGCGACTTCCTCGCCGCCAAAGGCTTCAAAGTGGAAAAGGGCGTGGCGGGTGTCGAGACCGCCTTCCGCGCCACGATCGAGACCGGCGAGGGGCCCACCATCGCGATCCTCTGCGAGTACGATGCGCTCCCGGGGCTCGGGCACGCCTGCGGCCACAACGTCATCGCCGCCTCCGGCGCGGGCGCGGGGGCGGCGCTGGCCGCCGTCCGGGCCGAGC
Organism: uncultured bacterium; assembly: GCA_964428805.1. Taxonomy (GTDB): domain Bacteria; phylum Methylomirabilota; class Methylomirabilia; order Rokubacteriales; family CSP1-6; genus CAYRZF01. The sequence continues at coordinate 3,242 of CAYRZF010000034.1, read as the reverse complement.
TCCCCAAGGGTCGCATCCAGGTCATCGGCACGCCCGCCGAGGAGGGCGGCGGCGGCAAGATCAAGCTCATCGAGGGCGGGGTCTTCAACGACGTGGACTGCGCGATGATGATCCACGGCATGGACCGCTACCTCCTGCACCAGGACCTCCTGGGCATCGTGCGCGTGAACTTCGACTTCACCGGCAAGGCCGCCCATGCCTCGGTGGACCCGTGGGAGGGTGTCAACGCCCTCGACGCGGTCATCCAGACCTTCAACGCGATCAGCGCGCTGCGCCAGCACGTGCGCCCGAACGCCCGGATCCACGGCATCATCACCAACGGCGGGGCCGCTCCCAACATCATCCCCGAGGCGGCCTCCGCCACGTTCTACGTTCGGGCCGCGACGCTCGACTACATGTGGGAAGTCTATCGAAAGGTCCTGGCGTGCGCCGAGGGCGCGGCCCACGCCACCGGCACGGAACTGCGGATTGTCCGGATCCCCACGGTGTACGAGCCGCTCAAGAGCAACAAGACCCTGCTGGGCCTCTTCAAGGCTAACCTGGGGCGGCTCGGAATCCCCGAGGAGGTGTCCGACCCCACCCGGCTCGGGTCGTCGGACATCGGCAACGTCAGCCAGGTGATCCCGGCGATCCAGCCGTACATCAAGATCGCGGAGACGGGGACAGCCATTCATTCCCGCGCCTTCGCCGAGGCTGCGGTGAAGCCGCTGGCCCGCCAGGGGCTCGTGAACGCCGCAAAAACCATGGCGATGACCACCGTGGACCTCCTGGCCGATCCCGCCCTCGTTCACCGGGCCAAGGACGAGTTCGCCGCCTCCCGGTGAGAGGAGCCGACGCCATGGCGGTGGTCCTCGAGACCTTCTTTCCCACGCTTTCCATCCTCCGGCGTGGGAAGGTCCGCGACGTGTACGCCGTGGACCGGGACACGCTCCTCATCGTGGCTACCGACCGGATCTCGGCCTTCGACGTGGTGCTCCCGAACGCGATCCCCGAGAAGGGCCGGGTCCTCACGGCGCTGAGCCTTTTCTGGCTCGACCTGATCCGGGACATCGTTCCCAACCACCTGATCACGGCGGACGTCGCCCGCTACCCCTCACCGCTCGGGAAGTACTCCGCGGAACTCAAAGGGCGATCGATGCTCGTCAGGCGCGCCGAGGTGGTGCCCTTCGAGTGCGTCGCGCGCGGCTACCTGGCGGGATCCGGGTGGAAGGAGTATCAGAAGACCGGCGCGGTCTGCGGCATCTCGCTCCCGCCGGGACTTCGGGAATCGGAGAAGCTTCCCCAACCGATCTTCACCCCGGCCACCAAAGCCGAGACGGGACACGACCAGAATGTCTCGGAAGCCGAGATGGGAAAGGCCGTGGGGCAGGAGCTGACCGCCCGGTTGAAACAACTCACGCTGGCCGTCTATACCCGCGCCGCGGATTACGCCCGGACCCGCGGCATCATCATCGCCGACACCAAGTTCGAGTTCGGCCGCATCGGCGAGGAGATCATTCTGGTTGACGAAGTCCTCACCCCGGATTCCTCGCGCTTCTGGCCCGTGGCGGAGTACGCCCCGGGAATGTCGCCTCCCTCCTTCGACAAGCAGTACGTGCGCGACTACCTGGAAACCCTCACCTGGAACAAACAGCCGCCGGCGCCGCCGCTCCCGCCCGAGGTGGTGCGCCGCACCACGGAGAAGTACCTGGAAGCCTATCGCCTCCTGACAGGCAAATCCCTCTGAGCGGCCGGGCATGACAGGCGCGGCCCTGGCGCTGGTGATCGGGGCAGCCGTCCTCCACTCGGCCTGGAACGCGCTGACCAAGCGGGCTCTCGACCCGCTTGCGTTTCTCTGGTCTTCGGTCTTCCTGGCCACGTTGCTTCTCGGCCCCGTTGCGCTCTGGAAGCTGATGGCGGAAGGGCTTCCCCGGGCGGCCCTGCCGTTTGTCACCGCGACCATCCTCCTCCACGCCCTCTACTTCTTCACGCTCGGACGCTCGTACCGGTCGGGGGAGTTCTCGCTCGTCTATCCCATCGCTCGCGGGCTGGGGGTGGCCCTGGTGCCCATCCTGGCGCTCCCCTTATTCGACGAGCGCCTCTCACCCCTGGGAACGGCCGGCGTGGCGCTGGTGGTGCTCGGGATCATCGGCCTCCACCTGACCCCGCGCCCGTGGAGCCGAGCGGCCATCCACTCCCGGCGCGTCGGCCCGGCAACATGGTGGGCGCTCCTCACCGGCCTCACGATCGCCGCCTACTCGCTGGTGGACAAGGCCGGCGTCGCGCGTCTGCATCCCGTCCCGTACATCGCCCTCCTGGGACTCGGCTCGTGTACGCTGCTTTTCCCCGCGATCCTCGCGAAGCGTCAGGCGCTGAGCCGAGAATGGGCGGTGAACTGGCGGGCCATCCTGGTGGCCTCGACGATGAATCTCACGGCCTACCTCCTGGTCCTCTTCGCGTTCCGGCTGTCCAAAGCCGGATATGTCGTGGCCGGCCGGGAGATTTCGATCGTGTTCTCAACGATCATCGGAAGCGTGTGGCTCGGCGAGGGCCGGCTCGGCCCGCGGCTGGCCGGCGCGGGGGTCGTCCTGGCAGGAGTTGCCTGCGTGGCGCTGGCCCGGTGAGGAGCCGTGCGGGTATAATGGCTGCGCCCGGCAGGGCGAAACACATCACCCACACGAGGAGGATCCTATGGGAGCGATGAAGGAGTTCGCAGGCGTGTACTACCGGGAGGGGGCGCTGGACCCGAAGACCATGCAGCTGGTCGCGCTGGCCGCTATGGCCGCGGCTGGCTGCACCTCCTGAGTGCCGGGACGCTTCGCGGCCGCGAAGCAAGCCGGCGCCACCGACGATGAGCTCATGGAAACCCTCTACTACGCCATGCGGGGGGCGGCCCGCGCCACGTGGAGCACCATCAAGTACATTGACGGGGTCGAGGACCTGAACAAGACGTACAAGACCACCTTCGAGCGCGCCACCGGGAAGTAGGCGCGGTTGCCGTGAAGCACCTCAAGCCCCCCCTCAGGGGGAGAGGGTGGGGTGAGGGGGCCTATGCCTCTCGCCTGAGCGCCGCCAGGGCCCGCTTGGCCTGGTTCAGGTGGTCGATCTCGTGGAGCCTGAAGATCACCGAATAAGCCTTCCAGTCGAGCTCCTCAATCCAGTGGAGCGGACTCACGCTGCCATCGGGATCCTTGGCGTTGATGACGAGGACGACGGGAGCCCGCGCCTCTGAAGCGAAGCCGTCGGGAATCTTCGCGAGGATC
>CAYRZF010000033.1:0-21920 GCA_964428805.1 uncultured bacterium | reverse complement strand
GAGCCCCCAGCGGATCGCCTCCTCCAGTTCCTCGGGGTTGTAGGCGATGGAGCCGCCTGTGCCGCCGAGCGTGAACGAGGGTCGGATGATCACGGGGTAACCGACCAGCCTCACGATCTCCCGTGCGTCCTCGAGCGATTTCGCGTACCCCGACCGGGGAACTTCCAGGCCGATCGCCTGCATGGCCGCCTTGAAGAGTTCGCGGTCCTCGGCCTTCTTGATCGCCGGCAGCTTCGCGCCGATCAGCTCGACGCCGGACTGGTCGAGCCTCCCCTGCTCGGCCAGGGCGACGGCGAGGTTGAGGCCGGTCTGGCCGCCGAGCGTCGGTAGGAGCGCCTGGGGACGCTCGCGGGCGATGACCTTGGCGACCATCTCCGGGGTGAGCGGCTCGATGTAAGTTCGGTCGGCCATCTCGGGGTCGGTCATGATGGTGGCCGGGTTACTGTTCACCAGGACCACCTCGAACCCCTCCTCGCGGAGGGCTTTGCAGGCCTGGGTCCCTGAGTAGTCGAACTCGCACGCCTGCCCGATCACTATAGGGCCAGAACCGATAAGGAGAATTTTTTGAATGTCTGTCCGCTTAGGCATCGAGGCACCGGCCTTGACAAACGAGGGGGGAGGCAGCCCCCGAAGCCGCGAGCGAAGCGAGTCGGTCGGCTTTGCCGAGGGGCGTCGGAAGGGGGGCGGAGTCCCCCTCCGAGGAAATCGGCCCGGAGCCGATCAGCAGAATCTTCCTCAGATCAGTTCGTTTAGGCAAAGATATTATCCTTGCACGACGCCATAGACGATCGAGGTCTCCGGTGCCGCCTCCTCGCGTTTGTAGAGGATGTCGTCGAGCCGGCCGGCGCCGACCCAGACGACTTCGCCGTTGCCCCAGAGTTTCTCGCCGAGGACGCTCATCCGCTTCTCGACGCGCTCGCGGATGGCGTGGGCCTCCAGGGACGCTTCGCTCTCCGTGGTGAAGGAGGTCCACTCGGGCTTCTCCCCCACTTCCTCGGTCTTCCGGTACGAGATCAGATACTTCGGCATAGGACGGATCAACCTCCCTTCGCTTGGACCATGAGGCCCACGAAACGTTGAAAGAGATAGTTGGAGTCGTGGGGGCCGGGGGATGCTTCGGGATGGTACTGGACCGAGAACACCGGGAGGTCCCGATGGCGCAACCCCTCGCAGGTCCCGTCGTTCAGGTTCACGTGGCTCAGCTCGAGACCGTGGGGCTTCACGGAATCGGGATCAACGGCGAACCCGTGGTTTTGCGCGGTGATCTCGACCTTCCCGGTCGCCAGGTCCTTGACCGGGTGGTTGGCCCCGTGGTGGCCGAACTTCAGCTTGTACGTGCTGCCGCCTGACGCCAGACCGATAATCTGGTGTCCCAAGCAAATGCCGAAAATCGGAGCCTTGCCGAGGAGCCCTCGAACGGCCTCGATCAGATACGGCACGCCCTCGGGATCCCCCGGCCCGTTCGAAAGGAAGATCCCATCGGGTTTCTGCTCCAGCACGGCCGGGGCGGGGGTCGCGGCGGGGACCACGGTGACGCTGCACCCCACGGACACGAGCTGGCGGAGGATGTTCTCCTTGATCCCCCAGTCGAACGCGACGACCTTGAAGCGCGCCGGCGGTGGCCTGCGATATCCCCGCACTCGATCCCACGTCGCCTCATCCCATCCGTGAGGCGCCGGGATCGTCACCTCGCGCACCAGGTCTCTCCCGAGGAGCCCCGGGGAGGCCTTGGCCTTGGCCACGAGCTGCGCCGGGTCCCTCTCCTCCGTCGAGATGACCCCCTCCTGAGCGCCGCGGTCCCTCAGATGGCGCGTCAGCGCCCGCGTATCGATTCCCTGGATGCCGACGATCCCGTGCTCCCGCATGTACTCCTCGAGCGTCCGCCGCCCCCGCCACGAAGATGGGGTGCTCGATGCCTCCTTGACGACGAACCCCTCCACCCAGGGCCGGCGCGATTCGTGATCCTCGTCGTTGATCCCGTAGTTGCCGATGAGCGGGTAGGTCATCACCACGACTTGCCCCTTGTAGGAGGGGTCGGTCATGATCTCCTGGTAGCCGGTCATGGCGGTGTTGAAGACGACCTCGCCGGTGGTTTCGCCCTCAGCCCCGAGGGATTCTCCCCGGAAGACGCGCCCGTCGGCCAGAGCCAGCAGGGCCGGCTTCCTCATGCTAGGAGGCCTCCTTTGATCACCCGCTCCCACATCGCCACCCGGCCGCCGATGAGCGTCATCCACGGCATGCCGGTCACCCGCCAGCCCCCAAAGGGCGTGTTGCGGCTCTTGGAGTGAAAGCCGGCGGGATCGATCGTCAGCTCCCGCTCGAGATCGAGGATGGTGACGTCGGCGTCAACGCCGGGGGTCAGGCTCCCCCCGGGAAGGTTGAGGACCCGGGCGGGACCGGCGGTGAGCCGCTCAATGAGGGTGTGGAGGCTGAGCAGACCGGGGCGGACCAGGTGATCCAAGAGGACCGAGACCGCGGTCTCGAGACCGACGATCCCGAAGGCGGCCTGGTCGAAGTCGCCCTCCTTCTCGGAGAGGGCATGGGGGGCGTGATCGGTGGCGATGCAATCGATCGTGCCGTCCGCGAGGCCTTCGAGGAGCGCCTCCCGGTCCCGCTTGGTCCTGAGCGGCGGGTTCATCTTGGTGTTGGGATCGTAGCCGCGCACCGCCTCCTCGGTGAGAACCAGGTGGTGCGGGGTCGCTTCGGCCGAGACGCGGATCCCACGGGCCTTGGCGTCCCTCACGAGTCGCACCGCTCCGGCGGTGGAAATATGCGCGATGTGGACGTGGGCGCCGGTCAGCTCGGCCAGGCAGAGGTCCCGCGCGACCATCACCTCTTCGGCGGCCGCGGGCCTGCCGGCCAGGCCGAGCTCGGTGGAGACCACGCCCTCGTTCATGACTCCCCCCTGGGTCAGGTGGGAATCCTCGGCATGGGAGATGATGGGCACGCCGAAGGGCAGCGTGTACTCCATGGCCCGGCGGAGGAGCGCCGAGTTCATGACGGGGTGGCCGTCATCCGAAAAGGCCACGCACCCGGCCTCGGCCAGCTCGGCCAGCTCCGCCAGCTCCTGGCCTTCGAGCCTTCGCGAGACCGCGCCGATCGGGAAGACGCGCACGAATCCCTCGCTGCGGGCCTTGGCGCGGATGTAGTCGGTGACCGCGCGGTTATCGTTGACGGGATTTGTGTTGGCCATGCAGGCGACCGCCGTGAACCCCCCGGCGGCGGCGGCCTTGGTCCCCGTCGCCACCGTTTCTTTGTATTCGTAGCCCGGCTCGCGCAGGTGGACGTGGATGTCAATGAAGCCGGGGCACACAACCTTGCCTGCGGCATCGATCACTGGTGTCCCCTCCGGCTCGGGGGGACCCTTCCCGAGGCGGCAGATTTTCCCATCCTGAATGAGCACATCCTGAACGGCGTCCACCCCGTTGGCAGGGTCGAGGACCCTGCCGCCTTTGATCAGCGCGTTCATATCTACGCTCGGAGGGGGACTTCGCCCCCACCCAGGCCTTCGGCCCGGGTACCCGGATTCCTCCCCCCAAGGACGGCGCCGGCAAAGCCGGCGCTCGGACAAGCGCGGCGCCAAGCACTGAATTTCGCGTCAGTGGATACAGCGTGTTTCATGCTGGGGCCTTCCCGCCGGCGAGAAGGTAAAGGACGGCCATCCTGACAGCGACCCCGTTAGCGACCTGATCCAGGATGACCGAATACGGCCCGTCGGCGACGTCCGGCGCGAGTTCGATGCCCCGGTGCACGGGACCCGGGTGCATGATCAGCACGTCCTGCCGGGCGCCCGAGAGGCTCGCGCGCGTGAGGCCCCAATAGTGGGCGTACTCGCGGAGGGACGGGATCAGCCCGCCGGTCATCCGCTCGTGCTGGAGGCGGAGCATCATGATCACGTCCACGTCCGTGATGGCCTCCTCGAGCCGGTGGCTCACTTTGACTCCCAATTCCTGGATAAAGGGCGGGATCAGCGTGGGCGGGCCCGCCACGGTCACTGTCATCCCGAGCTTCTTCATGCCGTGGATGTTGGAGCGGGCAACCCGACTGTGGGTGATGTCCCCCACGATGGCCGCCGAGAGCCCCTCCAGATGCCCCTTCTTCTCGCGGATGGTGAGGAGGTCCAGCAGGGCCTGGGTCGGATGCTCGTGGGCGCCGTCGCCCGCGTTGATCACCGCGCACTTGAGGACGCGCGCCAGAAGCTGGGCGGCGCCCGCGGCGCTGTGGCGGACCACCACCACGTCGGGGCTCATGGCCTCGATGTTCCGGGCCGTGTCCACGAGGCTCTCCCCCTTGGCCACGCTGGAGTCCGAGGCGCTGAAGTTGATGACGTCGGCTGAGAGCCACTTGCTCGCGATCTCGAAGGAGGTCCGGGTGCGCGTGGAGGCCTCATAGAACAGGTTCACCACCGTTCGGCCCCGGAGGGTGGGAACCTTCTTGATCTCGCGGGACGCGATCTCCTTCATGGAGGCCGCGGTGTCCAGGATCAGGCCGATCTCCGTGGGCTCCAGCTCCTGCATCGTCAGCAGATCCTTGCGCGTCCAGCCCATCGCTTCAGTCCTCCGCGGGTTCTTCGATGACCACGCGATCCTCCCCGTCGTGCTCCTTCAGCCGGACCGCCACGGTCTCCCGGCGGGAGGTGGGGAGGTTCTTGCCGATGTAGTCGGGGCGGATCGGGAGCTCCCGATGCCCCCGGTCCACCAGGATCGCGAGCTGGATGGCCCGGGGCCGGCCGAGATCCATGATGGCGTCCAGCGCCGCGCGGATCGTACGGCCAGTAAAGAGGACGTCGTCCACGAGGATCACGGTCTTCCCGGTCACGTCGAAGGGGATCTCGGTCCCGCGGACCACCGGCTGCTCCGCCTTGAGCCCCAGGTCGTCGCGGTAGAGGGTGATGTCCAGCGCTCCCACGGGGGGCTTCACCCCGTCGATCGCGGCCACCCGGTCGGCGAGGCGCTGGGCCAGCGTCACCCCGCGCGTCCGCAGCCCCACGAAGGCCAGGTCCACGGTCCCGCCGTTCTTCTCGACGATCTCGTGGGCGATCCGGATCAACGCCCGCTCCAGCGCCCCTTCGTCGAGCACCTGGGCCTTTTCCCGGGGCTTCATGGGCAAAAAAAAGACCCCCTCTCGGGGGTCAGACTCAATGCGTGGGATGACTTCAGACTGTCCATGTTCTCTCCTTATGGACCTCGCCGGGTCCACTTAAAGGAGCGATCGCAGGCAGCATACTCTGTCCGGGGGGCATTCGTCAAGGGAAATGACTTCCCCACCCTACCTCTCCCCAGCGGGGAGAGGATTCAGGTGAGGGGCATCTACTTCGGGGGGGTGATGCCGTAGGCTTTGAGCTTGCGGTAGAGGTGGCTCCGCTCGATCCCGAGCCGGTCGGAGGTGCGGGTCATGTTCCAGTCCTGGGCTCGCAGCTCGGCCAGGATGTAGGCCCGCTCGAAAGCCTCGCGCGCCTCCTTGAGGTTCTTCTCCTTGATCTGGTCCTCAGGGAGCGCGGCCTCCTTCGGCCGGAGCGGTGGCGGGAGGTCCTCGGGGCCGATGACCTCCCGGGGCGACATGATGACGAGCCGCTCCACCATGTTCCGGAGCTCGCGGATGTTGCCGGGCCAGTCGTAGGACAGGAAGTACGCCAGCGCTTCGACGGACACGGTCTTCGGGCGCTTGCCGTTCTCCAGGGAGAAGACGCGGATGAAATGCTCGACCAGCAGCGGCATATCCTCCTTCCGCTCCCGGAGCGGCGGCACGTGGATCGGGATGACGTTGAGGCGATAGAACAGGTCGTCGCGGAAGCGCCCCCCGGCAATCAGGTCCGAGAGGTTCTGGTTCGAGGCGGCGATGACGCGGACGTCCGTCCGGATCGATTCCGTTCCCCCGACGCGGTCGAAGGCCTGCTCCTCCAACACCCGGAGCACCTTGGCCTGAGTCTTGAGGCTCATATCGCCGACCTCGTCGAGGAACAGCGTGCCGCCGTCGGCTAGTTGGAACTTGCCCTTGCGCCGGGCCACCGCCCCGGTGAAGGCACCCCTTTCGTGGCCGAAGAGCTCGGACTCGATCAGCTCCTCTGGGATGGCCGCGCAGTTGACCTCGACGAAGGGCCCCTCGCGCCGCGCCGACAGCGCGTGGATGGCCCGGGCGACGAGCTCCTTGCCGGAGCCGTTTTCGCCGTGAATCAGCACCCGCCCGCTGGTGGGGGCCGCAATGGCGATCTGGCGGCGCAATTCCTGCAGGGCCGCGCTCTGCCCGACGATCTCCTGCCCGCGCTCGAGCCGCTCGCGAAGCGCCCGGTTCTCCCTCTCAAGTCGCGAGTGCTCGAGGGCGCGCGCCACGGCCAGCAGCGTTTTTTCCAGTGATAGGGGCTTTTCGATGAAGTCGTAGGCGCCGAGCTTGGTGGCCTTCACCGCGGTCTCGATGGTCCCGTGACCCGAGATCATCACCACGGGCTGCTCGGGGCGGACCCGCTTGATCTCGGCCAGGACCTCGAGACCGTCCATCCCCGGCATCCACACGTCGAGAAGCACGAGATCGGGGGGGTCCTCCCCGATCCGGCTCAGGGCCTGGTCTCCGCTCCCGACGGTGCCGACCCGGTAGCTTTCGTCCTCCAGCACGCCCCGGAGCGACGTCTGAATGGCTTTTTCGTCGTCGACGATCAGGATGCTCTCGCCCGCCACTTAGGTCTCCGCGCGGGTGGGGGGCCCGTCCACGGGAAGCTCCATGACAAACCGGCTTCCCTTGGGGGCGTTGTCCTCCGCCCAGATCCTGCCACCGTGGTCCGTGACGATCTGGTGGACGATGGCAAGCCCCAGCCCCGTCCCCGCCGTCTTTGTGGAGAAGTACGGGAGAAAAAGCTTGTCCTTGTCCTCGGGCGGGATTCCCACGCCGTTGTCGCTCACGGCGACCTGGACCCGCTTCAGCTCCGGGATGAACAGGATCTGCACGGTGACCTCTCCGGCTTCCCCGACGGCCTCCACGGCGTTATCCACGAGGTTGAGGGCCGCGCGCTTGATCTGGTCGGGGTCGATCTCGAGGGTCGGCAGGTCGGGCGCGAACAAGGTCTTGAGCGCGAGCGCGGGATGGGATTCCCGGTAGAGGGCCACTACGCTCTCCAGCAGGCGGTTGAGTTCCGTCGGCTTCGGCGACAGCGCCGGCATTCGGGCGAAGCGGGAAAACTCGTCCACCAGGTGCTTGAGGCCTTCCACCTCCTGGATGATGGTCCCCGTGCACTCCTCGAGGAGGCGGCGATCGTCCGGGTTCCGGTCGCCCAGGCGCCGGCGCAGTCGCTGGGCGGAGAGCTGGATGGGGGTCAACGGGTTCTTGATTTCGTGGGCGATGCGCTGGGCGACCTCGCGCCAGGCCGCGAGCCGCTGGGCCTTCAGGAGCTCGGTAAGGTCGTCGAAGACGAGCACCATGCCCGCGTATTCGCCTTCCGGTCCATGCAGCGCGGTGGCCGCTCCGAGGAGCGTGACGGCGTGACCATCGCGGCGGAAGCGGATCTCGCGCTCGAGCGTGCCCAGGCGCAAGCGGTCCATCCGCTGGACGAGGGCGCGCACGTCGGCGAACTGCTCGCCGGCGAAGAGCTGGCGGAACTGCTGACGGGCGGCGGACTCTCCCGGTAGTCCCAGCATGCGCGCTGCCGTCCCGTTCATCGTCGTGAGGCGGCCCGCCGGGTCAAGGGAGACGACCCCCGTCGCCACGGCCTGGATCACGGTCTCGATGTACCGTCGGCGCTCTTCCAGCTCGTTGTGCTTGGCCTGGAGGTCGCTGGTCATCCGGTTGAAGGAATCCACCAGGATGCCGATCTCGTCGTCCGCCTGGACCTGCACCTTGTAATTGAGGTTGCCGGCCGCCACCTCGCGGGTTCCCTCGGCCAGGAGCTGGATCGGCACCGTGATCCCGCGGGCCATGTAGAGCCCGAACCACGTAAACGAGAACACGATGATGAGGGTCATCAGCAGGAAGAGCAGGATGTAGATCCCCTTGATGGGGTTCTTCAGCAGCTTGAGCTGCTTGTACTCCTGAAAGGCCTGGGAGATGCCGCGGATCCGCGCCTCCAACCGCTGGGTCACGTGCGTGGCGACGACCAGCGTGCCCAAGACCTCAGGCCTGTCTCCTCTCGACCAGATCGGGACGACGGCCTGAATCAAGTCGCCGTTGTCGAGCTCCCGGACCGTGGTGACCTCCCGGCCGCTCAGCCCCCGGTTGACCTGTTCCGTATTCACGTCGCGCGTGGGGAGAGAGGCCAGAATCGGGTCCTTGACGTGGACCAGCTCCTGCCCCTTCGGGGTGAAGACCGAGATGGCGGCCAGCCCCAGCGTCTCCTGCTGCTCCACCAGGTAGGCAGCCAACGCCTCGCGCCGGTCTTCGCCGAGGAGGCTGTCGCGCACGATCACTCGCGCGAGCTGGCGCCCGTGACGGAGAACGGTGCCCTCCAGCGTCTGGTAATACGTCTGCGCCACGTCGAGGGCCTGCTCCAGCGGGCCTTCCACCTGGGGCTTGAACCATCCCTCGATGGACGTATTGAGGAGGTTGGAGGCGATGATCGAGATGAGGAGGGCCGGGATCAGCGCCAGGGAGAGAAACGCCATGACGAGCTTGGTCTTGAACCGGGAGCCGAGAACCTTCTGTCTCCGCTCGAAGAAGAGCTTGACGAGATTCCGGAAGAGGAGGACCAGCAGCAGGAGGAAGACGATCAGGGTGAGGTTGAAGAGGGCGAAGACGAGAAGGTTCGAGGCGACCGGGATCTGGGGAGACCAGATCCCCACCTGGTACACCACGGTCGCCATGGTGGTCACCAGCAGGATGAGGATCCCGCCGATGATCAGAAGGTTGCGCTTGCGGCGCTGGTGCTCGCCGCTCAACGGCGCCGTCAACGGCACGGCGTACCTCCGGACATCATTGCGTCCGCATCGGCGTCAGAAAGGTCGAGCGGATCCAGTCCGTCTCCTCGGCATCTCCCGCCAGGCGCGCCAGCAGGGAGTTCACCCCGCCCACGGAGACGTCGGCGCGCGCCCGCACGTAGTAGAGCCCGGCCGGCTCCAGGGCTGAGGCTGGCCCCAGCTTGAACCCCAGGATCTGCGAGGCCACGCGCTGGGCCTCCCTCAGATCTTTGGTCACGTACGGCTCCCGCTGTTCCCCCGCTGTGGAGACCACTTTGTATTCCTTCGTGACGACGTTGTAGGTCAACTGTCGCTCGATAGTCCTGGTTTGGAGGCGCTGGTCGAACCAGAGGCGGCTATATTGCCAGAGCTCGACGTAGAAGCGGATGTGCGTGGGGATCCCGCTCCTCAGGCTCTCGTGGAACGAGGGAGGAATCGCTCCCAGGAGCACCACCTGCATGGTGAGATCGTAGTCGTTGAGAAAGACTTCGGGACGATCGCTGAACCGGATTTCCGAAAGGGTAGGGGTGGCGGCGAGCAGCAACCCGCAGGCCAGGATCCAGGCCAGCGGCCATCGGAGCCGAGCCGGCCGGCTGCGCTGGGGATCCGCTGCGGAAACCGCCGAAGCCCGTGGCGCACGCATACGTCGGACAGGACATTATAGCGCCAGCGGCGAAGGGGTGGAAGAAGTCTTCTTTTAGAGGCGGCTGACCGGATGGGAGAGGGCCCGAACCGTGGTCCGGTCGGAGCGAGCGGCAAAGAATGCCGCGATGGCGCTGACGAGCTGATGGTTGAGCGCGTGACCGGCGTTGCGCGCGACCACGTGCCCCAGCACCGGGCGCCCCAGCAGCGCCAAGTCGCCGATCAAGTCCAGGATCTTGTGGCGGACGAACTCGTCGCGATAGCGGAGGCTCGCGTTCAAAACGGCGCGGTGGCCCACCACTACGGCGTTGTCCAGGGAGCCGCCCTTGGCCAGACCGTTCTTCCGCAGGACGCCCACATCTTTGAGAAAGCCGTAGGTCCTGGCCGAGGCGAGTTCCTCGACGAACACCCGCTCGGAGCACGCGAACGAGGCGGCCTGGGTCCCCACCGCCGGGTGGTTCACATCCAGGGTGTAGCTCACCCGGAAGTCGTCCGAGGGGACGATCTGGAGCCAGCGCGCCTCATCCCCGACCCGGATCGGCTGGGTGATGGCCAGGGGCTTGCGCGGGGCTCCCAACGTCGCCTTTCCGGCCGAGTAGAGCAGCGAAACGAATGGCTTCGCGCTGCCATCCATGGCCGGGATCTCCTCCCCCTCGACCTCCACAAGGAGGTTGTCGATCCCGAGCGCTGCGGCCGCCGCCATGAGATGCTCGACCGTCTGAACGCGGGCCCCGTTCACGCCGAGCGTGGTGGCGAAGTGCGAGTCCACGACGGTCTCTGGGCGAGCGGGAATCAACGTGCGATGGGGATCCGTGGTGCGAAAGACGATGCCGTTGTCGGCGGGCGCGGGTGAGAGGGTCACCTTCGCGGGCCGGCCCGAGTGAAGCCCCACCCCTTCGACCGCCACTTGCTTTCGAATCGTGAGTTGAAGATCCATAGGATCTTGTGGCTGGGCAGGCGACGCCCGGAAGACCGGTGATCTTATAGCAACCTGGGTGCCAGAGGGGCCGGATTATCGTAAGTGATTAATTTTCATAGCTCTAGCGTGTCTTGACATCGAAGGTTTTGAGGGTTCGTGTTACTTAGAAGACACAACGAACGACAGGGAGTGTGGCATCTTTACAACAGTCAGACGTCCAGAATCACCCGGATTTCCCACCGCCCGGCGGCCTCGCGGACCTGGAGCTCGTGGAAGGTCGCCGCTTTGACGACGGTGCCCGCGCGGTGCCGCTTGGGGTCCAGCTCCTCGCCCCAGAGCAGCGCGTGAACCTTGGTCGCCTCGAAGAGCAGAAACTCGATCCGGTTCGCCACGAATGCCTCGATGTCGTGGACATAGAGGCACTCGTTGAGCCAGTTCACCAGGAGCGCTTCCGGCGTGTCTCCCTGCGCGCGCACCTCGCGCGACTCACGCGGCTCGACGCTGTGCGGATCCACCATGAGGGCGAACACGCCGAGGGCCGCCTGGGCGAAGGCCTCGGGAAGCGTCGGGGCCCAGGCGCTCACGCCGACATCGGCGGCGACGTCGAAGTAGTCGTAGCCGGCGGTGGTCACTTCCGTGGAGCTCCCAGATCCCCGAAGCGAGCCTGAAGGAGAGAGATGCCCACCGGCCCCGCCGTCTCGGTCCTGAGAATCCGGGGACCGAGCCCGGCACTCTTGAACCCCCGCGCCTCGAGCGCCTCCACCTCGCGCCGGGCCAGGCCTCCCTCGGGCCCGACGACCAGCAGCGCTGAAGCCACCGGTCGCGCGGTCTTGTCCAGAACCTCCAAGAGGCCCCGGCGTTCGCCTTCCCAGAGGCAGAGCGCGAGATCCACCGTCCAGTCGGCCTCGGCAAATTCCTGGATCGGGCGGGGCGGTTCCACCATGGGAATCACCGCGCGCCCGCACTGCTTCGCGGCCTCCTTGGCGACTCGCTGCCACCGGCGGGCCCGGTCCCGCCAGCGTCCGGGCTCGAGCCTCACGATGGTCCGTTCGGTGAGGAGCGGGACGATCCGGGCCACTCCCAGTTCCGTCACGGTTCTCACGATCCATTCCATCTTGTCGCCTTTGGGGACCCCCTGGGCGAGGGTGAGGGCAAGGGGAGACTCGGTGTGGGACGAGGAGCGGGCGAGGATCGTCCCGGTGGCCGCCCGGGCCTCGATCGATTCCAGCCGGACCGTCAGCTCTGTCCCCTGACCGTCCACGACCTGCACGACATCGCCCGGGGCGAGACGGAGGACTCGGGCGAGATGGCGCGTCTCCTGCTCGTCGAACGCGACTCGATCGGCTTGGACGGCCTCCGGCCGGATGTGGAACCTGGTCACAGGCTACCCGGTGAGGCGGAGGGAGACCCAGCCGTCAATCTCGGCTTGCTCGGCCAGAGTGAAGGCATGACCGCCGAGCGCCTCGCGGATTCCCGCCACCTCGTCGGCCAGGATCCCGCCCAGGATCAGGTGGCCTGCGGGGCTGACCAGGCGCCGGTACTGGGAGGCGAGGCTCAGGTGGCTCGCCGCCAGGAGGTTGGCGAGGACCAGCGCGGGCTGGAACCCCTCGAACACGCCCCCATCGGCGAGCACGCAATCGATCCGGTTCGCAGCGCCGTTAAGCTTGGCGTTCAGGTGCGCGGCCGCCACCGCGTCGGGGTCTGTGTCCAGCGCCGTCACGCGCTCGACGCCGAGCGCCGCCGCGGCGATGGCGAGAATCCCCGTGCCCGTGCCGATGTCGAGGGCGTCTGCCACCGGCTGGCGATCGAGAAGCGCCTCGAGCAATACCAGGCACCCTTGGGTGCTCCCGTGGGTGCCGGTGCCAAAGGCGCGCCCGGGCTCGATGATGATGGTCGTCAGCCCGCTCTCCGTGGTGGGTGTCTCCCAGGGAGGGATGATCCAGAGGCGTCGGCCCACTCGCTGCGGGGCAAAGGCCTGGCGCCACGCCTCCGCCCAGGGTTCGTCGAGGAGCGGCGCCACCAGGGGCTCCCCCACGTTGACGGTGAGGCCGAGGGCGTGCAGGGAGGCGAGGTACTGACTGACTGCCCGCGAGAGGGCGGTGGACGAGGTCGCTTGGGGGAAAAACGCGCGGAGGCGCGGTAGCGAGCACGGTGTCTCCTCTTCGACGAGGCCGATGGCGCCCTGTTCCCACAGAAAGTTGGTCAGGCCCTCGGAAACTTCCGGAGACGACGGGAGGATCAGTTCCCAGAACGGCACTTAGGACCCAAGAAGCTTTTTCATGCCGGCCAGGAACGAGGCCAGCCGGGGGCCCGATTCTCCCGTGGAGGCCCGCTGGTACTCCTCGAGGAGCTGGCGCTGCTTGGCGGCGAGCCGGGCGGGAACCTCCAGGATCACTTGGTAGCAGGCGTCGCCATGGTGCCGTCCCCGGAGGCTCGGCATTCCCTTGCCCTTGAGACGGAGAACGTCCCCGGGCTGAGTCCCCGCAGGCACCTTGAGCGTCGTTCGGCCTTCCAGGATCGGGACCTCCACCTCGGCGCCGAGTGCCACTTGGGGAAAGGAGAGGGGAAGCTCGCAGAGGAGATCGTCGCCGTGCCGGGTGAAGAAGGGGTGAGGGCGGAGGCGGATCACCACATAGAGATCGCCGGCCGGGCCGCCGTGGGTTCCGGCCTCCCCTTCGCCTCCGAGACGGAGCTGGTCGCCGTCCTTGACTCCCGCCGGGATCTTGATCTCCAGGAGGTGCTCGCGCCGCTGGCGTCCCTCGCCCCGGCACTTCCGGCAAGGGTGCTTCGCCACCTCGCCCTCGCCGCCGCACTGAGGGCAGGTGCGGGCCACGGTCAGAAACCCCTGGGAGAAACGGACCTGGCCCTGCCCCCGGCAGGTTGAGCAGGTCTCGCGCGTAGTGCCCGATTCCAATCCGGAGCCGTGGCAGGTCTCGCACGGCTCGAAGCGGGGGATCTGGACCTTGGTCTCCAGGCCCCTGGCGGCCTCCTCGAGGCTGATCTGGAGGTCGTACTGGAGATCTTCGCCGCGCCGGGCCCGGGTGCGGCGGCCGCCCCGGCCCGCGCCCCCGAAGAAGCCTTCGAAAAGGTCGTCGAAGATGGTGCCAAAGCCGAGGTCCGAGGCGTCGACCCCCCCCGGCCCTGCGACGGTGCCGAACCGGTCGTACTGGGCACGTTTGTCAGGGTCGGAGAGGACGGCGTACGCCTCGTTGATTTCCTTGAACCGCTCTTCGGCCTTCTTGTCCCCGGGGTTCCGGTCCGGGTGACACTGAAGGGCCAGCTGGCGGTACGCTTTCTTGAGCTCGCCGTCGCCGGAGTCCCGGGAAACGCCCAGGACTTCGTAATAATCCCGCTTCGGCACTACTGCCGTCCACCCGGCACTAGGCCTTCTCGCTGTCAGGTGGGACCGCCACCACGACCATTGCCGGGCGCAGCACGCGCCCGTTCAGGAGGTAGCCGCGCTGTGTCTCCTCCAGGACCGTCATCTCCGCCGCGTCGGGCCTCACCACGCTCTGCACCGCCTCGTGGCGTTCCGGGTCGAACCGCTGCCCGAGCGCGCCGTACGCCGTCACGCCGAACTTCTCGAGCACCTTCAACAACTCGCGCTGGATCAGCTCGACGCCCGCCACGAAGCCCTGGGCCTCCGAACCCGCGCGGGCGGCCCCCAGGGCGCGGTCGAAGTTGTCGAGGACGGGAAGGATCTCCCGGAGGAGCGACTCGTTGGCGAAACGGATGTATTCCTCGCGTTCGCGTTGGGTACGCTTCTTCAGGTTGTCCAGCTCCGCTACGGCCCTGAGGTAGCGGTCGAAGTTGTCCTTGGCCTCTCCGGTCCTTTCGTCGAGGAGCTGCTTGGTCTCCTCGAGAGCCTGGCGAAGCCGCGTCAGCTCATCCTCGGTCTCGGAAGGCTCCACGGGGGTGGTCTCGTCCGTCATGGCAAGAATGTATTATAGCAGGCGCCTCACGGAGAATTGGGGGACCCGGCGCGAGGGCCGGGCGTCAAGACGGAAGATACAACTCTTGTCTTACCCGGGACAGAGACTGGCTGACGAGCCGCGCGGTTTCGTCCACGAGCGGGATCATTTTGGAGTAGGGCATCCGTTTCGGCCCCACGACCCCCAGGACCCCCAGCACGCGGTCATGGTAGGTGTAGGTGGAGGTGACGAGACTGCACTCTTGCATCTCCTCGACCGGGTTCTCCCTGCCGATCGTCACCTGAACTCCGTGCTCGCTGGCCAGGGTCGAAAGCAGGTCGATGAGCCGGGCCTTTTCCTCGAATGCCCGGAGCAGAGACCGCATCGTCTCCAGGTCCCAGAGCTCCCGATGCTCCAGGATATTCATCGCGCCGCCGATGTAGAGCCTCCGGTCGCGGAGGAGCGAGAAGACTTGGTCCACGATGGCGCCGGCCCGGGTCCGTAGCGGGTCAAGAGGATCCGGGGGGGCGGAAACTTGATCCAGGATCTCCCGGAAGGTTTTGCCCCCGAAGCGCCGGGTGAGCTGACGACTGAGCTCCCGGAGGTCGTCTCCCGTCACCGGCGACTCGACGGTCAGGGTGCGGGTGGTGACCCAACCCCCGTCGGTGACCATGACGGCGAGGACCCGATCATCCGAAAGGAGGACGAGGTTGATGCGGGTCAGCCGTGTCTGCTTGAGGGGCGGCGCCAGGAGCACTCCGGTCATGCGCGAGAACGCCGAGAGGTGGAGCGAGGTCTGTTCCATCAGCTGCTCGATCCCTCCCTGGGGTCGGGCGTAATGCTGTCGGAGCCGGCTGACCTCGTTCTCCGGGAGCTGAGGGTCTCGGAGGTCTGAATCCACGTAGAGGCGGAACGCCTTGTCGGTCGGCACGCGGCCCGCGGACGTGTGAGGCTGGGAGAGATACCCCATCGCTTCCAGATCCGCCATGACGTTGCGGATTGTGGCCGGAGATACGCCCAACCCGTACTGGCGCGCCACGGCCCGGGAGCCGACCGCGTCCGCCGTCTCGAGGTATTCCACGATGACCGCGGTGAGCACCTGCCGATGTCGCTCGTCTGGGATTGCCTCGGTCATTGCTCTACGAATACTTTACAAGCCGCAACGGCCTTGTCAAGGACAGGGTGGAAGGAGCTCGACGAAGAGGGAGTCGGACAGCAAGAAGCCCGCTTCGGTGAGCCGGCCGCGACCGTCGGTCACCTCGAGCAATCCCAGGGACTTCCAGGTTTCGATCTGGGGACCGACGTCCTCGAGCCAGGCGAGCGGGACGCCGTCGCTCAAGCGGAGCCCAAGAATCCTCCGCTCCGCCTGCCGGTGGAGCGAGGTGAGGACTTCGTAGGTTCCGAGAGGCAGGGTGTCGGCCTCCAGCATCGCGCAGTACCGCCCGACGGGTTTGACGTTCTCGTAGCGGATGTCCCCCACAAAGCCGCAGGCTCCCGGACCCAGCCCGAGGTATTCCTCGCACCGCCAGTAAACCTGGTTGTGGCGGGACCTGAAGCCGTGGCGGGCGTAGTTCGAAATTTCGTAATGCTCATAGCCTGCCGCCCGAGCCAGACGGGCGAGAGCCCAGTACTGGGCCGTCACCGTCTCTTCGTCGGGGAGGCCGGCCACGCCCTCGCCAGCCCAGCGGCTCCCCTCGTCGAGCGTGAGGGCGTACGCTGAGAGGTGTTCGGGGGCCCAGGCAAGGATTTCCCCCACCGTCTGCTCCCAGAGGGGGAGGTCGAGGCCCGGGAGGCCGTACATCAGGTCCACGCTCATGTTGTCAAAGCCGGCGGCCCGCGCCTCATCGAAGGCTCTCCGGGCCTCGTCGGGGGAGTGGAGTCGCCCGAGACGGACGAGGAGGTCGGCGTCGAGGCTCTGGACGCCAAGGCTCAGCCGGTTCACGCCCGCCAGCCGGTATCCCTCTGCCTTCTCGCGCGTGAGGCTCTCGGGGTTGCACTCCGCGGTGACTTCCACGGTCGGCAGGAGGCTGAAGTGCTTGGCGAGACGGTCCAGGATTGCCGCCATCTCGTCGGTCTCGAGGAGCGACGGAGTGCCGCCGCCGAAGAAGACCGTTCCGATGCTGGCGCGCCCGGCCCACTCTGCCTGGCCGATCAGGTCAATCTCGTGCAGGAGGGCGGAGAGGAATCCGGTCATTGCCAGAGGCCGATAAGGACCGGTGTTAAACGAGCAGTAATGGCAACGCTGCCGGCAGAAGGGGATATGCAGATAGAGGCCGATCGGTTTCATCTGACCCGGCCTGAGATCGGGCATAGGCATTGATGGATGCGTCATGGCAGGTAACGGCCCAGGCGGCGCCAGCGGAGCCAGTGGTGATCCCCGTCCCAGGACCAGTACATGATGAAAGCCTTGCCCCGGATCTTCGATCGTTTGACGAACCCCCAGTAGCGGCTGTCCTGGGAGTTGTCCCGGTTGTCGCCCATGACGAAGTAGGAGCCAGGGGGAACGATGACGGGATCGCAGGCGTGGACATAGCCGCAGTGGTTGGACGGGGTGGCCGGAAAGGCCCCGGGTCGCACGTAGGGCTCGTCCAGCGGCTGGCCGTTGATGAAGACCCGGTTATCCCGCACTTGCACCGTTTCCCCCCCGACGGCGACGATGCGCTTGATGAAGTCTCGACTCTCATCTTGGGGATACCTGAACACGATGATGTCACCCCGCCGGGGCTGGCGAATCCCTGGCAGGTGCTGGTTCGTGAACGGGATCTCGGCGCCGTAGATGAATTTGTTGACCAGGATGTAGTCCCCCACCAGCAGCGTGTCCATCATGGAGCCCGAGGGGATCGTGAAGGCCTGGATCACGAGGGCCCGGATCACCACCGCCAGCAGGACGGCGATGACGATGGCCTCGACATACTCCCGGGTGAGGGACTTCCGCCTCTTCTCGACCTGGACGGTGGGGGCGATCTCCCGGGTCACGGGGGTTTCTTTGGGGGCGGTGGGATCCATGGCTCAGCCTCGGAGGGGGGCCACCCACGCCTCCGGCGCGGGTACCCGCCCCTCCCGATTCCTCCCCCCAGGCTTGCGCGGGCCCAGCCCGCGCTCGAAGCCCTTCGGGCAATGCCGTTGTGAGCGTGCGACGGTTATCGGCACGGTGTTAGCTCTTGAGGACCGACAGGAAGGCCTCCTGAGGCACTTCGACCTTGCCGACCCGTTTCATCCGTTTCTTGCCTTCTTTCTGTTTCTCGAGCAACTTCCGTTTGCGGGTAATGTCACCGCCGTAGCACTTAGCGGTGACGTTCTTCCTGATGGCCTTGACGGTTTCCCGGGCGATCACGCGGCCGCCGATCGCCGCCTGGATCGCCACCTCGAAGAGCTGGCGCGGAATCACCGCGCGGAGCTTCTCGGTGACCGCCTTGCCCTTGTCGTACGCCTTGTCGCGGTGGATGATGGCCGAGAGCGCGTCTACCGGGTCTCCGTTCAGGAGGATGTCGAGTTTGACCACGTCCGAGGGGCGAAACTCGAAGAAGTCGTAGTCGAAGGAGGCGTATCCCTTCGAGATGGACTTGAGCCGGTCGTAGAAGTCCACGATGATCTCGGCCAGCGGGAAGTCGAACCTGATGTGGACGCGCTTGCCGAGGTACTCGAGGGCCCGATGCTCGCCGCGCTTGGCCTGGGCCAGCCGGTAGATCGGGTTCATGAACTCGGTCGGGGCGAACACGGAGGCCCGCACGTACGGCTCCTCGATGTGGTCGATCTCGCCGCTCGGTGGCAGCTTGGAGGGGTTGTCGATCTCCACCGTCTCCCCCGCCGTGGTCACCACGCGGTAGCGGACGCTGGGGGAGGTGACGATCAGCGTGAGGCCGAATTCGCGCTCCAGGCGCTCCTGGACGATCTCCATGTGCAGGAGCCCCAGGAAGCCGCAGCGGAACCCGAAGCCCAGGGCCAGAGACGTTTCCGGCTCATAGGCCAGCGCTGAGTCGTTCAGCCGCAGCTTCTCCAGCGCGTCCCTGAGCGTCTGGTAGGCCGTGTCCTCCACCGGGAAGAGCCCGGCGAAGACCATGGGTTTGGCGTCGCGGTAGCCGGGGAAGGGGACCGCCGTGGGGCGCAGGGCGTCCGTGATGGTCTCCCCCACCTTGGCGTCGGCCACGCGCTTGATCCCTGCCGTGAGATAGCCCACCTGTCCCGCCGGCAGCTCCTCCACGAGGCGCATCTCGGGAGTGAAGACGCCCACCTGCTGGACCTCATACACCCGGCCGTTGGACATGAGGAGCGCCGGCATGCCGGCGCGCACGCGGCCGTCGAAGACCTTCACGTACACGACGACTCCCTGGTATGGGTCATAGAAGGAATCGAACACCAGGGCCTTCAGCGGGGCCTCTGGATCGCCCGGGGGCGGCGGGATGCGATGGACAATTGCTTCTAGTACTTCCGGAACCCCGCTCCCCAACTTGGCAGAGATGGCGAGGGCGTCGTCAGGATTGAGCCCCAGGATCTCGGCGATCTGCCGCCGGGTCCCCTCCACGTCGGCCTGGGGAAGATCGATCTTGTTGATGACGGGGATGATCGTCAGATTGGCCTCGAGGGCCAGGTAGAAGTTGGCCAGTGTCTGGGCCTCGACCCCCTGCGCGGCGTCCACGATCAGGAGCGCTCCTTCGCACGCCGCCAGCGAGCGCGAAACCTCGTAGGAAAAGTCCACGTGGCCCGGCGTGTCGATCAGGTTCAGCGTGTATTCCTGGCCGTCGCGGGCCCGGTAGGAGAGGCGCACGGTGTGCTGCTTGATCGTGATCCCCCGTTCGCGCTCCAGGTCCATGGAATCCAGCACCTGGTCCACCGCCTTCTTGGGATCCATGGCGCCGGTGAGGGCCAGCAGCCGATCCGCCAGCGTGGACTTGCCGTGGTCGATGTGGGCCACGATGGAGAAATTGCGGATGCGGGGCACGGTAATCAGGATATCACGGGACGACGTCGTTTTCCGCGACTGCGGCCCCCGGCCCCACGCGAGCCCCGGGTCCGATCCGAGCCCCGGAGCCCACGACGCATTCGCGGAGCAGGGCGCCATGGCCGATCCACACATGATCCCACAGGACGGAAGCCTCCACGCGGCTGCCTCGGCCCACGCTGACGCCGTTGCCGATCACGGTGAATGGCCCGACGCTGGCATCCTCCTCCAGCGTGACACCGGAGCCGAGCACCGAGGGCCCCTTCACGCTCGCGCCGGCCGCGATCGCCATGCCCGCGCCGACCCAGACATCCCCGCGCCGCGTGCCAGGCGGGCTGAGGGGTGTGGCCACGGCGCCCCTGAGCAGATCCACGTGGGCCCGGCGATACTGCTCGGGGTTCCCGATGTCGAGCCAGTAGGCGCGGGCCACGAAGCCGAAGAAGGGCACCTGGCGCGCCAGGAGGCCGGGGAAGAACTCGCGCTCCATGGAGACGGCCTGGGCCTTCGGGATCAACTCCAGAAGCTCGCGGTCGAGCAGGTAGATGCCGGCGTTGATGGTGTTGGTGGTGATCTGCTCCCGCGCCGGCTTCTCCAGGAAGCGCAGGATCCGGCCGCCCGCGTCCGTCTCCACCAGCCCGTAGGGGGTCGGGTCTTCCACGGGCGTGAGATAGATGCTGGCCCGAGCCCCACGCGCCTCATGGAAGCTCAGCATCGCCCCCAGATCCACGTCGGTCAGCACGTCTCCATTGAGCACCACCAACTTGCCATCAGTCACGTCGGCGGCGTTCCGGACTCCTCCGGCTGTGCCGAGCGGCTCCGCTTCCACAGCGTAGCGGAGGTTCACGCCCAGGTCTCGCCCGTCGCCCAGCACAGCCCGGATCGATTCGACCAGGTACGAGCAAGCGAGGACGACATCCTTGACCCCGTGACGGCGCAGGAGGGCGAGCTGGTAGTGGAGGAAGGGAAGATTGAGAAGGGGCACGATGGGCTTGGGGCGGGCGAGCGTGAGCGGCCGGAGCCGGGTGCCCTGTCCCCCCGCCAGAATTACCGCGGCTGGGGCGGGGTCCAGGGCTCGGCCTCGCTGATCAGCATGACCGGGATGCCGTCGCGGATCGGATAGGCCTTCCGGCACGCGGGACAGATGATGCGTGTCTCTTCGAAGAGCAGCTCGCCCTTGCACGCCGGGCAGGCCAGGATCGCTTTGAGCTCCTCGTCAATCATCTGAGATTCTCCTGTTTTTGAAGTAGTCGAGGGTGCGGCGAAGCCCCTCGTCGAACGTCACGCGCGGGCTCCACCCCAGGAGCCGCTTCGCCAGGGTTGGGTCCAGGGCGCTCCGACGCTGCTCCCCGGCCTTGGGGGGACCGTGGCGCGCCCCGGCTTTCAGGCCGGCGCCCGCCTCGAGCCGCTGGAGCAGGACATTCACCGAGGTCTCGGTGCCAGTGCCGATGTTCACTGCCCCCCCCGCTTCGGCCCGCTCCAACGCGCGGAGAGTGGCGTCAGCCACGTCCTCCACGTACACGTAATCGCGCGTCTGCTCGCCGTCACCGTTGATCGTGATTGGCTCGCCGCGGAGGAGGCGGTGCGAGAAGATCGCCACCACGCCGGCCTCTCCGAGCGGGTTCTGCCGCGGGCCGAACACGTTGGCGAACCGGAGAGCGATCCCGCCAATGCCATAGAGCGTTCCCCAGCACATCAGGTAATGCTCGGCGATGAGTTTCGAAATCCCGTACGGCGAGGCTGGCCGGGCCGGGTGATCCTCGGGCGTCGGCAGCGTCATCGTATCGCCGTACACGGCCCCTCCCGTGGACGCGTAAACGACACGGGGCACCTTCGCGCGCTGGCAGCAGAGGAGGAGGTTGAGCATTCCCCCGACGTTGATGGCCGCATCGAGCGCGGGGTCCTCCACCGAGCGGCGGACCTCGGCCTGGGCGGCCAGGTGGATCACCCCCTCGGGGCACACCGTCTGGAAGACCTCAGCCAGCCGCGTGTCTCGAATGTCGGTGACGTGGAGTTTCGCCGCCGGGTTGACGAACTCCTGATGGCCGGTGGAGAGGTCATCCACGACCACGACAGAGTGGTTGGCGGCCACCAGGCGATCTACGACGTGGGAGCCGATGAAGCCCGCCCCGCCCGTGACGAGAACCTTCATTTTGGCGTCCGGAGCCTGGCGCGGAACCAGTCGAGCGTCCGGCAGAGCCCTTCCTCCAGGTCCACCCGGGGCTCCCAGCCCAGCAGGGTGCGCGCCCGCGTGATGTCGGGCTGGCGGACCTTGGGATCGTCAACGGGAAGCGGCTTGAAAGTGATGGCGCTTCGTGAGCCGGACAGCGCCACGATCTTCTCGGCCAGCTCCCGCACCGTCATCTCCTTGGGGTTGCCCAGGTTCACCGGGTCGTTCACGGGAGTCTGCATGAGTCGCCAGAATCCCTCCATCATGTCGGAGATGTAGCAGAAGCTGCGGGTCTGGGAGCCGTCGCCGTAGACGGTGAGGGGCTCGCCTCTCACCGCCTGCGTCATGAAGGTGGGGATCGCGCGACCGTCCCCAATCCTCATGCGTTCCCCGTATGTGTTGAAGATACGCGCGATGCGCGTGTCCAGCCCGTGGAAGCGGTGGTAGGCCATCGTCATGGCCTCGG
>CAYRZF010000032.1:0-22423 GCA_964428805.1 uncultured bacterium | reverse complement strand
ACTGGTTGGAGGAGCCGACGACGAACGTTTGGAACGTGTACCGCGGGTTGAGGCCGGTGATCACCGAACGGGGTGGTCGGAGGGCCGGCGGCTCACTGGACGGCGGGGGAGTCGCCAAATCCTCGACGGTGATGGAGACCTGGGGATTTCCCCCCAGGCATTCCTGGGCCGCCGCGGTAATGGTCCTCAGGTGGTGCTCCGCCAACCAGTCCCGCGCGAACTTGTTGGGGGCACCGATTCGGACCCAATCTCCCTCCACCGCCAGCAGGCGGCTGGGACGCACCCAGGTATCAAGGGCAGCAGCGGGGATTTTCGTCTCAAGCACGGACAGGAGCCGGACCCAGAGACTCTCAAGCATTTAAGTCCCCTCTACCACAAGAGTGCAGAGTAGTTACACACAGACTTATTCACACGTGTGGATAAGTCTGGGGCCTGGGGGGACAGAGGGAGACTCGGCGGCGGGGCGACGACCCATCGAAATACGGACCCTCGTCGGCTCCGGTTGCAACGGAACGAGAAGAACGCCTAGCGCGGGCGGCCCAGGGACAGGCGAAGACCTGCTCGGGCAGTCGCGGGGCCGGAGAACGGAGGCTACCATACCACAGCGAGAATTGCCGAGGCAACCCCCTTCGTGGGAGATTCCGAGTTCGCCGCGCCCGTCTAATAACAAGTGGTCCCCAAGGCGTTCGAGCGGAAGAAGTTGAGTTGGAGCCGGAGGAGGCCGTAGGATTTATGAGGCAGATTGGCGCCTTGACTTCAATGTTTCTGGTCAGTAGACTAAACCGATTTTTCGACGGAGAGGAGGGGCCCCCTCATGAAGCGCACGTACCAACCGAATCGGCGCAAGCGGAAGGGGACGCACGGCTTTCTCGAACGGATGAAGACCAAAGGCGGCCGGAATGTCCTCAAGCGCCGGCGCGCAAAGGGGCGCAGGCGTCTCACCGTTTAACGGGAGAAGCAGCAGGGGTGGGCGGGCGGACGTTTCCCCGGAGCGAACGACTCGAACGCGCGGACGAAATTCAGGCGGTCTTCCAGCGGGGGAAACGGGTTGAGCGGCCGTCGGTGCTCATTCTCTGGCGTGGGGCCCGCGGCCCTCGCAAGGCGGGGTTTGCTGTAAGTCGGCAGGTGCAGGGAGCGGTGCGGCGGAACCGGGCGCGCCGACGGGTCCGGGAAGCCTACCGGCTGAGTCGCCAAATGCTTCCGGAGGGGGTGCGGTTGGTGGTTGTGGCCCGGCCGCGCGCCGGGGTCGGCCCGTTTAGCGAGATTCTTCGCGACATACGGGAGGCGTTAGCCACCGTCGCTAAAGAGTGTCGCCGGGCGGCCGAGGCGTGATCCTCCTAAGCCGGGGAGCAATGCGGTTGGTCAGGGGATACCAGCAGTTCGTCTCCCCGCTTCTCCCTCGGGCGTGTCGGTTTAGTCCCACCTGCTCCGAGTTCGCTCGGCAGGCGCTCCTCCAGCACGGATTCGTGCGGGGATCGTGGCTGGCGGCCCGACGGTTCTTTCGCTGCCATCCGTTTCACCCGGGAGGGTACGATCCGCCACCGCCGGGGACACTCACGGCCGCAAAGGACACATCGAGGACATGGAAAAACGAGTGATCCTGGCCGCTGCCTTAATGTTTGGCCTCCTCCTTCTCTACCAGGCCCTCTTCGCGCCCGTCTCCCCCCCCCCCGCGCCGGTCAAAGCCCCGGTTGAATCCAAATCGGTGCCGGCTCGTCCGCCCGCTGTACCGCTTCCGTTGCCTCCAAAGGTAGAGCGCCTCCCCGTCGTCCCTCAGCGCACGGTGTCGGTGCAAGGCCCCTTGTTTCGGGCCGTGGTCACAAGCGATGGGGGAAGGCTTAACGAATGGATCCTGCGGTATCGCGGCGACAAGCCCATGGTGATTCCAGGAGTTCTCGGCCCAGGCCGGCTCGTACTCGAACGGGCCGGGGCGGGGGCTGAAAGCGCGGCCTTCAACGTCAAGGAGGAACGGCTCGTGCTGGGCCCCGACCGGCCCCGTGCGGAGGTCGGGCTGACGGGGCAAGACGCCTTTGGGCTTCGGGTCACTGAGGCGTTACGGTTTCAGGCGCAGGACTTTCACTTCGAGGTGGCCCTTCGTCTCGAGAACCGCCAGGCGGTTCCCCAGGCGGTCGAGCTCCTTCTGCCCTGGTCTGCCCCTAAGAAATGGCCCGAGGGCCAGAAGGAGGGCTTTCAAGGGCAGCACCCGACGCGAGTCGTCCGGCTATCGCGGGGCGAACTCCACCGCGACGACCTGGAGAAAGTGGCCGCCGCGACCGACGAAGGGAAATGGGTCGGTCTCGAGAGCGAGTGGTACATTGCGGCCTTGATTCCGCTGACGCCGGACTTCAAGGTCGCTACCTCGAGCGGGGCAAACGGCACGATCCAGATCGCCCTGAAGGCGACTCCCCCGCCCCTTGCTCCCGGGCAGGTTTGGGAGGGACGCGCGGTTCTGTACGTGGGACCGAAGGAGTACGATCGGCTGAAGGCCCTGGGAGTGGGGCTGGAGCAAACCGTTCACTTCGGAAATTTCCTTTGGATTCTGCCGATGGAGTGGTTCGCGGTCCCGATTCTCTGGCTGATGAACTTCTTCTATCGCCAGGTTCCCAATTACGGTGTTGCCATCATCCTCCTTACGGTGATCACGAAGATACTCTTTTACCCCCTTACCGTAAAGAGCATGGGGTCTATGAAGGCCATGCAGGCCGTCCAGCCCCAGGTCAATGCGCTCCGGGCCAAGCACCAAAAGGATCCGCAGCGACTTCAGCGCGAGACCATGGAGCTGTACAAGAAGCACGGGGTCAACCCCATGGGCGGCTGCCTCCCGACGGTGATTCAGATCCCGATCTTCTACGCCCTCTACGTGGTCTTTTCGCTCGCGGTGGAGCTGCAGAACGCGGCGTTCCTTTGCGCCGGTACGATTTTCGGCGTGGCGCTCTGGATCTGCGATCTCGCTCAACAGGACCCCACCTACATCCTGCCAGTCCTGATGGGGATCTCGATGTTTATCCAGCAGAAGATGACCCCCACGACGGGCGATCCGCGCCAGGCCAAGATCATGCTGATGATGCCCGTCGTTTTCACCTTTATGTTCCTCAACCTTCCCGCCGGTCTGGTCCTTTACTGGTTCGTGTCCAATGTGCTTCAGATCCTTCAGCAGTTCTATCTGGATCGCCGCGCGCGGCCGGCGAAGGTCTCGGGCAAGGAGGCCAAAGAGGCTCAGCGCGCATGATGGCGCTGGAGGAGACAGGCCGAACTCCGGATGAAGCCATCGCTGCTGGGCTCAGGAAGCTCGGCGTCCCCCGCGAGTGTGTATTGGTCGAAACGCTGGCGGCAGGGGCCAGGGGGTTTCTCGGCTTAGGGGGGCAGGAGGCGCGGGTGCGGCTGACCGTCACCCCGGGGGGCGAGCGGCTCATCCGGGGGCGCACGATCCTTGAAACACTGCTCACCCTGATGAACATCGAGGCCCAGGTGCGCGCCGAGGAGCAGCGGGGCAGTGTGCGTCTCGAGCTGTCCGGGAGGGATGCGGGCCTACTTATCGGCAAGCGAGGCCAGACCCTCGAGGCGCTTCAGGTTCTAGTCGGGCGAATCCTGGGCCGCCAGGTCGATGAGCGAACCCGAGTGGAGCTCGATGTCGGCGGCTACCGGGAGCGACGTCAGAAGCAGCTCGAGCAGGTGGCCCTCCGCTTGGCGAGGCAGGTCAAGGCGACCGGCGGGGCTGTTGTCCTGCAACCCATGTCATCGGCCGAGCGCCGAACCATTCATCTTGCTCTTCAAGGGGATAGTGCAGTACGGACGGAAAGCGTTGGCGAGGGCCGAGATCGAAGGCTCGTCATTACCCCCGTGGCGGTCGAGGCCCGCGGCAAGCACGATTTAGCGTTTAAACACAACTGGTTACATCATCCTCTCTAGGATCCCCCGGATGCCCTGCCGCGCGTGGGAATTTTCAGAGGCTCTTTCGCGTGGCTTTGCTCAGCTTCTCCGGAGGCCCCCCTCCCCCAAGGAACTTCAGGCCTTTTCTCGGTATCTATCCGTTCTCATACAATGGAACCGAGCGCATCAGCTGACCGGGTACCGGACGCCGCCAGAAATCACCGAAAAGCTCTTCCTAGATTCCCTCCTGTTTCTTCGGTGGATTGAGCCACCGGCTCGGAAGCTCCTTGACCTCGGTGCCGGTGCGGGGATCCCCGGGATTCCCATAAAGATCGTCGAGCCGGGGATCGAGGTGACGCTCCTGGAGGCCCGCCGGCGTAGAACTTCCTTCCTGGCGACTGTTGCGCGTGAACTGGAGCTGGAGGGGGTCCAGGTTCGACATGGGCGTGCCGAGGAACTGCTTGCCTCAGAGCCCACGCTGGGGGGCGCGTTCGACGTCGTCGTCGCCCGAGCGGTCGGCCCGCTTGAATCGATCCTCCCGTTAGGCTTGGCGTTTTTGGCGCCTGGGGGTCGGTTTATTAGCTCCGGGCCGCCAGCGGGAAAACCCCTCCCCTCCCTCCCCCAAAGCATCTCCTATCGCTGGGAATCCATCCCCACCCTAGGGAATGCCATGAGCCGAAGGTTCCTAATTGCTGAAAAAAGCTAATTGACTCCCCCGCCCGTGTCGGGGCATGATGTTTCACGTGGAACATCACTCTACATGTTGCACGTGAAACGCGGAGGCGCTTTGGGCCGAGTCATTGCTGTCGTGAACCAAAAGGGCGGAGTTGGAAAGACGACTACCGCCGTCAACCTCGCCGCCGGCCTGGCGGTCTCTGATCACCCGACTCTCCTGATCGATCTTGACCCCCAGGGGAACGCGACCACGGGCCTTGGGGTGTCAAAGGACCAGCTATATCCCACCATCTATCACGTCCTGCTGGGCGGGGAGTCCCTGGAAAAGGCCGCAAGGGAAACGATCCTGACCAATCTCTTCCTGGTGCCCGCTGACATCGACCTGGTTGGGGCGGAGGTGGAGCTGGTCGGGCTTTCGGAAAGGGAGTCGAAGCTCAAGGGGGCACTCGGGGGCGCGCGCGAGAAGTTTGACTACATCTTGCTGGACTGTCCGCCGTCGATCGGCCTCTTGACGGTCAATGCCCTTACGGCCGCAGATGCGGTCCTCGTGCCGCTCCAGTGTGAGTATTACGCCCTCGAAGGGCTGGCGCATCTCCTCAAGACGATCCGTCTTGTGAAGGACCGTCTCAACCCGCGGCTTGAGGTCGAGGGGATCGTTCTCACGATGTTTGACGGGCGGACAAGCCTGGCGGGCCAGGTGAAGGCGGAAGTCCACCGGTACTTCAGCGGCCAGATTTTTCAGACGGTCATCCCGAGGAACGTCAGGCTTTCGGAGGCGCCCAGTCACGGAAAGCCAATTCTACTCTACGATGTGCGTTCCACGGGGGCTGTGGCCCACCTCGAACTCACTAAGGAGGTGCTTGCCCATGGTTAAGCGAGGGCTGGGAAGGGGACTTGGAGCGCTGCTTTCCACGAGCCCGGCGGAAGGGGAGAGCCTCAGGGAACTGGCCATCGACGAGATTTCTCCCAACCCCCAGCAGCCACGAAAAACCTTTAATATCAATGGGCTACAAGAGCTCTCCGCCTCCATGCGCCAGTCGGGTATGCTCCAGCCCGTGGTCGTCCGCCGGACGGGAAACGGTTATCAACTCATCGTGGGAGAGCGGCGGCTCCGCGCCGCCAAAATGGCGGGACTTGAGAGGGTTCCGGCCGTCATTCGGGAGGCCACGGACGCCGAAAGTCTGGAGCTCGCCCTGGTGGAGAACCTGCTCCGCGAGGATCTGAACCCGATGGAGGAGGCCGAAGCCTACCGGCGGCTCCTGGCTGAGTTCGGGTGGACTCAGGAGGAGCTGGCGGCTCGGGTAGGGAAGGATCGAAGCTCGATCGCCAATTGCTTGCGCCTGCTGAAGCTCCCCCCGATCATTCAGGAGGACCTTCGCGCCGGGCGGTTGACCATGGGCCACGCCCGTGCGCTTCTCTCCTTGACGGGGGAGGCGGCGCAGCTCAAGCTGCGGGAGGAGATCCTCGCCCATTCGTGGTCGGTGCGAACGACGGAGGAGGGGGTTCAGCGCAGCCACATCCCGCGGCGAGCCCCGCGCCGCTCTCCCGAACTGACGGCCCTCGAGGACCAGCTCAGAGAGCGCCTGGCCACGCGCGTGCGGCTCGTGGGTTCAGAGCGTCGGGGGCGGATTGAGATCGTGTACGCGTCCCGCGAAGAACTGGAGCGGATAATCGAGCAGATCTCGGGGAGACAGGGTCAGAATCGATGAGCAAGCGCATCGTCGTGGGAATGAGCGGCGGGGTGGATTCGTCCGTGGCGGCCGCGCTGCTGGTGGAGCAAGGGTGGGACGTCGTGGGCGTAACCCTCCGGGTCTGGCCGTGGAAGGAGCCGGCGGATGCCCCCAAGCGCTTCGGCAGCTGCTGCTCACCGGAGACCGTGGACGATGCGCGCCAAGTCGCTCGCCACTTGGGGATCCCCTACTATCTGCTCAACACCGAACGCGAGTTCGACCGGACGGTGATTGACAACTTCGCCAGCGAGTACCAGGCGGGCCGCACGCCCGTCCCCTGTGTGGTCTGTAACCAGGAGGTCAAGTTCGGGTCGCTGCTCAGGCGCGCGCGCGCGTGGGAGGCCGAGGCCGTTGCCACGGGCCACTACGCTCGCCTGCGGCAAGACCCAGAGACAGGGCGCCACCTGTTGTTTCGGGGGCGGGATCCCCGGAAGGACCAGTCGGATTTTCTCTGGCCGCTGGCCCAGTGTCAGCTGGCGGCGGCGCGGTTTCCCGTCGGTGATCTCACGAAAGACGAGGTGCGGGCCAAGGCCCGAGCCCTCGGGCTTCCCGTGGCCGACAAGCCCGAGAGCATGGAGATCTGTTTCATCCCCGACGATGACTATCGGGGGTTTTTGCGGCAGCGGATCCCGGAGGCGTTTCGTCCGGGCCCGATTGTGGATCGCGCCGGCCGACGGCTGGGACAGCATCAGGGGCTCGCGGCATACACGGTCGGCCAACGACGCGGCCTCGGCCTGGCGTCCGACCGGCCGCTTTACGTCCTGGCATTAGACCCCGGCCGAAATGCGGTCGTCGTCGGGGAGGCAGGGGCCCTGGAGACCGAGCGCCTCGTGGCTGGAGCGGCCAACTTCATCCCCTTCGACTGGCCTCAGGGCGAGATCCGGGTGACCGCCAAGATCCGCCACAGTCACACTCCCGCGCCTGCGGTCGTCCGGCCGGAGGCTGCGGGCCCCCAGCCGCAGGCCGGGGAGCGGCGCGTCGAGGTGGTCTTCGACACCGCCCAGCGTGCGGTCGCGCCGGGGCAGTCGGTGGTTTTTTACCAGGGGGACTTGGTCGTGGGGGGCGGAATCATCGAGGCGAAAGCCGGAGGCTGAACGGCTGGCTGAGGCCACCGTGCGATGCGGGCGCGCGCGGCTTGACAGTTTTCGCGCCCCCGTGATATTCGTCTAGTGTTTTGCTTGCCCCTCTTTTCACAACTCCGTCGGCCCGGAGAACTTCGCGCATGTATAAGGTCTTAGAAGGAGTCGGCCTCCTTCTCGGGTTGTTCCCCAGCCTCGTGGCCGCCTCGGAGGGGGGCAGCGGCTTTATCAACCTGGATTGGTCCCTCCTCGTGCAGGCCGTGAACTTCGGCCTCCTGCTGTTGATCCTCAGGCGCTTTCTCTACCGACCGGTGTTGGCCAAACTTGAGGAGCGATCTCACGCCATCAAGAAATCGCTCGCCGAAGCCCAAGCGGCCCAGGCTGAGGCCGAGCACCAGCGGGCAGAGCACAAGAAGCAGCTCCAGGCCGCCTACGCCGAGGCCCAGAGTATCCGGGAGGCGGCGTTGAAGGAAGCGGGCGAGGAGCAGCGGCGCCTGGTGGAGGGCGCCCGCGCCGAGGCGGGACGCCTGGTGGAGGGCGCCAGGGCCGAGATCGAGCAGGATGTCAGGCGGGCCAAGCAGGAGCTCCGCAAAGAGGTGGGGGACCTTGCGGTCGCGGTGGCAGAGCGGCTGATTCGCAAAAACCTGGGCGGCGAGGACCACCGAAAGATCGTCACCGAGGCCATCGAACAGCTCGAGCGGAGCCGATGAGGCAGCTGGAGGCGACGGCCAGGCGCTACGCCAAGGCGCTCTTTGGCGTCGCGCGGGAGAGCAGACGGCTGGACGCCGTCGGCGACGAGCTCGCGGGCTTCCTCGAGGTCATGGCCGCGGACCGCCGCCTTGACGACTTCCTGCACCGGTCGTGGATCAAGGGCACGACGAAGAAGTCGGTCGCGATGGCCGTGGCCGATCGCCTCGGCTGCTCCGAGCTGGTCAGGGACTTCCTGGGGCTCGTGGCCGCCCGTGGACGGATGGACCATTTGGGAGAGATCGCCCGCGCCTACCGGAACCTCGTGGATGCGGAGCGGGGGCGGGTGCGGGCCCAGGTCCGGAGCGCCGTGGGTCTCAGCGAGAGCGAGCGGGGGCAGCTGGCCACGCGCCTGGCGCGCATCGCGGGCAAAGAGGTGATCCTGGAGGAATCGGTGGACTCGACCCTCCTCGGAGGATTCGTGGCCCAGGTGGGCAGCCTCGTTCTGGACGGCAGTCTCGACGGGCAGCTCGCGCGGGTGCGTGAGCGCCTCGTGAAGGGATAGCGGATGATCAAGGCCGAAGAGATCAGCGAGCTTATCAAGCGCCAGCTCCAGGGCTACGAGCCGGAGGTTGACCTCAAAGAGGTGGGGCGCGTCATCGAGGTGGGCGATGGGATCGCCCGTATCTATGGCCTCGAGACCGCCATGTCGGGGGAGCTCCTTGAGTTTCCCGGCGGCGTGTACGGGTTCGTGATGAACCTGGAAGAGGACAACGTGGGCGCGGTCCTCCTCGGCGAAGACACGCTGATCAAGGAGGGCGATCAGGTCTCGCGAACGAAACGGATCGCCCAGGTGCCGGTTGGGGAAGCCCTCGTCGGCCGGGTGGTGAACGCCCTCGGCCAGCCCGTGGACGGCAAGGGGCCTATCGAGGCGACGGAGCACCGGCCCATCGAGCGCTACGCGCCGGGCGTCGTGGACCGGCGCCCCGTGAAGGAGCCGCTCCAGACCGGGCTCAAGGCGATCGATTCGATGATCCCCATCGGTCGCGGGCAGCGGGAGCTGATCATCGGCGACCGGCAGACCGGGAAAACCGCGATCGGGGTGGATACCATCATCAACCAGGCGGGGCAGGGGGTGTACTGCTTCTATGTGGCCGTCGGGCAGAAGCGCTCCACGGTGGCCCAGGTAGTCAAGGTCCTGGAAGAGGCAGGGGCCATGGCCTACACCACGGTCGTCTTGGCCTCGGCCTCGGAACCGGCGCCGTTGCAGTACCTGGCTCCCTACGCGGGCTGCGCCATGGGCGAGTACTTCCGGGACTCGGGTCGCCACGCCCTCTGCATTTATGATGATCTGTCGAAGCATGCGCAGGCCTATCGCCAGCTCTCGCTCTTGCTCCGGCGCCCGCCCGGGCGTGAGGCGTATCCCGGTGACGTGTTCTATCTCCACTCGCGGCTTCTGGAGCGCGCGGCAAAGCTCAACGACGAGCTGGGCGGCGGCTCACTCACCGCGCTGCCCATCATCGAAACGCAGCTCGGCGACGTCTCCGCCTACATCCCGACGAACGTCATTTCCATCACCGATGGCCAGATCTACCTGGAGAGCGACCTCTTCTTTGCCGGAGTCCGGCCGGCGGTCAACGTCGGGTTGTCGGTGTCGCGGGTCGGCGGCAGCGCCCAGATCAAGGCGATGCGTCAGGTGGCCGGCAAGCTGCGATTGGATCTCGCGCAGTACCGGGAAATGGCAGCCTTCGCCCAGTTCGGCTCCGAGCTCGACAAGGCCACCCAGGCTCAGCTCGCGCGCGGCCAGCGGATGGTGGAGATCCTGAAGCAGGGGCAGTACGCCCCGGTCGCCGTGGAGAAACAGATCGTCATCATCTACGCGGGAACCCAGGGGCTCCTGGACGATCTTCCGATCGACGCGATGCGTCCCTTCGAAGAGTTTCTCCTGCCCTTCGTCGAGCGGCGGCACAAGCGGATTTACGAAGAGATCCGGGAGAAGCGGGAGATCTCGGACAGCCTCCGTCAGGTCGTGGAGAAGGCGATTTCAGAGGCGAAGGCCGAGTTCATCCAGACTAAGGGCATCAAAACCGTCTAGCTACGCCGTGGCGGGGCTCCGGCCGAGCGCGGGCTTCGCCCGCGCAAGCTGTTCGAGGGGGGAGGCATCGGAAGGGGGGCGCTAGCCCCCCTCC
Organism: uncultured bacterium; assembly: GCA_964428805.1. GTDB lineage: Bacteria > Methylomirabilota > Methylomirabilia > Rokubacteriales > CSP1-6 > CAYRZF01. The sequence goes on along the minus strand of CAYRZF010000032.1, from coordinate 12,193 downwards.
GAGGATCATGGCAACGCTACGCGACATTCGGCGCAGGATCCGCGCCGTCCAGTCCACCCAGAAGATCACGCGGGCCATGAAGCTGGTGGCCGCGGCCAAGCTCCGCCGCGCCCAGGAGCGGATTGTCGCCGCGCGTCCCTACGCGACCAAGATGTCGGAGCTTCTGGGAACCCCGGCCTTTCTGGCCTCAACCGACCGGCATCCGCTGCTGGCTCGGCGCGAGGGGGGTCGCCGGCAGATCGTCATCATCACCGCCGACAAGGGCCTGTGCGGCGCGTTCAACGCCAACGTTCTTCGCCGGTCGCTGGAATTCATCCGCCAGACCGAGGAGGTCCGACTCACTCTGGTGGTGGTCGGCCGGAAGGCGCGGGATCACTACCGCCGTCGCCCCTGGACCATCAAGTCGGAGATGGTGGGATTTTTTGATCGCCTCGCGTATTCCCACGCCGTTGAGCTCTCGACGCGGCTCATCCAGGACTATCTCGCGGAGGAAACGGACGAGGTCTATTTGATCTACAACGAGTTTCGATCCGTGGCGGTCCAGCGCGTGGTCCGCAAGCAGCTCCTCCCAATCGCCGCGGCCCCGGCGGTGGCGGACGCCACTGCGGTGGATTACCTGTATGAGCCCTCCGCGGACTCGATCCTGGCTGACCTGCTGCCGCGACACATCAGGACGCAAGTGTACCGCGCTCTCATGGAATCCCTGGCTGCGGAATACGGAGCTCGGATGACGGCGATGGAGGCGGCGACGAAGAACGCCGCAGAAATGATCGAACTTCTGACGATCCAGTACAACAAAGCCCGCCAGGAGCGGATCACCAAGGAACTCCTGGACATCGTGGGCGGCGCCGAGGCCCTGAGGCAGTCGGCCGGCGCATGAAGGAGCGCCCAATGAGCGATGGGAAAATCGTGCAGGTCATCGGCCCGGTGGTGGACGTGGAGTTCGAGCCCGATCGGCTACCAGCCATCTACAACGCGCTGGAGGTGCTCGGGATCGAAATGAAGGACATCTTCACGTACTCCCAGAGGCTCATTCTCGAGGTGGCCCACCACCTGGGCGAGGGGCGCGTCCGCGCCGTCGCCATGGCCTCCACCGACGGACTGACGCGGGGGATGACGGTCCGCGATACCGGCGGGCCGATTTCGATCCCGGTGGGGCGCGAGACCCTCGGGCGGATCCTGAACGTCATCGGAGAGCCCGTGGACAAGCAGGGGCCGGTGAAGACCGCCAAAACCTACCCGATCCACCGGCCCGCGCCGTCCTTCGAGGAGCAGTCCACCACGGTGCAGATACTTGAGACCGGCGTGAAGGTCATCGACCTGCTCGAGCCCTACACGCGGGGCGGGAAGACCGGGCTCTTCGGCGGGGCTGGGGTGGGAAAGACGGTGATCATCATGGAGTTGATTCACAACATCGCGACGCAGCACGGCGGGATCTCCGTCTTCGGCGGGGTAGGGGAGCGCACTCGCGAGGGCAACGACCTCTGGCTCGAGATGAAGGAGTCGGGCGTCATCGAGAAGACCGCCTTGATCTATGGTCAGATGACCGAGCCGCCGGGCGCCCGGCTGCGCGTGGGGCTCACAGCGCTCACCGCGGCGGAGTATTTCAGGGACGAGGAAGGGCAGGACGTCCTCGTCTTTATCGATAACATCTTCCGCTTTACCCAGGCCGGCTCCGAGGTCTCTGCGCTCCTGGGGCGGATGCCGTCGGCGGTGGGCTACCAGCCGACGCTCGGCACCGAGATGGCGGCGCTCCAGGAGCGGATCACCTCGACGAAGCGCGGATCCATCACCTCGGTTCAGGCCATCTACGTGCCGGCCGACGACATTACCGATCCCGCGCCGGCCACGGCCTTCGCTCACCTGGACGCCACCACCGTGCTCTCCCGCCAGATTGCCGAGCTCGGCATCTATCCGGCGGTGGACCCGCTGGCGTCCACCTCTCGGATTCTCGATCCGCGAATCCTGGGCGAGGAGCACTACCAGACAGCCCGTGGCGTCCAGCAGGTCCTCCAGCGCTATAAGGATCTGCAAGATATTATCGCCATCCTGGGCATGGAAGAGCTCTCCGAGGAGGACAAGCTGATCGTGGGTCGCGCGCGGAAGCTCCAGCGCTTCCTCTCCCAGCCGTTCTTCGTGGCCGAGGCGTTCACCGGCCAGTCGGGGAAGTACGTCTCGATCAAGGATACGATCAAGGGCTTCAGGGAGATCCTGGAGGGGAAGTACGACGACCTCCCCGAACAGGCCTTCTACATGGTCGGGACCATCGAAGAGGCCGTGGAGAAGGCGAGCAAGCTTCGAGCAGGAGTGTAGTCGGGGTGCCGGAACCGAGAGTGCTTTTCGAGCTGGCGACGCCCAACCGCCTGATCGTATCGGAGGAAGTGGACGAGGTGGTGGCGCCGGGGTCCCTTGGCTATTTCGGCGTCCTTCCCGGCCACGCGCCCTTTCTGACCGCGCTCCAGAGCGGGGAGGTGTCCTACCGCGTCGGCCGCGAGGAGCAGTACCTGGCCGTGAGCGGCGGCTTTGCCGAGGTGCGGAGCGACCGGGTGGTCGTCCTGGCCGACAACGCCGAGCGCCCCGAGGAGGTCGATCGGGAGCGGGCCGAACGGGCGCGGCAGCGGGCCGAGCGGCGGCTCGCGGGAAAGACCGACGAAGAGATCGACTACACGCGCGCCCTGGCCGCCTTCTCGCGAGCGCTGACCCGCCTTCACGTAGCCAGCCGCCAGCCCCGATAGGCTTCCTTCCGCCGGTCCTGCACAGTTTCTGAGGCAGGCTGTCCGCCGGCCTGCACAGCCCGGAGTGCACCCCTCGGTCTGTCCGTCCTCCATCCCCTCGCCAACAGGGGCCGCTGTCCCTGGCACAGGGCTTGCCCCTGGAAATTGAGCCCATGGCCACCGTGCTGATCGTAGATGACGAGCCCCCGATCTTGGAGCTGGTGCGGCTCACGTTGGAAGACGAGCACGTGCGTGTGGTCGAGGCCGGCGATGGGCTGGAAGCGCTGGAGGTGGCGCGAGCCGAACACCCGGACCTCATCCTGCTCGATGTGCAGATGCCGTACCTGAATGGATTCGAGGTTTGCCGGCGTCTTCGCCTGGAACCGCAGCTCAACAAGACGAAGATCGTCATGCTCACCGCTGCCGGCCAAGACCAGGATCTCGCCCGGGGGCGGGCCGCCGGGGCCGATCTCTACCTGACCAAGCCGTTTTCGCCGCTCCGGCTCCTCACCCTCGTTCAATCGTTGTTTCCCGAGGCCCCCCTGTGGCCGGAGAAGTAGACATCTCCCAAGTCCTCCTCTACGCGCGGGACCTGAAAGCCCAGTACGACGCCACGCGCGCGCGGGAGCGGGACCTCCGGTCGGCCCACGGCCGCCTCCAGGCGGCCTATCAGCAATCGCTCCGCTACGCTCGAGAGCTCGGGGCCGTTCACGGCCGGCTTCAACGGGCGTTTCTGCAGAGCCTTCTCGGATTGGCCAATGCCCTGGAGGCGAAGGATCCCTATACGCGGGGTCACTCCGAACGCGTAGCCCGACTGGCCCAACAGCTCGCGCTTCGCGTCGGATGCGCCCCGAGCGAGTCGCGGGTCATCGCCCAGGCAGGGCTGCTCCACGATCTAGGCAAGATCGGGATCCCGGAAGCGGTGCTGAGAAAAGCCGGTCCCCTCACGGGCGACGAGTGGGAGCTGATGCGCGAGCACCCCGTGGTGGGAGCCCGGATCGTTTCGCCGCTGGAATTTTTCTCGGAAGGAGCGCTTATCATTCGCCACCACCACGAACGGCAGGATGGGAGCGGATACCCGGCGGGGCTCTCGGGGGCGGCGATTCCGCTGGGAGCCCGGATCGTCGCCGTGGCGGATGTCTATGATGCGCTGACGTCCGATCGTCCGTATCGGCAGAGCCTCGCGCGCGCGGAGGCGCTGCGCTGGCTCGAGGAGGCGGCGGAGCGCCTTCTGGACGCTCGGATCGTTTCTGCGTTCCTCGGGCTCGTGGCCGATGGATGCCCTGACCCGCGCATTTGACCCAGCCCGGTCGGCCAACGGCCCGCTGATTCCATTCCCGCCGCGGGTCCTTGTCCCGTTTGCCGTGGTCGGGCTTGGTGGGCTCGTGGCCGGTCATCTGGGCTGGATCTCGCTCGCGGTTGTGAAGGTTCTGGGGGTGGTGGGCTTTCACGGCGGGCTTCTCGCCGCCTCCTTCGCGGCCGCTTGGGAGGGCACGAGGGGGTGGAAACCGCATGCCGCCCTGGTGGCGCTCTCCCTCCTGACCGCCGCAACAGCCTGTGCGGTGACGCCGTGGGGGTGTCTGGCCTATCTCCTGCCGCCCCTCGCGGTCGCGCTCGTGACCCTCCGTCACCCTGAGTGCCGGAGGATGGGGCTTGCGCTTCGGGCGGACTGGCGCGCGCTGGCGCGGGGCGTTGCAATCGGGGGTTTTCTCGGCGCGCACCTGCTGCTCTCAGCGTCGCGGACCTTCGGCTACCCCGTGCGTTTGAACCCCCCGGGCTCCTATCTGACCGACGTTCTCTACGATGTGGGTGCCAACGTGTTGTCGTCGGAGTGTTTCTTTCGGGGCACGTTGTTCAACCGCTGGCAGCGGCGGTGGAGTTTCTGGCCGGCGGCGGTGGCGGTAACGGGGCTCTCGGTTCTCCGCTATCTAGCCGACCCCGCTCTTCCGCGGGCTGTGGAGACGATGGCCGGAGCGATCTTTTACCTCGCGCTCCTGTCGCTGTCGGGGTGCGCGCTCCTCAGGTCTTCCGGAAGCCTGCTGCCCTCGCTGGCAGCCGCTCTCGTTTTCTTCTCGGCCTATCGGATGCTCCACGTGCGGTGAGCGGGTGGGCTGGAATCCTCTTCTGCTTCGGAGCGATCACGGCGGGACTCGCCTGGGTGGACGCGGGTCCCGCGTCGGGGCTCCGACACCTCTATGTCCTGCCGACCCTGTGGGCGGCACTCCGCTTCGGCGGCCTCGGCGGCGGGGGAGGAGGGCTCCTGGCCGCGCTGCTTTACGCCCCGTTCGTCCTGCCGGCCATCGAGCGCGGCGGCCTCACGGCGGAGAGCGTGGAGGGACTCATCAGCCTCGGTCTGTTCCCTTTCGTCGGAAGCGTGATGGGGTCCCTGGCCCGCCGGGCGCGCCACCAGGCCGCTCGGTATCATCTACTGCTGGCGCTCCACCGCACTCTGACCGGCGGCGGAGCGCCCGGGCACCTCCTGGGGGAAGCAGCGGGGCAGCTTAAGGTTGCCCTCGAAGCCCGGGCGGTTGCGATCGCGCTGATGCCGTACGGTTCAGAGCCGTTGGTCGTCACACGGGGTGAGAGAGAGCAGGAGCGCGGCGCCGTTGAAGCCGACTCGGCGGCGGCGTGGGTGTTGAGGGAAGGGCAGAGCCTCTTCGTGAGAGATGTGGAGAGCGACCCGCGCTTCGGCCCGACTCCGTTCAACGCGGCGCCGCCCCGGCGCTTGCTCCTGGTGCCGCTCAGCGCCCGGGAGGGGCGCATCGGGGTGCTCGCCGTTGAACGCCGAGGGGGGTTTGGCCGGGAGCTCCGCGCCACGGTCGAGACGCTGGGCCTTCAACTGGCGCTCGGCATCGAAAACGCCCGCCTGGTGGACCGCCAGCGCCGATTCGCCGAGGAGCTGGAGGAAAAGATCGGGGCCGCGACCGAGCGGCTCAGGGAGCTGGATCGGACGAAGTCAGACTTCGTCTCCATCGTGTCCCACGAGCTCAGGACTCCGTTGACGTCCATCCAGGGGTTCAGCGAGCTGCTTCTCACGCGCCCGCTGTCGGTGGAGGACGCCCGGCGCTGTCTGGAGGCAATTCATCGCGAGGCTGAGCGGTTGGGACGGATCGTCACCGACCTCCTGGATCTCTCGCGAATCGAAAGCGGGCGGGAGAGCGCGCTCCGGCCACGGCCCCTCGCGCTCGGACCGCTGATTGATGCGAACGTTGACCTGTTCAGGGCGCAGAGCGATTTGTACATGATCGAGTGCGACATCCCCGACGGCCTCCCACCGGTCCTCGCCGATCACGACGCGCTCGATCGCGTGCTGAAGAATCTGCTCTCTAACGCCATCAAGTACTCCCCCGGGGGTGGGCCGGTGCGTATCCGAGCGGGCGCGGCCGCCGAGGGGGCCGGGCGGGTGGAACTGAGCGTGGAGGACCAGGGGATCGGGATCCCCGCCGAAGCCCTGCCCCGGGTCTTCGACAAGTACTCTCGCCTTCTCCACCCGGAAACCGGCCACGTCGGAGGTCTCGGCCTCGGGCTCGCCCTGGTGAAGTCCCTGGTCGAGGCTCAGGGAGGCCGGGTCCGCGTCGAGAGCGAGGTCGGGGTGGGGAGCCGCTTCATTGTCAGCCTGCCGACCGCGCGGTCGCCCGGGAAAACCCAATCCGCTTAGATTTCTCGCGGGCTTCGCCTTGACACCCCGAAGGCCTCCCGTGTAGTCTGTGGGCGGACTGGAAGCGGTGTTGAACCAGCGAGATGCCCCGACGCAAAGAGATCGCTGACCGGATGGCCGACGCCGTGCTGAAGCGGCTTGTCGTCAAAAAGTTCGTCGAGGCCAAAGATGAGGCCACGGCCCGTGCGGCCGTTCGCAAGGTTCTCTTGGAGAACCTCCAGGCCGAAGAGCGCCTGAACGCGGAGGCCCGGCAGATTCTCCTCGAGCACACCAAGAAGATCCGGGACGCCGCAGTTGACTACGCCCGTCTTCTGGCCATGGTCAAGGGCAAGCTGGCCCGGGAGCGGGGGTTTATCCTCTGATGCGGATGAGCCGCGAACGCATCTTCTACCTGGCGGACCGCATCGTCGCCGAGCTCCAGGCCACGCCCGGGGTGGTGATGAGGAACGGCGATGAGGAGACCCGGAAGGACCTCAGGAATGAGGTGATCCGGACCCTCACCGACGAATCCAAGCTCGAGGAATCCATCGACCAGGAAGTCCGCCGGATCCTCTCCTCCTACTCCCGGCCCGCCCCCGAGGGAAGCCAGGAATGGGAGATCCTGTACAACAAGACCCGCGGCGAGGTATTCAAGAAGCGCTTCCGCCTCTAGCCAGGGAGAGCGAAGAGTGGCTGCCGTCAAGCGGATCGTCGTGGGAATCACCGGTGCCAGCGGGGTGATTTACGGCGTCCGCTTCCTCGAGCTGCTGCGCGGGTTCCCCGACGTCGAAATCCACCTGGTCATTTCGGGGCCGGGCAAGCGGACCATCGTTGAGGAGACCGACTACGCGGTCGGGGAGGTCGAGGCCCTGGCTCACCGGCACTACGACGACCGGGACATCGGGGCGGCCCTGGCCTCCGGCTCCTTCCGCACGGACGGCATGGCCATCGTCCCATGCAGCATCAAGACGGCATCCGCCGTCGCGTACTGCCACTCGGATACGCTCCTCTCCCGAGCGGCGGACGTGACGCTGAAGGAGCGCCGCCCGTTGATTCTCCTGGTCCGGGAGAGTCCGCTGCACGCCGGCCACCTCCGGTGTCTCCTGGCCTTGGTCGAGATGGGGGCGGTTGTGCTCCCACCCATGCCCGCCTTCTACAACCGTCCGAAGCAGATCGACGACCTGATCGTCCACACCCTCGCCCGCGTGCTGGACCACCTCCGGCTCCCGCACCGGCTCACGGAGGAGTGGAAGGGCACTCATCCCAGGTCGCCCCAGCTCGATCCTCCCGGTGCCTAGCCTTCGGTTGCCCCCCGACCTGGACCTCTCGCTGGTCATCCCGGTGTACAACGAGGAGGCCAACCTTTCTCTCCTCTGGTCTGAAATTCGGGAAGTCCTCGACCCGGCGGGGCTGAACTACGAGATCGTCTTCGTGGACGACGGAAGCCGGGATCGGAGCGCCGAACTGATCCGCGGCTTTCGCGACCAGGATGCCCGCGTGCGCCTCGTCCGCTTCAAGGCAAATTCCGGCCAGACTGCCGCCACCGATGCCGGGTTTAAGGCCGTTCGCGGGCGGCGGGTGGTGACCATGGACTCCGACCTTCAAAGTGATCCGCACGACATCCCCCTGCTGCTCTCGCACCTCGACCGCTGGGACGCGGTGACGGGCTGGCGGACACGCCGCGCGGATTCGTGGATCCGGAGGGTCTCCTCTCGCATCGCCAATGCCGTGCGGAACGCCATCAGCCGCGACTCGATCCATGACAGCGGTTGCACCTTTCGCGCCTTCCGCCGTGAATGCCTGCGCGGGCTCACCCTCTACCGCGGGTTCCACCGCTTCATTCCCACGCTCCTGCGCATGCAGGGATACCGGGTGCTGGAAGTTCCCATCAACCACCGCCCGCGGCGCTTCGGGGAGTCGAAGTATGGCATCGGCAACCGCGCGGTGCCCGCGTTTCTCGACCTCCTCGCCGTGCGCTGGATGGCGGATCGCCAGCTCCGCTACCAAGTGGTCGAAGACCTGGGCGGCGGCCTCGGCGAGGAGTGAGCCGGTGAATGTTCTGCTCGTCGGCCTGGGGCGGTGGGGGGAAAAGCACCTGCGGGTGCTCGCCGACCTCGGGGTCACGGTGTGGGCCTCCGATGCCTCCCCTGAGCGTCGGGCGTTGGCGGCGAAGAACGGCCTGGACCCCGCCCGCATCATCTCCGACTTCACCTCGGCCCTGAGCAAGGTGGATGCGGTGGATATCGTGACCCCGGCGGCCACGCATCTTGAGCTGGCCACCCGCTGTCTCCGGGAGGGCAAGGACTGCTTCGTGGAAAAGCCCCTTACGGTGACGGTGAGTGAGGCGCGACAGCTAGCGGAAGTAGTCGCCGCCACCGGCAGGGTCCTCCAGGTGGGCCACATTTTCCGCTTTCATCCCGTGAGTGACGTGCTCCGTCGTTGCCTCGCCGGGGGCCGGGTGGGGCGGGTGCGATATCTCACCGGCCGCTTCGCTGGTTTCAAGCGCCCCCGGACCGACGTCGGCGTCACGCAGACCGACGCGATTCACTATTTTGACTTCTTCGCCCACCTGCTGGGACGGGCCCCCACGGCGGTAACGGCCACGCTGCGGGATTACCTGGGCCGGGGGTTGGACGATCTGTCCTTCACCACCGTCGAGTACGGGGAGGTGCCGGCTTTCGTGGAGGCCGGGTACTTTGCGCCGGGCACCTATCGGGACTGCCTGGTGGTGGGAGACCGCGGGAGTCTGGCGGCCGATTTCGGCCGGTCCCTCGTGACGGTCTTCGGCCACCGGCACCAGCGTCGGGACGGCCAGTGGACAGCCCTGGAGGGGGAGCGGGAGGAGATGAAGGCGGCGGGGGAAGAGCCGCTTAAGCGCGAGCTTCAGGCGTTCGTCCAGGCCGTCGCCGCCCGGACGAAACCCGTGGTGGATGTCCAGGAGGGCCTGCTCGCTCTTCGGGTGGTAGAGGCCGCCCAACTCTCCTCGCGGTTGGGCCGCCGCGTCACCCTCGACGAAGTGCCGTAAGTCGGCCACGACGGAGCCCCCCGCCGAGGTTTTAGGCGGGCTTGAAGAGGCGGACTAGCTCGTAAGCGATCACCGGCTTGGAGCGACCCCGTAGATCGATCTCGCCGAACTTCCGGGCGACCACCATGTCCTCGGCGAGGGCGCGGGTGGTCTCGCCGATCAGGACCTGGCCCGGGCCGGCCAGCTCCTCGAGGCGGGCGGCGATATTCACGGCGTCGCCGATCACGGTGTAGTTCATCAGCCGTTCGGAACCGACGTTCCCGACGATGGCCTCTCCGGAGTTGATCCCCACAGCCAGGCCGAGTTCGGCCCGGGGGCCGTCTGCCCACTGCTCCTTCAGCTCCTGGAAGGCTGCCCGCATCTCCACGGCGGTGCGGATGGCGTTCAGGGCGTCGTTGTCGGTAGCGATGGGCGCCCCGTAGAACGCCATCAGGCCGTCCCCCAGGTACTTGTCAAACGTCCCATGGTTGTCGGCGATGATCTTCGTGAGGCGAGAGAAGGTCTGATTCAACGTTTCCATGACGTGCTCTGGAGGGACAGAGTTGGCGAAGGTGGTGAATCCGGTAAGGTCGGCGAAGAGGACCGTGACGAAGTCGCGCACACCACCGAGCTTGAGAAGACTGGAGTCCTGGAGGACTTTGGCCACCACCTCTTCCGGCAGGTAGCGGGTCAGGATCTTCTCCAGCAGCGCGTTCTTCTCGATGACCTGTTGGCGGTTGATCTTGGCCTTGACCTGGGCTTTCACTCGAGTCTGAAGCTCCACCATGTCCACAGGTTTGGTGAGAAACTCGTCCGCGCCCGACTCGATTCCCCGGACCTTGTCGGCGACATCCTCGAGGGCCGTGAGCATGAGCACGGGGATGTTGCGCGTTTGCTCCCAGTTCTTGACGCGCCGGCACACTTCGAAGCCGTCCTTGCCCGGCATCATGACGTCGAGGATGATCAGGTCGGGGTTCGTCTCGGCCACCTTCACGAGGGCCTCGTCGCCGTCGAAAGCGGTCACGACGGTGTATCCCGCCCCCGCCAACACCTGGCGGACAAGCTCGACATTGTCCGGGTTGTCATCGGCGACCAGGATGGTTGCCTTGAGGTCCTCAGCCACCTTTTCGCTCCAGGATCTTGGTGATAGCCGGGAGAAAGTTTGGGACGTCGATGGGTTTGGTCAGAAATTCGTCGCAGCCGGCCTCCAGCGTTTTCTCCCGGTCGCCGGGCATGGCGTGGGCCGTGATGGCCACGATGAGGGTCGAGGCGAACTCGGGCTTCTGGCGCAGGGTGCGGGCCACGGTCCATCCGTCGATTTCGGGGAGTGACATATCCAGGAGGATAAGGTCTGGATGGTGGGCCTGGGCCTGCGCGATCGCTTCCCGACCGTCCCGGGCCTCCACGACGGGGAAGTCGGCCATCTCGAGCAGGCTCTTGATCAGAACCAGGTTGTCCTCGATGTCCTCCACGATCAGGACCAGGGGCGGCATCATTCCCCCGCCGGCCGCGTGATGGCGTTCTGAACGTCGCTGATGAGTTGGTCCAAGGAGACCTGCCCTTTCTGAAAGAGCGCTTGGATCTTCCCGTCGAGGGCGGCCCGCTCCCGCTGGGTGAGATCCTTGGCGGTGAGAATCACGACGGGGATGTCCTTGGTCGCGGGCTCGCTCCTGAGCTGCGCGAGCGTTTCGAAACCATCCATCACGGGCATCATCAGGTCCAGCACGATGAGGCGGGGAATCTGCTGCTTCACCGCCTGGAGCGCCTGCTTGCCGTTGTAGGCCACGGCCACCGTGAAGTCTTTGACCTCGAGCGCCTCCTTCACGACTGTGGCCGACTCGTGATCATCGTCCACAACCAGGATGTAGCCCGAGCCGGGCCCGATCGAGAGGCGGGCGAGCGCCTGGAAGAGGCCGTCCCGCTGAACCGGCTTGACCAGATAATCCGCTGCGCCCAGCGAGAAGCCGAGCGACGTGTTGTCCACCGAGCTCATGATGACCACGGGGATCCCGGCCGTGATGGTGTTGGCCTTGAGATCGTGCAGGACCTCCCAGCCGTCCTTGTTGGGCATGCGGATGTCGAGCAGGATGAGGTCGGGCCGCGCTTCGCGCGCGAGTTTGAGCCCTTCCTCCCCATCCAGGGCGCGCAGGAACTCGGAGCCGGTTTCCTTGAGGTTTTCGGCGATCAGGGTGTGGATCTCGGGGTCGTCGTCGATTACCAGCACCGTGCGCTTTCCCCGCAAGACCGGCATCGCGGCATCTTTGGCCGGTTTGGGCACCGGCGGGAGGGAGACGGTGTCGGCCTCTGCGCCCGCGGCGACCAGCGGGAGGGTCACGGTGAACGCGGATCCCTCGCCCGCCCGGCTCTGGACCGTGATGGTCCCCCCCATGGCCTCCACCAGCCGCTTGGTGATCGCCAGACCGAGCCCGGTCCCCTCGTACTTGCGCGTGAGGGAAGTGTCGGCCTGATAGAACTCGGTGAAGAGGTTGGCCAGGTCCTTGGTGCTCATGCCGATCCCGGTGTCCCGCACTGAGATGGTCACGCCGGCCTTGCCGACCGGCTTGGCGGTAAGCGTCACGCCTCCCTCGTGGGTGAATTTCACCGCGTTGGAGAGCAGGTTGTTCAGGATCTGCATGAGCCGGACCTCGTCGGCTTGTAGCGTCGGGATCTCCGGGTCCACCTCCGCCTTCAGGGAGATCTTCTTCTCCAGGGCCTTGAACTCGAGGTTCCCGATCGCGGAGCCTACGAGGACCTTGAGGTTGACGGGCGCCAGCTTCAGCGTCATGCGGTCGGCTTCGATCTTGGAGAGCTCGAGGATGTCGGTGATGAGCTGAAGAA
>CAYRZF010000031.1:3281-22728 GCA_964428805.1 uncultured bacterium | reverse complement strand
CCTCGGTCACCCCTCAGGCGTCCTCCCCATCGCCGCCCTCGTCGAGCGCGACGCCGGCGGCGGCGCCGTGGCGCGCCGGGTCACGGTGTATCGCACCGCCCGCCGTCTGATGGAGGGCTTTGTCCGGGTCCCATGAACTCCACCGATGACGTGATCCAGTGAGTGCAGGCAAACCCCAATAAGGAGGATCGCATGGAGACGAGCAGGCGCGAGTTTCTCAAGGGAGTGGGAGCGGCTGCGGTAGCCGGCGGCGCGGTGGGGTTTCCCGCGGTGGTCCGAGCCCAGGCGCGCAAGGGCATCCCGTCGGACCCGGTGAAGATGGGGGCTCTGGTCATCCGCGCCGGTGTCGCGGCGCCGGTGGGCGCGGCCGGCCAGCGCGGTGTCGAGTGGTGGGCCGAGCGGGTCAACAAGGCCGGGGGCATCCTTGGCCGGAAGGTCGAGCTGATCCTCGATGAGGAGTCCAACCCGAAAGACACGGTCGAGCGCTTCCGGAGGCTGGCCCTCCAGACCAAGGTGGACGTGACCTTGGGCGGGCTCTCCACGGCCGTCGGCCTCGCCCTCGGCCCGGCGGCCGAGGAACTGGGGATGCTCTGGCTCTCGTGGGACGCCACGACGCAGAAGGGCGTCGAGGAGACGATGCCCAAGCCGAAGTTTGCCTTCCGGAGCGTGGACAACGAAGTAGAGGCGATCGGCGGTGCGATCCTCACAGCCAAGTATTTCAAGGGTGTCAAGACGATTGCCGGCATCAATAACGACTACTCTTACGGCCGGGACTGCTGGGACGCGTATCAGGCGGTGCTGAAGCGCTACAACCCGGACGTCAAGCCGGTCCTCGATCTCTGGCCCAAGCTGGGGGTGACCGACTTCACCTCCCACATCGCGGCGATCCAGCAGGCCAAGCCCGACCTCCTGATGACCAGCTTCTGGGGCGCCGACACGACCATTCTCCTCAAGCAGGCGGCCGCCGTCGGTCTTTTCAAGACCATGAAGGGGTGCTTCACGACGGGCGGCGGCGTCCACGACTCGTTGAAGAAGGAATTCACGCCCGAGGGGCTGATCCTGGGCTACAACAGCATGTACTTCAACTACGCCGGCGCAAGCCCTCTGCAGAAGCAGTTTGTCCGCGAGTACAAGGCCAAGTACGGGGAGTACCCGCCCTACGAGTGCGACCACTCCTACTTCACGGGCGAGGCGTACAAGGCCGGGGTGGAGAAGGCCTACAAGGCGGCCGGTGAGTGGCCGTCCAAGGAGCAGGTGGCCAAGGCGCTGGAGGGGATCGAGGTCGAGTCTCTGTCCGGCAAGCGGAGCTACCGGGACGACCACATCCAGATGTGCAACTTCTTCCAAGGGATCACGACGCACAAGAACGAGTTCGACTTCGTGACGATCGACCCGGTGGAGGTGCTCCCCACCACGAAGATCATGAAGCCGGCGGCGGGCGCCAAACTCTACGACTGGATCAACTCGACGTTCCCTTTGAAGGGCTAGCCTTCGATAACGGCGGCTCTCGTGTGACCGCCTATTCCCGCACCTTGAATCTCCCCCCTCACCCCACCCTCTCCCCCAAACGGGGGAGAGGACAAAGGTGAGGGGGTCTGATCAGGGTGAGGGGTAGGCGAGGGTCGCACCCATGATGTCGCATATCCTCAACGTCCTGCTGAGCGGGGTCTTCCACGCCTCGATCCTCTTCCTGGTGGCGGCCGGGCTCCAAGTCGTCTTCGGGGTCCAGAAGATCTTCAATCTGGCGTGCGGTTCCTTCTACGCCCTCGGGGCCTATGTCGGCGTGTCCTTCGTCCAGGCCTTCCTCCGGGCCGGCCTGCCGCCGGAGCTCTTCGTCCTCGCGCTCGTTGCGGGCGGCCTCTGCGCCGCCGTGGTGGGGCCCGTGGTCGAGCGTGGCCTGCTCCGCTTCGTCTACGATCGCGACGAGACCTTCCAGCTCCTCCTCACCTTCGCCGTGGTGCTGATGCTCGAGGACGCGATCCGGATGGTCTGGGGGACGTCACCGCTCTCCACCGGCGGGCTCTATCTCCTTTACGGGCAGGTGCGGATCCTGGGCGTGACGGTGCCTGTCTACAACCTTATCGTGATCGGGGCGGGCCTCTTGATCGCGCTCCTGATCGGGTACATGCTGACGCGCACGAAGTTCGGGCGGATCATCCGGGCCGCGGCCGACAACCGGGAGATGGCTGAAGCGCTCGGCGTGGACATGCCGTGGATGTATGTCCGCGTCTTCACGCTGGGGACGGTCCTGGGCACGGTGGGCGGGGCGCTCGTCATTCCGGCGACCGCCACGATGACGGAGATGGGGATCGAGCTGATCGTCGAGGCGTTCGCCGTGGTGGTCATCGGCGGGCTGGGGAGCATGCGCGGGGCGTTTGTAGGCGCCCTCGTGGTGGGTATCTTACGATCGATCGCCATCTCGACCTATCCTGAGCTCGAGATGCTCCTCATCTATCTCATTGTCATCGCGGTGCTCGTGCTGAAGCCGCGGGGGCTCTTCGGCGAGGTCGGGGTGTGATGAGGGCCGCGGGGCTCGCGGTCGTGGCGGCGGTGATCTTGTCGGTGCCGTTCGTCGCGGGAGACTTCCACACCACGCTGATGCTGCCCTTCTTCGCCTACTCGGTGATCCTGCTGGGCTTTAATCTCCTTTTCGGGTACACCGGCCTGCTCTCCTTCGGGCACTCGCTCTTTATCGGCATCGGCGCCTACGCCGCCGCCTTCCTCACGAGCAAGTTCGGCGTGATGCACCTCGAGGCCAGCCTCCTGGCCGCCGCCGCCGCCGCGGGCCTGGTGGCGGCTCCGATCGGCGCTCTCTGCGTGCGGTACGTGAAGATCTACTTCGCCATGCTGACCCTGGCGTTCGGGATGCTCTTCTATTCCTTCTTGCTGAAGTTCTACTTCGTCACGGGGGGCGACGAGGGGATGCGGGTCCTCCAGCCGTTCCTGCTGGCATTCGACCTTTCCGCGATGCCCAAGATCCGCTTCCTGACGGGGCCGTACTACTACTACTCGGTCGCCGTGCTGGCGGTCGCCACGTTCGTCATGTGGCGGATCGTGTCGTCGCCGTTCGGGCTCTGTCTCCGCTCGATCCGGGATAATCCCAACAAGGCCGAGTTCCTCGGGGTCAGCGTGAAGCGCTACCGCTGGTACGCCTTCATGATCTCGGCCGTCTACGCCGCGGTCGGCGGGGCGCTCCTCGGTCCCACGACGGGCCAGGTAGACCCGAATCTGGCCTACTGGACGCATTCCGGGAACATCGTCTTCATGACGCTGCTGGGGGGGTTCGCGAACTTCTTCGGCCCCTTGGTCGGCGCCCTCGTGTTCATCTTCCTCCAGGATACGGTCATGTCCGTCGTGCCCTACTGGCGGTTCGTCTTTGGGGCCATCCTGGCGTTCCTCGTGATCTTCGCCCCCGGTGGGCTGATGGGGCTGCTGGACGCTCAGGTGGCCCGGTGGGGCGAGAAGGCCAGACACGTGGGGGCACCCACGTGATCCTGAGGGCGCACGACATCCGGAAGTCCTTCGGCGAGTTCCCCGCCCTGAATGGGGTGAGCCTCGAGATCAAGGAGGGCGAGTTTGTCTCGATCATCGGGCCCAACGGGGCGGGCAAGACCACCTTCATCAATGTCGTGACGGGTCTGCTCACGCCGAGCGGAGGGAAGGTGTTCTTCAAGGACCGGGATATCACCGGGCTCGGCCCGCTGAAGCTCTCTGGCCTCGGCATGGCCCGGAGTTTCCAGCTGGTCAACATCTTCCCCGAGCTGACCGTGCTGGAGTGCATCAAGGTCGCCGTGGTCTCCCGGCTCGGCCGAGGGCGCCGGCTGTTTTCCTCTCTGGCGCGGGACCAGGAGGTTCACGCGAAGGCGCTGGAGGTGGCCGAGTTGTTCGGGCTGGCGGAAAAGAGCCACACTCCGGCCAAGAAACTCCCCCAGGGCGACAAGAAGCTGCTGGATGTGGCGTCCGCCTTCGCCCTGTACCCGGAGATCATCCTGCTGGATGAGCCCACCAGCGGGGTCAGCACCCGGGACAAGCACGCCATCATGGAGATCCTGGTATCCGCCTCCGAGCGGATCGGAATCAAGGCCATCGTCCAGGTCGAGCACGACATGGACATCGTCTTCGGATACTCCGACCGGATCATCGCGCTCCATCAGGGGAAGGTGCTCGCCGACGGCACGCCGGAGGAGATCAGGGCGAACGAGGAGGTGGTGAATAC
This sequence comes from uncultured bacterium, assembly GCA_964428805.1. Lineage (GTDB taxonomy): Bacteria > Methylomirabilota > Methylomirabilia > Rokubacteriales > CSP1-6 > CAYRZF01. The sequence continues at coordinate 18,512 of CAYRZF010000031.1, read as the reverse complement.
GGTGGTGGGCAGGAAAGCGCGGGCGCTGGGACGGGGGGCGTGATGTTATCGGTGGAACACCTCCACGTGTACATCGAGGCGAGCCACATTCTGCGGGACGTGTCGCTCGCCGTGCGGGAGCGGGAGGTCGTCTGCCTGGTCGGGAGAAACGGCGCGGGAAAGACGACGACCCTCAGGAGCGTGATGGGCTACCGGGCGCCGCACTCCGGCCACATCAGGTTTCTCGGCCGAGATATCGCTGGCGCTCGTCCGTCAGCGATCGCCCGGCTGGGGGTGGGCTTCGCTCCCGAAGACAGCGGGATCTTCGCCGACCTCACGGTGGCGGAGAATGTGGAGATCGCCACGTGGACCCGGAAGACCGGGCGGAGCGCGGAGGACCGGCTCGCGCAGGCCTATGAGGTCTTTCCCGCGCTCAGGCGCTATCGGGCGCGGAAGGGAACCCAGATCAGCGGCGGCGAGCGGAAGATGCTCTCGATCGCCCGGGCCCTGGCCCTGGACCCGACGATGCTCCTGCTCGACGAGCCGTTCGAGGGGTTGTCGCCGGCGATCATCCCCGAGATCGGCCGGAGCATCTTCGAGATCACGAAGATGGGCCGTTCGATCCTCATTGCCGAGTCGAACATCCACCACGTCCCGGAATACACCAGCCGGCTCTATGTGATCGAGCGCGGGGAAATCATTTTTTCGGGAAGCCCGGGCGAGGTACAGAAGGATCAGGCGGTGCTGAGAGTTATAGGGGGGACACCGTAATGGCAGACCTGCCGCTGATTCCGTCCACGGTCGTCGGCTCCCACGGCAAGCCCGGCTGGTGGTACGCGGCCGTCAAAGCCTACGAGGGCGGCGAGTTGGGCCCCGCCGACCTGGAGGAGATGTTCGACGACGCCGCGGACACGGCGATCCGGGACATGGAGCGGGCGGGGCTCGACATCATCACCGACGGCGAGGTGCGCCGGCTCGACGGCTACGTGGACTCGTACTACGCCATCATCAAAGGCATCCAGGCGCTCCCGGTCAGGCGCAAGGCCGGCCCGTGGGGGTACGACCAGCAGACGCGCTACGAGGCGGTGGGGCGGATCGAGACCCCGCCCGGCGGCCTGGGCATCGTCAAGGAGTTCGAATACCTCAAGGCCCACACGACGAAACGGACCAAGGCGACCTGCGCCGGGCCCCTCACGTTCGGCTCGAGGATCCACCCGGGGAAGATGTACAAGGGGGTGGTGGACGTGGCGGAACGTTTTGCCGAGGTCATCAATGGCGAATTGAAGGGGCTGGTGGCCGCCGGCGCGGAGTTCATCCAGATCGACGAGCCGGCGCGGGGCAACGTGTCGGGAGAGGAGATGGCGCGCCTCTTCAACCTGGCCACCGAGGGCGTGAAGGCGAAGCTCGGCTTCCACGTCTGTTTCGGCAACCGCTTCGGGCGCTCGCGCTTCAACCGCACGTACCGCCCGTACTTCCCTGGGCTCCTCAAGGCGCGCGCCGACCAGTTGGTCCTGGAGTTCGCGGGCCGGGAACTCTCGGAGCTGGAGCTCTGGCAGCAGTTCAACGATGGGCGCGAGCTGGGCGCCGGAGTCATTGACGTGAAGGGATTCTATCCGGAGACCCCCGAGGACGTGGCCGAGCGGATCCGGCGGGTCCTGAAGGTCTGCAAACCCGAAAAGCTCTACGTGAATCCGGACTGCGGCTTCGGCTGGTCGCCGCGCTACATGTGCAACCAGAAGCTCCGGGCCCTCGCCGCCGGCGCCGCGCTTGTCAGGAAGGAATTGGGCGGCGTCAAGTGAGGGAATGAGGCTTCCGATGCGGCGTCTCTGGATTGGAGGTGTGCTGCTCGGCCTGCTGGCTGCCGCGCCGCCGGCGGGGGGAGAGCGGTCGGCGGTCATCCTCGCCACTACGACCAGCACCCAGGACTCGGGGCTTCTGGATGTGCTCGTTCCGCTCTTCGAGAAGAAGACCGGCTTCACGGTGAAGACGATCGCGGTCGGGACCGGCCAGTCGCTGGCCCTCGGGCATCGGGGGGAAGCCGACGTGGTGCTGGTCCACGCGCCGAAGCTCGAGCTGGAGTATCTGGCGAAAGGGAACCTGATCAACCGGCGCCTCGTCATGCACAACGACTTCGTCCTGGTGGGGCCGCCTGACGACCCGGCAGGAATCAAAAGAATGAAGCAGGCGGCTGAGGCCCTGAAGAAGATCGCCGATCGTCGGTCGAGGTTCGTTTCTCGGGGAGACAACTCCGGCACCCACAGCGCGGAGCGGTCCCTCTGGAAGGCGGCGGGGATCATGCCGACGGGGAGCTGGTACATCGAATCGGGGCAGGGGATGGGGGCCACGCTGAGCATCGCTTTCGATAAGGGCGCGTACACGCTGACTGACCGGGCGACGTATCTCGCTTTCAGGAAGCGACTTCAGCTCGCTATCCTCCTCGAGGGGGACGCGCCGCTGCTCAACGTCTACCACGTGCTGGAGGTTGACCCAACCCGGTACCCGAGGGTCAACGCGGCCGGGGGGAAGGCGTTCGCCGACTTTCTGGTGTCCGGGGAAGCGCAGGCGGTGATCCGGACCTTCGGCGTCGAGAAGTACGGCGAGCCGCTCTTCTTCCCCGACGCCGGGAAGCGGGAGCCCGGAGGGTAGCATGGAGCTGATCTGGGATGGGATCAAGCAGTCTCTCTGGCTCCTCCTGAGCGGCGACCCCGAGGTGCTCGGGATCACCCGGCTCTCACTTCAGGTTTCCGGCATCGCCACGGGGATCTCGCTGCTCGTCGGCATCCCGCTGGGCACGCTGATCGCCCTCGGCCGCTTCCCGGGGCGCAGCTTGGTAATCAGCTTGATCAACACGGGGATGGGACTTCCCCCGGTGGTCGTCGGCCTCTTCATCTCGATCTTCCTCTGGCGGAGTGGTCCCCTCGGGGTCCTGGACCTCCTCTACACTCCGACGGCCATCGTGATCGCCCAGTTCATCATCGCCGTCCCGATCGTGACGGGGCTGACGCTCGCCGCGGTCCAGCAGATCCCGCCCAGGTTCCGCCTTCAGATTCTGGCGCTCGGGGCCTCGCGCGTCCAGCTCCTCTGGGTGCTGCTCCGGGAAGCCCGTCTCCCCCTGCTGGCGGCGGTGATGGCCGGGTTCGGCGGAGTCATCTCGGAAGTGGGCGCCTCCATGATGGTGGGCGGCAACATCCGGGGGCAGACGCGCGTCCTCACCACGGCGACCGTGCTCGAGACCGGCAAGGGGAACTTCGACGTCGCCATCGCGCTGTCGCTCCTGCTCCTGCTGATCACGTTTCTCGTGAACTGGGCGCTCACGTGGATCCAGCAGCGTCAGCGCGCGTAGAATGATGACCGCCATGCGAGGCGCGCTATGGCTGATGCTGCTTGGGGCCTGGCTCGCGCTGGGGGGAGGGCCCGCGGCCGCTGGAGCGGATGTTCCGTCGCTCACGGTGTTCGCGGCAGCCAACCTCGTCTTCCCGTTCAGGGAGATTGTCCCGCGATTCGAGAAGGCGGTGGGGGCGAAGGTCTCCCTGGTCTTGGGCTCGAGCGGCAACCTGGCCACACAGATCGAGCACGGGGCGCCCGCGGACGTCTTCTTTGCCGCCGACCAGGTTTTTGTGGACCGTCTCGCGGCCCGGGGCGCCCTGATCGCCGAGACCCGCGCGCTCTACGCCCAGGGGCGGCTCGTCCTCGCGACTCGGAAGAGCTCCGGACTGAAGCTGACGCAGCTCCGTGAGCTGCTCGATCCCAGGGTCCGGCACGTGGCCATTGCCAACCCGCTGCACGCGCCCTACGGAAAGGCGGCCGAGGAGGCGCTGAGGACCGTCGGGGTGTGGGAGGCCGTGAAGCCCAAGCTGGTGTACGGCGAGAATATCCGCCACGCGCTTCAGTTCATTCAGACAGGCGCGGCCGACGCCGGAATCCTGGCGCTCTCCCTGGCGAACGCTCCCGAAATCGACTGGTCACCGATTGACCCAAAGCTGCATCAGCCTCTAACCCAGACCGCGGCGGTGGTCAGGCGGAGCCAGCGCCCTGAGTTGGGGCTGGCTTTCATCCAGTTCGTCAACGGGCCGGAGGGCCGGTCCATCATGAAGCGCTACGGCTTTCTCCTGCCAGGGGAGTCCTGAACTCCCCGTGGACCTCTTTCCGCTCTGGCTCTCCCTCCGTGTTTCCCTGGCCGCGACGGCATTGACCCTCGTCGTGGGGATCCCGGTCGCCTGGCTCCTGGCCCGCAAGCCCTTCCCCGGGCGCGATCTGCTGGAGGCGCTTACCGTGTTTCCCCTGGTCCTCCCGCCGACGGTCCTCGGTTATTATCTCCTCGTGGTCATCGGCGGGCAGGGGCCGATCGGCCGTCTCCTCGCCGCCGTGGGGTTTGAGCTGGCCTTCACCTGGCGCGCCGCCGTCCTGGCAGCCGCGATCGGCTCGATTGCCCTTCTCATCAAGTCGGCCCAGGCGGGGTTTGAGACGGTGGATCAGCGGCTCGAGCAGGCGGCCCGGACCCTCGGCCGCTCGGAATGGAGCATCTTCTGGGCGGTGACGCTCCCGTTGGCCTGGCGGTCCGTGCTGGCGGGGACCGTGCTGGCGTTCTGCCGCGCCATGGGAGAGTTCGGGATCACGTTGATGGTGGCCGGGAGTATCCCCGGGAAGACCCAGACCCTTCCCCTCGCGATTTACGACCAGGTGCAGGCCAACCAGATGGGGGAGGCGAACGTGCTGGCCCTGATCGCGGTCGGCGTCGTGGCGATGTTGCTGTTCGGCCTGAGCCGGCTGATGCGGCTCAGGTACTAGAGTATGGTTTCCCTGTCGATCACGAAGCGGCTCCCGGGCTTCACGCTCGACGTGAGCTGGGAGGCCGACGACCCGGTCGTGGGCCTCTTTGGTCCCTCCGGCGCGGGGAAGACCCTGACGCTCCAGTGCCTCGCGGGTCTCGTACGTCCGGATCGGGGGCGCATCGCGCTGAACGGTCGCGTCTTCTTCGACAGCGCCACCGGGGTGGACCTCCCCCCGCAGGCACGACGCCTCGGCTACGTCTTTCAGGGCTACGCCCTGTTCCCTCACCTGACGGTGGAGGGGAATGTCGCGTTCGGCCTCAGGAGTCGTCCGCGAGAAGAGCGTATCGAGCGCACCCGGATGGTGCTGGATCGCCTCGGCCTCGCCGGCCTGGAACGGCGCTACCCGGGCGAGCTCTCAGGCGGACAGCAGCAGCGCGCGGCCCTGGGTCGAGCCCTGGCCGTTGACCCCGATCTCCTCCTCTTGGACGAGCCGCTCTCGGCCCTGGACGCGCCGCTCCGCCGCCAGCTCCGCGAGGAGCTGGGACGGATCATCCGGGAGTGGGGCAAGGCGACGGTGCTCGTGACCCATGACCTGGCTGAGGCCTATCAGCTCGCCGACCGGATCGTGGTGTACGAGAGCGGGCAGGTCCTCCAGGCGGCGCCGAAGTCCGAGCTGCTTTGGCAGCCCACGTCCGAGCGGGTGGCGCGGCTGATCGGCGTCCGGAACCTGTTGAGAGGCACCGTGCTGAAGGCCACGCTGGAGATCATCCAGCTCCGGTGGCGCGGCCAGACGCTGGAGGCCGTCAACTCCCCCTCGCGCTTGTTCTTGCCCCCGCCGGGCACCTCGCTGCCCTTCTTTGTCCGCCCCGAGTACGTCCGCCTGATACGGAAGGACCGTCCCGGCCTCGATCCGGGCCACCACATGAACGTGATGGAGGGCGAGGTGGTGGGCGAGCTGGACCAGGGCACGACCTGGACGCTCCTCTTCAGGGTGAACGCTCCGGGATCGTTGAGCCGCGATTCCTACGACCTGGAGATCGAGATTCCGAAGCTCGTGTACGAAATCCTCGAGGTGGCTCGCGACCGGTGGTGGCAGATCTCCATCCACCGCGGCTCGATTCAGGTGTTGCCCTCCGAATGAACGGCGTCGTTGAGCTCTCAGGCGTCCGGGTGGACTACGACGGTGCCGTCGTCCTCGAGGTTCCTCAGCTCGAGGTGCGCGCTGGAGAGATCCTGGCGGTCATCGGGCCCAACGGCTCGGGGAAATCAACCCTCCTGCGGGTGATCGGGCTGCTGGAAACCCCCACGGCGGGAGAGGTTCGGTTCAAGGGTGGTCTTGTGGAGAAGGGCCGCCTTCTCGAAGCGCGGCGCCAGATGGCGACAGTCTTCCAGGATCCGCTGCTGGTGGACGGCACGGTCTTCGAGAACGTGGCGCTGGGCCTTCGGTTTCGCGGGGTGCCCGACGCGGAGATTGCTCCTCGGGTGCGTGCCTGGCTCGATCGGTTTCAGATTGGCTCGCTGGCGGAGCGTCAGGGGCGGACGCTGTCGGGGGGGGAGGCCCAGCGCACGGCGCTGGCGCGCGCCCTGGTGCTGAAGCCCGCGCTCCTCCTGCTGGACGAGGCGTTCTCGGCGCTGGATCAGCCGACGCGCGAGGGGCTCATCGGCGAGCTGGCCAGGATTCTCCGGGAGGACCGGGTCACCACCGTCCTCGTCACTCACGACCGGGGCGAGGCGTTGGCCCTCGGCGACCGGGTCGCGGTCATGATGGGGGGGAAGATTCTCCAGGTGGACGAGGCGGCCCAGCTCTTCCGGGCGCCGGTCACGGAGGAGATCGCGCGGTTTGTGGGAGTGGAGACCATCCTGGACTGCCGGGTCCTCTCGGTCGAGGCGGGCCTGGCCACGCTGGATGTGGAAGGGCAGAAGATCGAGGTGGCCGCGGAGGTTGCGCCGGGCGACCGGATCAGGGTCTGCCTTCGGCCCGAAGACGTAACGGTGCTGTCCCCCGACGCTTCCCATCTGGCCTCGAGCTCCCGGAACCATGTCCGCGGCACCATCGCGCGGCTCATCCCCGTGGGGCCGTACGTCAGGGCCGTGGTGGACTGCGGCTTCCCCCTCGTGGCCGTGGTGACCCATCGGTCGGTGGAGGAGCTCGGGCTCAGCGAAGGGGCCCGAGTCATCGCCGCCTTCAAGGCCACCGCTCCCCATGTCATTCGCCACGGACGGGGATAACCTTGAGCACCCTCGCAGCGCTTCTGCTCATCCTGCTCGTCGCGGCGCCCGCCGGGAGCGAGCCGAGAGTCGAAATCGTCGCCGGAGGACTCGAGGTGCCGTGGGCTCTGGCCTTCGCCCCCGACGGGCGCTTGTTTGTGACTGAGCGCCCCGGACGGATCCGCCTCGTGAAGAATGGCCGGCTCGAAGCCGAGCCGATCGCCACGCTTCCTGTTGCGGCGGCGGGCGAGGGCGGTCTCATGGGGCTGGCACTCGACCCCGCCTTTGCCGAGACCGGTCATCTCTATACTTGTTACACGGCGGCGAAGGGTAGACAGCTCGTCAACCGTGTCGTGAGGCTCACGCTCCGTGACGGGAGCGCGGGTGGCGAGCGCGTGCTGATCGACGATATTCCGGGTGCGGGGATCCACGATGGATGCCGCGTGAAGTTCGGGCCGGCCGGCCGGCTGTACGTGACGACCGGCGATGCGGCGGAACCGCGGCTCGCTCAGCGGCGGGATTCCCTCGCGGGGAAGATCCTGCGCGTCAACCCGGACGGCACCGTCCCGGAAGACAACCCCTTTCCGGGCTCCCCGGTGTTCTCGCTGGGTCATCGCAACCCCCAGGGGCTCGCGTGGGATCCCTCGGGGCGGTTGTTCGCGGCCGAGCATGGTCCCTCGGGTCACGACGAAATCAACCACATCCTGGCCGGCCGGAACTACGGCTGGCCCGAGGTTCGTGGACAGGGCGGTGACACCCGCTACGTCGAGCCCCTCCTTGAATCGAAGCAAGACACCTGGGCCCCGTCAGGGATCGCGTTCCTTGGGGGTGACTTGTTCGTGGCGGGGCTCCGGGGCCAGCGTCTCCTGCGCGTGAGCCTGGCCCCCGACCTGAGCCGCGTCGTCCGTGTGGCCACACTCCTGAGCGGGACACACGGCCGGCTCCGCGACGTCGTGGTCGGCCCGGACGGGGTCCTGTACGTGACGACGAGTAATCGCGACGGTCGCGGATGGCCGAGGCCCGATGATGATCGCATTGTCAGGGTGCGATTGGAGGGTCAATAGGCCGGGCCCGGCGTAACCGGCAGGATTGACACCAGCTCAGTTCTTCTGCTATAAAGGGGCCAGCCTGAAGCGGCCGAACTGACCAAGGGGAGGCCCGGGTGGAGCGAGAAGCAGGGGTTGTCACAGAAAGCCAGCGACCGAACGCTGGCTTGTGTTGTTTCATGAGCCATTTATCCCAAGGAGGGTTGCATGTCCGATCTGGAAGCCCTCATCGAACGACTGCTTGCTGAGAACGACGAGTTCAGGAAGCTCCGGGAGGAACACCAGGGATACGAGAGGGAGCTGGACCAGCTGAAGGCCCGCCCCTTTCCGTCCGCGGATCAAGAGTGGCGGATGAGCGAGGCGAAAAAGCTCAAGCTGATGGCCAAGGATCGCATGGAGGCCATCATCCGCCAGGCTAACCAGACCCAGTCGACCAAGACCCCGGCCTGATTCCGCCCCCGGGGGCCTAGGATGCCGCCGACAAGGGGGGAGTCTACGTTCAGGGGGCTCTCCCACCTCACCCCTGAGGGCGAAGCCCGCATGGTGGATGTGACCGCCAAGGCGGCGACTCACCGCGAGGCCGTCGCCCGCCTGGTCCTCAAGATGAAGCGCTCGACGCTCGCCGCCATCAGGGCGGGCCAGGTGGCCAAGGGCGACGTCCTCGGCGTGGCCCGCACCGCCGGCATCCTCGCCGCCAAGCGGACCTCGGACCTCATTCCGCTCTGCCATCCCCTCAGGATCACGGGCGTGGACCTGACCTTTGAACTGAACGAGCGCGCCTCCGCGCTGGAAATCGAGGCGCGCGTCAAGACCGTGGACAAGACCGGTGTGGAGATGGAGGCGCTCACCGCCGCGGCGGTGGCTGGCTTGACCGTTTACGACATGGTGAAGGCGGTGGACAAGGGCATCGTCCTCACGAATCTCCGCCTGATGGAGAAGTCCGGGGGAAAGAGCGGGGCGTGGCGCCGGAGGCGCCCGTGAGGACCGCGCTCGTTCACTCCGACCAGTACGGGCAGTTCGACTACGGGCCGGCGCACCCGCTCAGGATGGAGCGCCTCGGGCTCACCTGGCGGCTCATGGAAGCATACGGCCTCACGTCTCTCCCCCACGCCAAGCTCCTGGCTCCCGAGCCCGCCGAGGAGCAGCTCATCGGAGGGTTTCACTCCCACCAGTACCTGGAAGTCCTCAAGGCGGTCAGTAGCGGGCTCCATCTGCCAGGGGTTCACCGCTTCGGCCTCGGCCCCGGCGACAACCCCATCTTCCCCGGGCTCTGGGAGGTCGCCCGGCTGGTCGCGGGCGGCTCGCTCCTGGCGGCCCAACTTGTCGCCGACGGTGAAGTTGAGCGCGCCTTTCACTTCGCCGGGGGCCTGCATCACGCGATGCCGGATCGCGCTTCCGGCTTCTGTTACGTCAACGACGCGGTGCTGGCCATTCTCTCCCTGCGGGAGCGCGGCTGGCGCGTCTGCTACGTGGACATCGACGCGCATCACGGCGACGGCGTCCAGGTCGCGTTCTATCGAGACCCGAATGTCCTGACGATCTCCACTCACGAGCGCGGCGATCGCCTCTTCCCCGGGACCGGCTTCGTGGATGAGCACGGCGAGGGGGCCGGCCACGGCTACTCGGTCAACCTCCCGCTCGAGCCCTACACCGACGATGAGGTGTACGCTCAGGCGTTTGACGCCGTCATTCCGCCGCTGATCGGCGCCTTCAAGCCGGACGTGGTCGTGGCCCAGCTCGGCATCGATTCCCACCACACGGACCCCCTGACTCATCTTTCTTTCTCCGTTCAGGGGTTTGCGCACGCGGTGCAGCGGATCGTGGAGCTGTCCCCGCGGCTGGTGGCGCTCGGCGGCGGCGGCTACGACCTCGCGAACGTCGCTCGGGCCTGGACGGCGGCCTGGGCGGTGATGAACGGGGTGGAGCTTGGGCCGGAGCTTCCGCCCTCGTTCGGAGAGGATATGCGGCGCTTCGGCTTTCGCTCTTCCTCGCTCTGGGATCCCCCTATCGAGCTGTCCGCCGAGACCCGTCGCCGGGCCCAGGAGTTCGCTGGGCGCCAGGTGGAGGGGATCCGGCGAAGCATCTTCCCGATTCATTCTCTCGTGTTACAGTGAGTCATCTTGACTCAGGGAGGGCCGAGGTGCCGGGGCTGCTGATCACCGTGGAAGGGGTGGAGGGCTCGGGAAAGACGACCCAGTGCCGGCTCCTCGCCGAGTGGCTCGGGGGGTTGGGGCATCGGGTTCGGGAGACGAGCGAGCCGGACGGGTCCCCGATCGGTCCGGCGATTCGCGCCATCTTCGAGCCGGACGGCGTCGCGCTCACGCCGCTCACCGAGGCCTTCCTCTTCATGGCCGCGCGCCAGCTGCACGTCGTCCGGGTAATCAGACCGGCGCTCGACGCTGGCGAGATCGTGGTCTCCGACCGCTATGCCGACGCGACGCTGGCCTATCAGGGCTACGGCCGGGGCCTGGACCTTCAGACGATCCGGGAGCTGAATGCCCTCGCCACGGGTGGCGTCCTGCCGGACCTGACCCTGCTCCTGGACCTGGACCCCGCGGTCGGCCTCAAGCGGCTGGGCACCCGGAGGCTGGACGTCTTCGAGAAAATGGACGTGGCGTTCCATCGCCGTGTTCGGCAGGGCTACCGCGAGATTGCCCGTGAGGAAAAACGCCGCGTCGTCGTTCTCGACGCGGATCGGCCTGAGGAACGGGTACAGATCGACGTCAGAACAGCCGCGGTTGAACTTCTGAGGCAGCGGGGTCTGGCCCATGGGGTTTGACGCGGTCCGGGGGCAGGCGAGGGCGGTGGAGGTGCTGACCCGAGCGGTCGCCTCGGGGCGCGTGGCCCATGCTTATGCGTTCGTTGGGCCGTCGGGGGTGGGGCGAAAACTGACGGCGCTGGCGTTTGCTCAGGCTCTCTTGTGTTCTGCCCCCCTCACCCTGCCCTCTCCCCCTGGAGGGGGAGAGGATAAAGGTGAGGGGGTGAATGCCTGTGGGACCTGCCGGGCGTGCCGGAAGGTCGAACGGGGTGTCCACCCGGACCTCATGCTGATCGGTCCGACGCCGCCCGAGAGTAACCCCCGCGGGACCGTCGCGATCAGACTCGACACGATCCGCGAGCTCGAACGGTGGGCGCAGCTTTGTCCCGCCGAAGGCCCCTGGAAGGTGTTCATCGTTGACGACGCCGGGAAAATGACGCCCCAGACTCCCCAGGCGTTCCTGAAGACCCTGGAGGAGCCGCCGGCGCGCACGGTGATCATCCTGATCCTGTCTCAGACTCGAGAACTTCCGGCAACGGTCCTCTCGCGTTGCCAGGTGGTGCGCTTCGTGCCGCTGGAGGAGGAGGAGACGGTGGCCCTCCTCGAGGCGCGCGGGATGGACGGGCCGACGGCCCGGCTCCTGGCGCGCGCCAGCCAGGGCCGCCCGGGACTCGCCCTCGCCCAGGATCCGGGGGTGTGGGTAGAGCAGCGGGAGCAGGCGCTTTCGATCCTGGCCGAGGTGGAGGCCGGCGGGGCCGGCCCGCTCTTCAAGTGGGCCGAGTCCCTGGGGCGGGACCGCGCCCAGGTGGAGCAGCTGATCGCGATCTGGTGGCTCTGGTACCGGGATATCCTCTGCGCCAAGGCCGGTGGGGATCCGCGGCTCTTGATCCACGGGGACCGGCAAGCCCAACTCACCGCGGCTGCGGCAGGGCGTTCCTGGGAGGAGCTGTTCCAGGACCTCGGCTCGTGCCGGGACGCCTGGCAGGCGCTTCAAGGCAACGTCTCGCCGCGGCTCACTCTGGAGACGATTCTGAGCCGCCTTCTCCTCAGGGCGGCATGAGGGAAAAAGATGGATACGGCGACCGAGACCGTTGAGACCATTTCGAAATTCCTGATCGGCATTCGGCTCCGCGAGCCGTTGAACGCCGATGATTACCTGGTGGAGGAGTTCGACCTTCATGTCGGTGATTTCTGCGTTGTGGAAAGCGCGACCGGCACAGCGGTGGGAGAGGTCCGGCGGCCCAAGCGTCCCCTCCCCGAATCCAAGCGGGATCGGTTGTTTCGCAAGGTGATCCGTAAGGCCACGACATCAGAGGTGAACGAGTGGCTGGAGCGCCGCGAGCGGGAGAAGCGGGCGGTCGTGACCTGCCAGGAGCGGGCGCGGGCGAAAAACCTCCACCTCAAGGTCGTGGACGTCGAGATGCAGCCGAACGGCCGGTGGGTGGTCGTGATGTTCAACGCCGAGGAGCGGGTGGATTTTCGGGAGCTCGTGCGGGACCTCGCCCGGGAATTCCGCGCGCGCATCGAGATGCGGCAGATCGGCGCGCGGGACACGACCAAGGTGATGGACGGGATCGGGCCGTGCGGCCGCCAGCTCTGCTGCTCCTCGTGGCTCAGGAAGTTCGAGCCGATTTCGGTGAAGATGGCGAAGGGCCAGGACATGCCGCTGACGGACAATCGGCTCCTGGGCAACTGCGGCAGGCTGAAGTGCTGCCTGCTCTATGAATTCTCCACGTACGAAGAGCTGCGTTCCCGTCTCCCGCGGGTCGGCACTGCGTGTCAGGCGGAGTGTGGTGGGGGCGGCTGCATGGAAGGCAAGGTCAAGTCCATCCGCTTGCTGAAGGAAACGGTTGTGGTGGGCTTTCACGACGGCACCGAGGCCGAGGTGCCTCTGCATCTGGTGTCGTGGGAGGGGCGTCCTCATATCAAGCCCCTCTAGCCGGGCTGCCATCCCCGCATGACGACCACCCCGCGGACGTTCTATCTCACCACGCCCATCTACTACGTCAACGCGGTCCCGCACCTGGGCCACGCCTACACGACGCTCATCGCCGACACCATGTGCCGCTACCGGCGGCTCGCCGGTGACCGCGTGCACTTCCTCACCGGCACCGACGAACACGGCGACAAGATCGCCCAGGCGGCCCTGAAGGCGGGCGAGACGCCTCAGGCATACGCCGACCGGATCGCCGCGGTGTTCAGGGACACCTGGCGCCGTCTCGGGATCACCCACGACGACTTCATCCGCACGACAGAGCCGCGCCACACGGCGGTCGTCCAGGCCATCCTCCGGAAGCTCCATGACGCCGGGGAGATCTACTTCGGCGAGTATGGCGGCAACTACTGCTACGGCTGCGAGCGCTTCTATACCGACAGGGAGCTGGTTGCCGGGAAGTGCCCCGACCATCAGACGCCGCCCACCTTCATCAAGGAGCAGAACTACTTTTTCCGGATGAGCCGCCACCAGGACTGGCTCGTCAGGCACGTCGAGGAGCACCCCGACTTCATCCGCCCCGAGCGGTACCGGAACGAGGTGCTGGCGTTCCTGCGCGAGCCCCTGGAGGATCTCTGCATCAGCCGCCCGCGGAGCCGCCTTCAGTGGGGGATCCCGCTGCCCTTCGACGAGAACTACGTCACCTATGTGTGGTTCGATGCCCTCATCAACTACGTCTCGGCCCTCGGGATGCCGGGAGCGGAGCGGTTCGAAACGTTCTGGCCCCACGCCCAGCACCTGATCGCCAAGGACATCCTCAAGCCCCACGGCATCTACTGGCCCACGATGCTGAAAGCGGCGGGACTGCCGCTCTATCGGCACCTCAACGTCCACGGCTACTGGAGCCTGGCCGGCGGCAAGATGTCCAAGTCCATCGGCAACGTCGTGGAGGCCCTGGCCCTCGCCGACAAGTACGGCCATGACGCCTTCCGCTACTTCCTCCTCCGGGAAATGACCTTCGGCCTGGACGCCAACTTCTCGGAGGACGCGCTGGTCGCCAGGCTCAACGCCGACCTCGCCAACGACCTGGGGAACTTGGTGAGCCGGGCCACCACGCTGATCGTGAACTTTGCCGGCGGGGTGGTGCCGAAGCCCGGCGCCGAGAGCGCGCAGGAATCCGAGGTCAGGGCAGCCCTGGAGAAGGCCCAGGCCGAGGTGGACGATGCCATGGAGGGGTTCGCCTTCCAGCGCGCGCTGATCGCGATCTGGGAGTTCGTCGGCGCCGTGAACCGCTACGTCGATTCGACCGCCCCCTGGGTCCTTGCCAAGGACCCGGCAAAACGCGAGCGCCTGGATACCGTGCTCTTCACCCTCGCCGAGGCGCTCCGTGGTCTCTCGGTCCTCCTGGCGGCGTTCCTCCCGAAGACGACGGAGCAGATCCGAGAGCTCCTGGGCCTGGGCGGGACCCCGATCCGGTTGGCGGATCTCGCCTGGGGGAAGCTCACGCTCGGCACGAAAGTCCAGAAAGCGCCGGCTCTGTTCCCCCGGATCGAGGCCACGAACTCCCCTCTCCCCTCCGCGGGGAGAGGGGAGGGTGAGGGGGCGAAGGTCGGAGCCCAGCGCATCACCCTCGAGGAATTTTCCCGGATGGACTTGAGGGTGGCCGAGGTGGTCGCTGCCGAGAAGGTGGAGCGAGCGAAGCGGCTCTTGAAGCTCACGGTCAAGGTCGGAGCCGAGGTCCGGACCCTCGTGGCCGGGATTGCTGAGCATTACGTCCCGGCCGATCTGGTTGGCAAAAAGGTGGTGGTCGTCGCCAACCTGGAGCCCGCCACGCTGATGGGCGTCCAATCCGACGGCATGCTGCTCGCCGCCTCCGAGGGGAACACCCTCGCCCTCATTATCGTTGATCGGGATTTGCCCTCCGGCGCCAAGATCAAATAGCTCGGGCCGCTCAGATGAGAGTTCCCGGCAAGAGCGTGTTCCTCGCGCTCCTCGTGGTGTTTTTACCCGGGATTGCGTTCGCCCTGTTCGAGCTGTTCGTCTTCAAGGGTCCGGTCAAGGAGCGCGCCCGGGTGATGGCCTGGGCGTTTCTCGCGATCGGTCTTGCCTGCTTCATCTGCCTCCTGTTTCTCCTGGCGCGCGATGCCCTCCGGCGCGTGAGGGGCCCGAGGGCCGACGATTGAGCCAAAGTCTCGGGCTCCGGTGGGTGCGGAAGTGGGGCGTGTCGCTGGCGTCGCTCTCCTCCGGCCTCGTCACCCTCTTCGTGTTTCGGCGCGGCCTTCCTAACGTCGCCTGGATCGTCGGCTACCTCCTCCTCCTCTGGCTGATCTTCGCCGTCTTCACCCAGGTGCGCGCCCGCACCCACGCCTCCGACGCGAGTACCCGAGCTCGGGGCCGCCGTCTCGTGCTGAGCGCCGCGGACTACACGATCCAGACCCTCTACCACAACCTGCTTTTGTTCGTCCTTCCCGCCTACTACGCGAGCGCGACACTCACCTCGGTGAACGCCTGGTTCCTGCTGGCGGTGGCCGGCGG
>CAYRZF010000031.1:0-3181 GCA_964428805.1 uncultured bacterium | reverse complement strand
CGAGCGCGACACTCACCTCGGTGAACGCCTGGTTCCTGCTGGCGGTGGCCGGCGGAGCGCTGGTGACGGCGGTGGACCCCTGGTACCGGGCCCTCGTCCACCCGCGGCGGTGGCTCAGTCATGCCCTGCTGGCGTTTTCCATGTTCGCGGCCCTGAACGTGGCGCTCCCGCTTGTGGGTGTCCGCCCGTTCTGGGCGCTGGAGGGAAGCGCCGTCTTGTGCGCGCTGGCGTTAGCGCCCGCGCTCCGGCGGACTGGCGGGAGCTGGACGGGGGCGTGGGTGCGCGCGTGTGTCTTCGCCGGCGTCGCGGCGGTGATGCTCCTCCTTCCGTTTCGCTCCTGGATCCCCCCGGCCCCACTCCATCTGGCGCGCGCCACCCTCGCCCGGGATGTCGGCGACCTGGAGCCCGTCGGCCCCGTGAAGAGCCCGGTCTCGGCCGCGGACCTCAGAGCCTTCGGAGGCCTGGTCGCCTACACGGCGATCCATGCCCCGGCGGGGCTGCGCGAGGCGATCGCCCACGTGTGGACGAAGGACGGCGTTCCGGTCGAGAGGGTGCCCCTGTCTCCGATCAGGGGCGGGCGCGCCGAGGGCTTTCGGACCTATTCACGGAAGACCGATTTTGGACCGTCGCCGGAAGGACGCTGGGCGGTGGACGTGGTGACAGCGGACGGCCAGCTCATCGGCCGCCTGCGCTTCGCCGTGACGGAGTGATCCTGGGCCACCCCGCCGGCTTCGTCCGGCTCGTCAAGCCACGGATGGAGGAGTTCGCTGTCCACCTGTAGCCGCGGAAGGTAACCGACACGCGGATCGTCGTCGAGGTATGATGAGTGACGGACGACGAAACCGCGCGGTTGCGGTGGTGAGCTGTGAGGTGAGGCCCCATGGGGGAGCCTGAATCCCTGATGCGTGCGACCGAACTCTGGCAGGAGGCGTACCGGCACCAGATGGAGGGGGACCTGGAACAGGCCATCGACTGCTACAAGCGATCCATCGCGATGCACCCCACCGCCGAAGCTCACACCTTCCTCGGGTGGACGTACAGCTTCCAGGAACGGCTCGAAGAGGCCATCGTCGAGTGCCACCGGGCCATCGAGATCGACCCGGAGTTCGGCAACCCCTACAACGACATCGGGGTGTACCTGATGCAGCAGGGGAAGCTGGATGAGGCGATCCCCTGGCTGGAGAGGGCCAAGCAGGCCAGAAGGTATGAGCCCAGGCAGTTCCCGTTCCTGAACCTGGGTCGCGTCTACCTCAAGCAGGAGCGCTGGTGGGACGCGCTCAGGCAGTTCGAGGGGGCAGTGCGAGTGGCTCCGGCCGACGCCGAGGCGCGCCAGGCACTCCATTCTCTCCGCGCTCGCCTCAACTAGCGCGCTCCGGCAGGCTCCGCCCATCAAGCATGGTCCGACGGATTCTGGGAAGAACCGGCCTGCGCGTCACGCCGTTGGGCCACGGGGCGATGGAGATTCGGGGCCCGCGGATCTGGGGCGGCCGGCCGGTCACCGACCGGCAAGCGGAGCGTATCCTGAACGCCGTGCTGGACGCGGGCATCAACTTCATCGACACGGCCTACGATTACGGCCTGAGCGAGGAGTACATCGGCCGCTTCCTGAGCCACCGGCGAGAGGAGTATTATCTGGCGACCAAGTGCGGCTGCACCGTGGTCAACGCTGGGGATCACGACGACACCCCCCACGTCTGGACGCGGGAAAACCTCCTGCACAATATCGAGACTAGCCTCAGGCGCATGAAGACGGATTACGTGGACGTCTGGCAGTTCCACAACCCGTCCGTGGAAGAGGTCAGGGCCGGCGATCTGGTCAGGGTGATGGAGGAGGTGCGGTCGGCCGGGAAGGTGCGGTGGATCGGCGTCTCCTCGAAGCTGCCCGAGATCATCCCGTTCATCCAGTGGGGGGTGTTCGACACCTTCCAGATCCCATATTCGGGGCTGGAGCGCGCGCACGAGAAGATGATCACGGCGGCCGCCCGGGCGGGGGCGGGGACCATCATTCGGGGCGGGGTGGCCCGCGGCGCTCCCGAGGCGGCCAGGCTGGATGAGCTGCGGGCACCTGGTGAGAGCCGCACCGCGTTTCTCCTTCGCTTCACGCTCTCGCATCCGGACCTGCACACGACCATCGTGGGGACGATGAATCCCGATCACTTGGCCCAGAACCTGCGCGCGGCCGAGACCGGCCCGCTGCCCCCTGACGTGTATGCTGAGGCCAAACGCCGGCTGGACGCCGCCGGCGAGAGGCCAGCCGAGGGGTAGGCGAGAAGATCACCATGAGGCTCAGGGTAGCCGCGATCATCGTCACCCTCGCCCTCCTCCTAGCTCCGTTCGCCGCCGATGCGCAGCAGGCCGCAAAAGTCCCTCGGATCGGTATCCTTCCGCCTGGCCCCATCTCCAAGCGCCTGCACCTCTGGGAGGCGTTCCGGCAAGGGCTGCGCGAGCTCGGCTATGTCGAGGGCCAGAACATTATTCTCGTCTTCCCATCCGCGGAGGTGAGGCCAGAACGACTCCCTCACCTCGCAGCCGAACTGGTCAGCCTGAAGGTGGACGTCATCGTCGCGGCCGCGACGATAGCCGTTCAAGCCGCCAAGGAAGCGACCAAAACGATCCCCATCGTCATGCCGGTCACTACCGATCCAGTGGAGACCGGGCTCGTCGCGAGCCTTGCGCGACCGGGAGGGAACATTACAGGCCTGACCCTCATTTCCTCGGAGCTAAGTGGCAAACGGGTGCAACTGCTCAAGGAGGCCATCCCCCGGGTCTCCCGCATTGCGGTCCTTTTCAATCCGACCAGCGTAGGTGTCCCGCCCCAGATGAGAGAGACGGAGGTTGCCGCCCGGGCGTTGCGGGTACAGCTTCAGTCCCTTGAGGTGCGCGGCCCAGGCGATTTCGAGAGGGCATTCCAAGCTGCAACGCAAGGGCGCGCCGGAGCTCTCCTCACGCTGGACGACGCTTTCGTCTTTACTCACCACGCGCGGATCGTGCAGCTCGCGGCAAAGAGTCGTCTGCCGGCGATCTACGGATTCAGGGAGTTTGTGGACGCTGGGGGGCTCATGTCCTACGCGGCGAACCTTGCCGACATGTACCGGCGCGCGGCTACCTACGTGGATAAGATCCTGAAGGGCGCCAAGCCGGCCGACCTGCCCGTCGAGCAGCCCACCAAGTTCGAGCTGGT
>CAYRZF010000030.1:0-24185 GCA_964428805.1 uncultured bacterium | reverse complement strand
CGTAACACACGGATCAAGGAGGGGAGATCATGGCCAAAATCCTGTATGTAGGGACTGCCGGCAGCGACGACCCGACCCGGGCAGGGTTCCCCTTCAACTTTGCTCTCGGCGCCGTCGAGGCTGGCCATCAGCCGGAGATCTTTCTGGCGGGCGAAGCCGCTTATCTCATGAAAGAGGACATTGCCGGATCCGTACTGCCTGTTGGGATGCCGGCACTCGCCGAGATGCTCAAGAAGGTGATCGAGCATAAGGTGCCGATTTACGTCTGAGGGCGGTGCTCGGTGGCCCGTGGGGTTACTGAAAACGATCTCAAAGCCAAGAACGCCCACTTCATCACGCCGAAGATCTTCGCGGAGAAGGTCGCCGCTGCCGAGAAGGTCGTCTCGACCTGAGCAGTTACTCGTCGCTGAGGGTGAGCTGGGTGGGGGCGGGCTCTTCCGTTTCCTCCTGGATGGGGACGAGGCCCTCGGGCTCGATGAGCGGCCGGAACCGCTCCCACAGCTCGCGCAACTTCGCCTGGTAGTACTCCACGTTCTCGTCGGGGGCGGCGGGGTCCCACTGCGTGGCGAGCTTCGCGGCCTCGTTGACCTTCACCTTGAGTCCCTGGCCGGTCACGTAGTAGGAGACCTGGTCACCCGGCTGGTACGGGCGCTCGGCCTGGAGCGCCAGTTCGTACGGAGCTGACGGGTTCCGCTTTCCCTCCCGCACCTTCTCGCGGTAGGTGTCGAGAGAATCCTGGAGCGTCTCGGTCTTCATGAATTGCTTGACCGGGACCCGGTGGGCGGCGAAGTCGTCGAGGTAGCGCTGGACCAGCGCGGGGATCTCGGCGCGGCGGCCGGTGAGGAGCAGGCGGAACATCACCTCCATCCAGGTCCGCTGGAAGAGCTCGAGCCCGCGGGAACGAAGGCCTGACCCCTTGATTGTTAGCCGGCCGGCCCCGTCCAGCAGCACGTAGTTCTTCATCTTGTAGCTGAACATGGCGGGGTAGCGACCGTCCAGTTCGAGGCTGATCCCCGGCGGCAGCCCCCGGGAGAGGTCGGCCACGAGCGCTTCTTCTCCGGCCTGGTCCCCCACGCCGGGCGGGGCGACGAAATAGATTCCGTCGGTGTCGATCTCGATGACCGTCGCCCCCCGCTCTCTCAGCGCGTCCACGATAGTCCGGATCAGCTGCCGTCCCTCGGCGGTCACGCGGTTGGCGGCGTCGAAGTCGTTCCAGTGTCCCATGGAGAAACCGAGGTAGCCGTAGAAGGAGTTGATCAGGATCTTGAAGGTCTGCTGGAGGGCGCCCGCGTAGGCCCGCTCCTCCTCGGTGGGCGCCTCTCGCGCCAGGGCCTTCGCCGCGAGCCTGAACTCCCTGAGGTCGCGGAGGAGCAACGGGAGGATGCCCAAGGCGTCCTTCACCGGGAAGATGCCGAACGTCAGCATGAGAGACGGATAGAGGGACGCGACGTCCACGTGGAGCACCCGGTGGGCCACCCCTTGATAGAAGACCGCGGTGTAGCCGCCGGCGACCGGCGAGCCGGCAGAGGGCGCGGGAACCGCCCGGCGCCGGTGGAGGTGCTCGCGCAGGAGGAGGGCATCAATCTTCGTGGCGTTGCCCTTCAGGATCACGCCCTGGTAATCGAAGGGGAACATCTGCGCCTGGACGAAATACGACTGGGAGAGAACCCGTCCCACACCGAGGGTCTCGCGCACGTCGTCAAGAGCGTAGGCCATCAGGCGCTCGGGGTCCTCACGGAAGATGCGCGGGATCTCCTGGGGCGGGACGTAGGTCCTGTTGGGTGCGGCCAACCTAAAATGCCGAGCGACCTCCTTCAGCCCGTAGGACTCGAGGTCCCGGGCGCCGACGTCGTAATGCTGGACGAGGATCCACGTGTCCACGATGTGGCGGCCCGGGATCTGGTAGCGGCGGTAGGTGATCGCGCGCTCCGCCACCTGCATCCTCGACGGATGCCCCCTGAGCGGGGAGCCATCGCGCCCCCACCTGAGTTCCACGCCGACCTGCCTGGCGCGCGCCTCCATGTACTCGAGGTCGAACCGGAAGATGTTGTGCCCCTCGATGACGTCCGGATCGCGCTCGCTGATCAGCCGTGAGCATTCGTCGAGCATCTCCCGCTCGCTCATTTCGCGCCCCGAGATGACGCGCTCCCATCCGGTGGAGTCCGCCATCGCGATCGCGATGATGCGGTCGGATGGCCGCGCGGCGTGGGGGAACTCGAAGCCCTCGGCGGTCAAGACTTCGATGTCCAGCGCCAGGCGGCGGAGATCGGAGAACGCCAGGCCGAGGAATGAGGTCTTTCCCGTGAGCAGGAGGAACTGGAGCACCGCGTCGTTGAAGAACCGGTAGGGGGCATCGGGGGCGGTGGAGCCCCTTCCCGAGACCTTCTGGCAGTGGTCCCGCGCTTTGCCCGCGAGAGCCCAGGAGGGGAAGTGGGCCAGCCAGCGGCAGGTTCCCGGGCCGTCGAGGGGGGTGATCTCGGCCTCGCTTTTCCAGGTCTTGAGGAGATCGGGGTCGGCGAGGAGGAGGAACGGGGAGAAGGGCTCGGCGTGGGAAACCACACGGCCCTCCTGGCGCCGGTACACGCGGATTTTGTCCGAGCCATCGAGCTCGAACGCCAGCAGGCCGAGAGTCTGGTCGTGGCCGAAGAGGAGATGGTTTTCGTGAAACTTGAGGGGAGGGAGCGCCACGCTAGTTCAGCATGCCCAGAAGCCGGTGCAGTTCCTTCCGGGCGAGAACATACCCCGGCTCCAGTTCGAGCGCCACCTTTATCTCGGTGATCGCCTCCTGGATCTTCCCCTGCTTAACGTACACGCGGCTCAGGTTGAAGTAGGGGTAGTGGCGGGGCTCATAGCGCTTGGCCGTCATGGCCTTCTTCAGCCAGGGAATCGCCTGCTCATGGCGCCCCAGCTCGATGAGGTAGGCGCCGATATCGTTATAGGGGTTGCCGAAGTCGGGGTCCACCTCGATGGCCCGCTGGCATTCGGCGATGGCCTGCTCGTAGCCGCCCTTGAAACTCAGGGCCCAGCCGCGGAAGGTGTGGGCCTCGGCGGTCGGCATGATCTCGATGGATCGGGTGTAGTACTCGATGGCGGCATCGAGGTCACCCTGCATCTGGGCCTCGTATCCCTTCTGGAAGTAGTGATGGGCACGCTCCGGTCCCGTCTCGGCGCCCATGCCTGCCTACTCGCTCGCCGCGGCCTCGAGCACCCTCCGGTACTCGAGTTCCGACACCAGCCCGACAAGACGCTTCCCCCCGTTGACGACGACGGTGGGGATCGCCCGCACGCCGTCCCGGGTCAGGGCCTCCTCGTAATCGTGGAGGACCCGGTCTCGCGTGTTCCCGCTTTCGTAGTCCGCCAGGAAGCGGGTCATGTCGGCGCCGGATTCCCTGACGACCTCGAAGACCTCCGCCGGAATGGAAATGTTCGTTCCCCGGGTGAAGAACGCTTCGTAGAGTCCGAGGTGGAGGCGTTGGAAGAGTTCTTCCCCCTGGAGCGCGACGCACTTGGCGGCTTCGAGGGCGGGGAGGCTCCAATCGGGATAGTCCTCGCGGCTCCACATGCGATAGACCAAGCCATCCGGCTCTGCCATCGCGGCGCAGCGTTTCCAGGCCTCCTCCCGATGGGTGCCCTTGAACTTCGCCGACGGATCGGGGGCGGCGCGCAGCGGAAACGCTTTCCACTCAATGATCAGTCGGGCCCCCATCTCTTCCTGCAACCGCCGGAGGCGCACGGCCGCCGGGTAACACCAGGGTCAGAGGTAGTCCGAGTATTCGATGATTCGGATGGACCGACTCATGGGTGAGCCTTCTGCGGGGATTCTACTCCCCGGGGAGGAGGGGGGTCAACGGAGGGCCGCTTGCCAGGGCCGCCCATTCGGGTATGCTTAGGCGGTGGACGCTTCGGTCGAGCTCGTTAAACATCTCCGTTCCACCGTGGTCAACATCCACACGAAGGTGCCTGCCGCGCATCCCTCTGCCGGCATTCTTGGAGAAGAGCGGATGGGCTCGGGCACGGTGATCGACGCGTCCGGGCTGATCCTGACGGTCAACTACGTGGTCATGGGGGCGGAGACCATCCACGTCTCCTTCACCCAGGGACGGCGGGCCAAGGCGGAGATCGTGGCCCAGGACTTCGACGTGGGCTTGGCGCTGCTCAAGGTGAAGCGCCAGGGCCTCCAGGCGGCCGCCGCGGGCTCTTCGGAGGAAGTCGATCGGGGGACGCCGGTGTTCGTGCTGGCCTCGACGGCCCCCCAGGAGCGGCGGGTCTCCGGCGGCGTGATCACGTACGTGGGCGAATTCGAGGCCTACTGGGAATATCTCCTGGACCGCGGGATCATCTCGAGCGTTTTCAACCCGGGCTTCGGCGGCGGGCCGCTTTTCACCCTTACCGGCCGCGTGATCGGGGTCATCTCCTTGAACCTCAACGAGGTCGCGCGGCACTCCCTGGCCATTCCCATCGAGCATTACCGGGAGAACCAGGCGGAGCTCCTCCGGCACGGGCAGGTGATCAGCCGACCCAAACGGGCCTGGATCGGGGTGTTCGCCTATCCCCTGGAGGAGGGCGTGGTGGTGGGTGGGTTGGTTCCCCACGGGCCCGCTGAACGATCGGGGCTTCGGGAGGGCGACTTCATCGTCTCGGTCAATGCCGAGGAGGTGCCCAACCGAAAGGCGCTGTACCTCTCCCTGTGGCGTCACGCGCCCGGCGAGAAGATCCGGCTGGACGTCATGCGCGACAACGAGCTGAAACACGTGGAAATCTTGAGCGGTGACCGCGCCCACTTCTACAGGCGGGGGTTATGAGGAGGCCAGTCCATGGATCTGGGGTTGACGGGCAAGACGGCGATCGTGGCGGCCGCGAGCAAGGGCATGGGCAAGGCGTGCGCCCTGGGCCTGGCCGCGGAGGGCGCGCGCGTGGCGATGTGTGCGCGATCGGAGGCCGACCTGCTCGCGGCCGCCAACGAGATCCGGCAGAAGACCAAGGCCGAGGTGCTGGCTGTGCCCGCCGACGTGACGCGGCTCGCGGACATCCAGCGCGTGGTGGCGAAGACCGTGGAGGCCTTCGGCGGGGTGGATATCCTGGTCGCCAACGCCGGCGGGCCGCCTCTTGGCGGCTTCGATCAGATGTCGGACGAGGATTGGCAGGCTGCCTTCGAGCTCACCCTGCTCTCGACGATCCGGCTGATCCGCGAAGTGCTCCCGCACATGAGGAAGAGGCGCTGGGGGCGGATCCTCACCATCCAGTCGAGCTCGGTCAAGCAGCCGATTGACGGGTTGATCCTCTCCAACGGGATCCGCCCCGGAGTGGTGGGGCTGTTGAAAACCCTGGCGACCGAACTGGGGAAGGACAACATCCTGATCAACACGGTCTGTCCCGGTCGGATCCTCACGGACCGGTTACAGTCCGGCCTGCGGAGACGGGCTCAGCAGGCCGGCATGTCCCTCGAGGAGTACCTGCCCACCTCGGCCGCGGAGATCCCCCTGGCCCGCATCGGGAGCCCGGAGGAGTTCGCCAACATGGTGGTCTTCCTCGCCTCCGAGCGCGCCTCGTATGTGACCGGCGCGACGATCCAGGTGGACGGCGGCCTCATCCGCGGGATTCTTTAAGAACGCGAGCGTGGTGTGATCAAAGGGTTCCGCAACGCCTTCTCTGGGTTCTTCTCGCACCAGGGCTTCTTCCTGGCTGCCGGGCTCTCCTTCTACTTTTTGATGTGTCTGATTCCCATCCTGTTCCTGCTCGTCTCTCTGGTGGGGTTCCTGCTCTCCAGCGAGGACGCGAGCCGTCAGGTCCTCGATCAGCTGGCGCCGCTCGTTCCCGTCTATCAGAAGGAACTCACCCGATTCCTCCTTCGGATCGTCGCCACGCGAAATGTGTCGGGGATCGTGGGAACCGTGATCCTGATCTTGTTTTCCACACAGCTCTTTGCCGGCACCCGCGCCGTGCTGGATCGGATCCTCGGCGGCAAGCGCGGTCGGGGTTACCTCAAAGGCATGTTGGTGGACATCCTCTGGATCTTCGGGATCTGGATCCTGTTCCTCGCGTCCTTCATTGTCACCGAACTCTTTGCTTGGCTCAAGGTGTTCGTCTTCCATCCCGCCCAGATGCCGCCCGAGTGGATCCACTACATGAGTATCGCGCTGAGCATCGGCCTGGCCACGATGCTGTTCTACCTCGTCTACCGGCACCTGCCGAATCGGCGCATTCCCCGAGGCGCCGCTCTGGCGGGGGCGCTCCTGGCCAGCGTCCTCTGGGAGGCGGCCAAACAGTTGTTCCGCCTCTACATCATCACGGTGGGGGTCTACGACCAGATCTACGGGCCGCTGGGTGCCCTCATCGCCTTCGTGATGTTCGTGTACTATTCGGCGGTCGTCTTCATTCTGGGAGCCGAGTACGTCGGCGCCCTCGAGCGCGGGCGCTTCGCCGGCCGCTGATCGCGCGGTGGCCCGGACCGCTGCGGGTATGTTATTGTTCAGCGCGTCATGAGTTCCGCGTCCGACCGCCGGCCCCTTCCGCTCAGGGGATACCGCGTTCTGGAACTCGCCCACTTGATCGCCGGTCCCGTCTGCGGCATGTGCCTGGCGGACATGGGCGCGGACGTCATCAAGGTGGAGGAGCCGACCACGGGAGACCTCTCGCGCTCCGTCTATCGCGTCTCGCTCCACGGTGAAGGTCCCCTCTACCTGACGGCGAACCGCAACAAGCGTGGGCTCACGCTGGACCTCTCCTCGCGGGAGGGGCGCCAGGTCTTCTATCGTCTGGCGGAGCGCGCGGACATCGTCATCGAAGGCTACCGTGGCGGCGTGGCCGAGCGGCTCGAGGTGGACTATCCGCGGCTCTCGCGGCTGAATCCCCGGCTGATCTACTGCTCCCTCTCTGCCTTCGGCCCGGCAGGGCCCTGGCGGGAGAAACCGGGACTCGATGCCCTGGTGCAGGCGGTGAGCGGTCTCATGGCGGTCACGGGCGAGCCCGACGGCGCGCCGGCACTCTGCGGCGCCCCGCTGGTGGACACGATCGGATCCCTCCTGGCCGTTCAGGGGATTCTCACCGCGCTCCTCTATCGGGAGCGGAGCGGAGAAGGGCAGAAGGTGGACGTCTCGCTCCTGGACGGCGCGCTCCTCGCCAGCGCCGCGCGCTTGTCCGTCTTCCATGTGACGGGGGAAGACGTCCCCCGTTTGGGCAACGCCCATCCGGAGCTGGCGCCTTACCAGGCCTTCCGGGCTCGGGATGGCTGGATCTTTGTGGCAGTGAGAAATGAGAAGCTCTGGCACGCGTTCTGCCGGGCCATCGGCCAGCCGGGGCTCGTCACCGACGCGCGATTTGCCACCAATGCTGATCGGCTCGCTCACCGGAAGGAACTTGCGTCCCTCCTTGAGGATGTCTTTCCCCGGCGGAGCGTGAGGGAATGGATGGAGATCTTCGAGGCTCAGGACGTGCTCTGCGCGCCGGTGAACACCTTCTCCGATATGGTCAAGGATCCGCAAGTACTGGCCAGCGGGATGCTCGTTGAGCAGGAGCATCCGAAGGCCGGGCGCGTCAACACGATCGGGATTCCGGTCAAGCTCGAGAAAAGCCCCGGCCGGATCCGTACACCGTCTCCGACCTTGGGTCAGCACACCGAGGAGATCCTTCGGGAGGCCGGATACGGGGAGGCCGAAATCCGGGGGCTTCGCGCCCGTCGCGTGATCTAGCCGGCCAGGAGCCACGGGGCCATGATGCTCACGGATCGGGTGGCGGTGGTGACCGGGGCAGCCCGGGGGATCGGCCGCGAGATCGCCCTCCTCATGGCGCGCGAGGGGGCCAAGGTTGTGGTCAACGACTTCGGCGGCAAGGAGGACGGCTCCGGATCGGCGCGAGCGCCCGCGGACGAGGTGGTGGCCGAGATCAAAGCCTACGGCGGCCAGGCCGCGGCCAACTACGACTCGGTGGCGACCATGGCGGGGGGCAAGAGCATCATCCAGACTGCCCTCGACCATTTCGGCCGGGTGGACATCGTGGTCAACAATGCCGGCATCCTCCGCGACCGGATGATCTTCAACATGACCGAGGAGGAGTGGGACGCCGTGCTGAACACCCACCTGAAGGGGAGCTTCGCTGTGACCAGAGCAGCGGCACCATACATGCGGGAACAAAAATGGGGGCGCTTCATCAACATGACCTCGGCTTCGGGGCTGGTGGGGAATGTCGGCCAGGCCAACTACGCTGCCGCCAAGCTGGGAATCGTCGGCTTGACGCGAGTTGTGGCCCTGGACATGGCCCGGTACAACGTCACCGCCAACTGCATCTCCCCTTTTGCCTGGACGCGGATGATCGGCACCATCCCCACGGAAACCGACGCCCAGAGGGAGCGCGTGGAAACGCTCAAGAAACTCTCGCCCGCCCACATCGCTCCGCTGGCCGTCTTTCTCGCCACGGATGAGGCCAAGGAGATCTCGGGCCAGGTCTTTGGCGTCCGGGGCAAAGAGATCATGCTCTTCAATCAGATGCGGCCGATTCGGACGATCCATCATGCGGAGGGGTGGACGCCCGAGCGGCTGGCGAAGGTCTTTCCGGGCACGCTCCGTCATCACCTGGTCCCTCTCGAAAACTCGGGCCAGTATTTCAACTACGATCCTCTCGTCTAGATTCGTGACTCGTCTCGCCGCGCTGGCGATTGGCCTCTGCCTCGCGATCCTCCCGGCCTTCGCCGGCTCGCCCCTGCTGGTCACGGTGGGGGAGGTGACGGACACGCGCGCCGTCGTCTGGGTGCGTGGCTTTGAGGAGAGCCCGGTGACCGTGGAGTATGCGCCCGCCAGCAGCCGACGCCAGAGCAGCCTTTCTGTGGCCGTGACGCCGAACGTTGATCTCACTGGGAAGGTCTCGCTCACGAGGCTCCGTCCCGCGACCCGCTATACCTACCGCGTCCGTCAGGGAGGGGAGAGCGTCGAGGGGAGCTTCGTCACCGCTCCCGCTCCAAATCAATCGCCTCCCGTGACCTTTCTCTGGAGCGGCGACCTGGGCGGGGGCCGGCGCTGCCGGGGTATCCAGGACGGCTACCCGATCTTCAGGCCCATGGCCCGGCTCAAGCCGGATTTTTTCCTCTTCGTCGGCGACACGATCTACGCCGACGTCCGCTGCGGCGGCCCCGACTGGGTTCCGGGGTACGACTTCGTCGCGACGACGCTTGAGGAGTACCGCGAGAAGCACCGGTACAACCGCTCTGACCCGGGGGTCCAGGATTTTTTCCGCACCACCTCGGTGTACGCCATCTGGGATGACCACGAGGTCAAGAATGACTTCGCGGGCCCGAGCGAGCCGCTGATGCCGGTGGGCCGCCAGGCCTTTTTGGATTATTGGCCGATCCAGCCGCCGCCCGACGAGCAGACCCGCCTCTACCGGAAGGTTCGCTGGGGCAGGCTGCTGGAGGTGTTCATTCTGGACACGCGCCAGTACCGAAGCCCGAACCAGGATCCTGACGGGCCGGGGAAAACGATGTTAGGGCCAGCTCAGCGTCGCTGGCTGATTGACAGCGTCTCGACCTCGGGAGCGACCTGGAAAGTCGTCGTCTCGAGCGTGCCGCTCTCGGTGCCTACGGGCCGGGGAAGCGCCCGGGACTCCTGGTCCAACGCCAACCGGCTCGGCTTCCCCGAGGAGAACGCGACGGGGTTTGCTGTGGAGCGCGATCTCATTCTACGGAGTCTCCGGGACCGGAAGGTGAAGAACCTGGTGTGGCTGGTGGCCGATGTCCATCACGCCGAAGTCATCCGCCACCGCCCCCGGCCTCGATTCACGTTTTATGAATTCATCGCCGGCCCGCTCGCCGCGTCCCAGGGGCGTCCCAGGCCGCTGGACATGGAGCTCAACCCCCTATCGCTGTTCGGCGTGGGAGAGATTGACAATTTCGGAGCGGTGACGGTCGATCAGCGAGGCCTCTCGGTCCAGATCATCGACGTCGCCGGCAGGGTTCGGTTCTCCCACACCATCGCTCCCGACTAAGCGCGGCTCCCCCTCACCCTGCCTCTCCCCCAGCGGGGGAGAGGATAAAGGTGAGGGGGCGTCATCCAGGCGGTGCCGCCCCAGAACATGAGGGCAAGGGCGCTCGCCACGAGTCCCGCCCATTCCCACGGCCCTTCGCGGTACAGCAGGTCCACCTCGATAGGCTGACCGCCCGGCGCGTGGACTTCCAGAATCCCTATGCTGTCGGCCCGCGTGTCGAGAGGCCCGGATCGTGTTTCAGCGTGCCAGAGCGGGTAGAAGGCGATGCCCGTCGTCACCCATCCTCCGCTTCCCTCCGTGACGTGAAGCCGCCAGCGCCGCCGAGCGATGGCGTCGGGAGTCGGCCTTCCCTCCTTGAGGGCGAAAACGAGAAACGGCCCGACTTGGAACGGAGGGCGGAAGAGCGGATTCATCTCGACGAAGGGGAGCCGACCCCGGTCCTCCTCCAGCGCCACCACGATGGAGATCCTAAGGCGCTGGGCCAGTGGGTCGAAGAGGTCGGGGGAGAGGGCGTGGAGCGGCTGGCCGAAGAGCGTGTTGCCGTCCAGTTGTTCCACTAAGCGCGTGATGGGACGATTGTTTCTGGATCCGGTGTAAACGAACCCGGCAAGCGGCGACGGGTGAGTGAACGTCCCGTTGACAATCTCGCGTCCGGCCAAGATAGGGGTCAGGGCGGTGATGTGGGTGTGAGGGCGCCACCACTCGTGGCCAAACCTGAGCGGGACTCCCGAACGGACATAGAGAACTCGCCCAGGCGGGGCTGCTCCCAGCTGGGTCCACAATCGCTCGAGTGTCAACCCCTGGGATGTTTCCCTGAACGTCGGCCAAGCGTTCGGGGAGGGCCAAAGGGTGAGCGTGGGTTCTCCGGGCCCGAAGGGAAGAGCCACGAGCACCGCCGTGGCGATCAGCGCCGCGGCCTCGATTCTCAGGCTGAACCGGCTCAGGCCAAGCGAGAGCAACCGGGCGATCCCCACTCCGCCCCCGAGCACGAGCGCCAGGATCAGGCTGTCGAGCAAACGATCCGCGGGGAGCCAGCGCAACCCGACCCGTTCGACGACCAGCACGTCCATCGCGATCACGGCCAGGAGCAGCGGCGGCAGCGCCAGCAGGCTCAGGGCGGAGTTGCTCAGCCCGCGAGTGCGGGCGGCGATCACCCAGCCGGCAAGCCAGGCGGTGGCGAGGATTATCAAGAGGGGACGCCGGAGCAGGTCGCTGACGAGGCCGGCGAAGGTGAGCTCTCCCCAGGCGAGCGGGAGCGCGTAGGTCAAATGAGCGAGAAGGGGGAGCGTCCAGAAGGCGGTCAAGGCAGCGGCGATGACGAGGACCCAGATCGCCTGTCGAAGCCGTCGGCCCCGGTCGCCGGGACCGAAACGCGCGGCCAGCAGCACGACCATGGCGCCGGCGGGGGCATGAGCGGGGTGGGAGAGGATGATGCCCGCCAGGAGTGGGGACGTCAGGAGCGGCAGCCGTCCCCCGCGCTCTTGCCACCGAACGAGCGACAGCGCCAGCAGCGGGAGGAGTCCCCAGCCCATTCGGGCCGCGATCAGGCCCCACCTGAGCCCTTCTTCGACGCCGCTCCGCGTTCCCGCTGAAAGAGTCAGCGTGACAAAGGCCGCTGGCAGTGCGAGCCACGGATTGGGGAGGATCCGCACCAGGAGCCAGAAGGTTGTGACCCCGGGCAGCAGATAGATGATCCAGAGGAGCACTTGGTACACCGCCGTCGGTGACACGAGCCCCAGCGCTCCGTAATAGATGATGGCCCCCAGATATACGTAGCCCGGGGGATAGAACTGGAGCTCGGGGTAGCCGCCCCACCAGTCGGGGTTCCATTCCCAGGGGAGAAGGCCGCGGCTCAAGGCGTGCCACAGACGGAAGAGCTGGCCGGGGTGGTCGTCGAAAACCAGGAGTCCGCCTCCGAGGGCCGCCGCCGCGAACGCGAGCCCGAACCCCAGGAGCAGCGAGAAGGGAAAGAGCGCCGCGCGGGTCACAAATCGCTATCTTAAGTCATTCGGGATTGACATTTCTCGAAAACGAGTGTTAAGTAGTGGAAATTGTTTGTCGCGATCGGTGATCGGGAGAAAGTGGCCATTCCCGATCGTGCAGCACTAAACCGGGGCTCAAATCCCCAGCCGATGGAGCGGCCCATGCAGAAGTTGAAAGGTCTCAAGTGCCGGGAGTGCGGGCGCGGGTATCCGTCGTCGCCCGCCCACATCTGCGAGTTCTGTTTCGGCCCCCTGGAGGTCGATTACGACTACGACGGTTTGAAGGGGGTCATCACCCGCGCGTCGATCGCCGCCGGCCCCCCCAGCATCTGGCGCTACAAGGATCTCCTGCCGATCGAGGGCGATGCGGCGGTCGGGCATCACGTGGGCTTCACTCCGCTGATCCGCTCTCAGAACCTGGCCGAAGAGCTCGGGGTGCGGGAGCTGTGGATCAAGAACGACTCGGTCTGCCACCCCACGTGGTCCTTCAAGGACCGGGTCGTGGCAGTGGCGGTGACCAAGGCCAAGGAGTTCGGCTTCGACACGGTGGCCTGCGCCTCCACCGGGAACCTGGCCAACTCGGTCGCCGCCCACGCGGCCGAAGCGCGCCTCAGGAGCTACATCTTCATTCCTGCGGACCTGGAACAGGGCAAGATCGTCGGCACGCTGGTCTATCATCCCACGCTGGTGGCGGTGGAGGGGACCTACGACGAGGTCAACCGCCTGTGCTCGGAGGTCTCGGATAAGTACCGCTGGGCGTTCGTCAACATCAATATCCGCCCGTACTACTCGGAGGGCTCCAAGACCTACGGGTACGAAATTCTCGAGCAGCTTGGCTGGCGTGCGCCGAGCCACATCGTCGTTCCCTGCGCCGGGGGGTCGCTGATCACGAAAATCTGGAAGGCGATCCTGGAATTCACCAGGCTGGGGCTGGTGGACCGCGCGGCCACGAAGATGCACGCCGCCCAGGCCGCGGGCTGCGGTCCGATCGTCACGATGATCAAGAAGGACACCGACGTTCTGACCCCGGAGCGACCCAACACGATCGCGAAATCGCTCGCCATCGGCAATCCCGCCGACGGCTACTACGCCTACCGAACGGTGAAAGACTCAGGCGGCTACGGCGAGCACGCCACCGACGAGGAGATCGTCGAGGGGATGCTGCTGCTGGCCCGCACGGAGGGGATCTTCACCGAGACCGCCGGAGGCGTCACCGTGGCCGTGACAAAGAAACTCATCGAGACCCGCGTGATTCCCCGGGACGAATCCGTGGTGATCTGCATCACCGGCAACGGGCTCAAGACTCCGGACGTGCTCCACGAGCGGCTCGAGACCCACGTCACGATCCGGCCGTCGCTCTCGGCCTTCGACCGGGCGCTGGCGGAACTGAAGTCTCAGGCCGGGCAATAAGGAGAATCGACGATGCCAGTTCTGGTCCGAATCCCCACTCCCCTCCGGGCGGTGACGAAGGGCGCGGGAGAAGTGCAGGCGAAGGGCGACACGGTGGGGGATCTGATCGAAGACCTCGAGCGGCAGTATCCGGGGCTCCGGGAACGGTTGATCGAGGCGAGCGGCGAGGTCCGGCGGTTCATCAATATCTACGTCAATGAAGAGGATATTCGCTTCCTGCAGGGCAAAACGACGGTGTTGAAGGACGGCGACCAGGTCTCGATCGTCCCGGCGATCGCGGGCGGCTGATCGCCCTGCGCCTCAGATGGCCCGCGTGCGCGTGCGCCTCACCTTTCCTCCCGAACGCATCCAGGAGCCCGTCATTTATCACCTGGTGAAAGACTTCGACATCGTGACCAATATCCGCCGGGCCGACGTCAAGGCCGACCACGGCTGGGTGGTGCTGGAGCTCGAAGGGAAGGAAGACAACCTGGATCGCGGGATCGCCTGGCTCAAGAGCAAAGGAGTGCAGGTGGATCCGATCGAGCGGGACGTCATCGTTCCATGAGAGCGCCCATGAAAAAACTTTCTGCCCTTGGGCTCGCCGGCCTGCTGGCCGCAGCGTGCGCGGCTCCCTTGGCCCCGAGCATCGTCCGCTACCCCCAGTTCAATTACCCTCCGACCGAGGCCCGCGCCGTCGCCATCTACAAGGATCCCCCGGCGGCCGAGTACGAGGTGATCGGCGAGGTGCGCGCGCGCGTCGCTGCGGACGCGCCCATGGACCGGGTCGAGGCTTCGTTGAAGGAAGAGGCCGCCAAGATCGGGGCCAACGGCGTGGTGATCGTTGTCGAAGAGCGGGTGACCGATCAGAAGATCCAGCGCCCGGCGGCTGCCCACCAGCCCATTGGAGCCGGAGCCGTGGCGGTCCCCCCGACCCGCCAGACTGAGGAGATCACGATCAGGGTCCACCAGAAAGAGATCACGGGGGTGGTGATCCGCTTCAAGAAGTAGGACGGAATGCTCTCCAAGCGGGTCCAGGGGTTCACCGAGTCAGTGATCCGGGAGATGACCCGGATCAATAACCAGTACGGGGGCGTCAACCTCGCCCAGGGGATGCCCAACTTCCCCCCGCCCAAGGAGCTCCTCGAGGCGGCCCACCGGGCGATCGACGGGGACTTCCACCAGTACGCGATCACCTGGGGAACCCCCCGTCTCCGGCAGGCGATCGCGGACAAATACCGGAAGTTCTACGGCATGGAGGTGGACCCGGAGCGCCACATCACGGTGTGCTGCGGCTCCACGGAGACCATGCTTTCCACCCTCCTGGCGGTGTTGAACCCCGGCGACGAGGTCATCATCTTCGAGCCGTTCTACGAGAACTATGGGCCCGGATGCATCATCTCCGGGGCCGAGCCGGTGTTCGTCCCCCTGGAGCCTCCGGACTTCTCCTTCGATCCCGACCGGCTGGCCAACGCAATCGGGCCCCGCACCCGGGCCATCATCTTCAACAGCCCCAACAATCCCACGGGGAAGGTCTTCACCCACCGGGAGCTCCAGGTCATCGCCGACCTCTGCCTGAAGCATGATCTCCTGGCCATCACCGACGAGATCTACGAGCACATCATCTTCGATGGCCAGGTTCACACGCCCATCGCCACACTGCCCGGCATGGCGGACCGCACGATCACGATCTCGGGAATCTCCAAGTCCTACTCCGTCACCGGCTGGCGGATCGGGTATGCCGTGGCGGCTCCCGAGATCGCCCTCGGCATCCGGCGGGCCCACGATTTCGTCACCGTGGGCGCGCCCCATCCGCTCCAGGAGGCGGCGGTGGCAGCGCTGACGCTGCCGGATTCCTACTACGTCTGGCTTCGCGACATGTACCAGGCCAAGCGCGACCTCCTCGTGGGGCTCGTGGAGTCCGCCGGGTTCCTCGTGTACCGGCCGAGCGGCGCCTACTATATCCTCACCGACGTTGCCCACTTCCTCGAGCGCTATGGCTGTCCGGATGACACCACCTTCGCCATGTACCTGGTGAAGGGGGTCGGCGTCACCACGGTGCCCGGCTCGTCCTTCTACGCCCATCCGGAGCTGGGCCGGACCAAGATCCGCTTCTGTTTTCCGAAGACCGACGACATGCTCGAAGAGGCCGGCCGCCGCCTGCAGAAGCTCGCGCCGGCGTGACACTCCGGGAGGCGGGGCTTCAGATCTTTCGGGCGGCTCTTCGGGCCGGAGATGTCGGCCCGCTCGTCACCAGGTCCCTCAGCTCCATCGACATTTCGGGTCACCGAAGGATCCTGGTGGTCGGGGCCGGGAAGGCCTCGGGCGCCATGGCCCATGCGCTGGAGGAGATCCTTGGCGGCAGGATCACGGCGGGCCTCGTGGTCGTCAATGATGGCTATACCGCCCCCACCCGGAAGATCAAACTGGTGGAGGCCGGCCATCCCATTCCTGATGAGCGCGGGCTTCGCGCTGCCAACGAAATCCTCGCTCTCGCCCGGTCTGCCGAAGCTGACGATCTCGTGATCGTGTTGGTCTCGGGAGGCGGGTCGGCGCTGACTCCGTGCCCCGCCCCGCCGATCACGCTCGAAGAAAAGCAAGTCCTGACCCGGCTCCTGCTGGCGGCGGGGGTGAACATCAACGAGCTGAACGCGGTGCGGAAGCACTGCTCCCTCTTCAAGGGCGGCCGCCTGGCTCAGGCGGCTGCGCCCGCCTCCGTGCTCTCCCTGATCCTGTCCGATGTGATCGGCGACCACCTGGACGCGATCGCCTCCGGCCCCACAGCGCCGGACCAGACGACCTTCGGGAGCGCCCTGGCGATCCTGGACCGCTTCGGCCTGCGCGCCAAGGCTCCGCGCGCCGTCGTGGCGCATCTGGAGCGGGGCGTCAGGGGGGAGATTCCTGAGACTCCCAAGACCGGCGACCCCCTCTTTCGCCGCGTCGAGAACCGTGTGATCGGAAATAACGCCCTCGTCGTGCAGGCCGCCGTCCAGGCGGCGGAAGCCCTGGGCTTTAACGCCCATCTTCTGACCCGGTCGCTCGAGGGGGAGGCGAGGGAGGTGGCGAAGGAGTTCGCGAAACGGGCGCACGAGGTCAGTACTTCGAGGAAGCCTGTGGGCCCGCCCGGCTGTCTGATCGCAGGCGGAGAGACGACAGTCACAGTGCGAGGCAGCGGGCTGGGCGGACGGTGTCAGGAATTCGCCCTGGCCGCGGCGCTGGCGCTCCAGGGGATGGAGGATGTCGTGGTGCTGGCGGCGGGAACCGATGGAAGCGACGGCCCCACCGATGCCGCCGGCGCGATTGCGGATCGAGAAACGGTGGCCAGGGGTGAGCGTCGGAATCTTGACGCCCGTGCGTCGTTGGAGGCCAATGACTCCTATCGTTTCTTCTCGGCGCTCGGAGATCTGGTCACGACCGGGCCGACCAACACGAACCTCATGGACCTCTACCTCCTCCTGGTCGGCCCTCTGCCTTCGAGATAGGCGAAACGCTCCGAGTGTGTGATTTCACGAAACCGCGATGGGGAAACCCACAGGCTTATCCACCGGGGGACCACAGGGAATGTGGAAAACCTCTGTGGTATTCTAGCGCCGTGCCAATAACCCGAGTCGATTTGCTTTCCCTCTCACCGAACGAACTTGAGACGCTCTCCCAGCGCCTCGGTGCGGACCGTTACCGGGGTCGCCAGCTCGCGGTCTGGCTCTTCAAGAAGGATGTGTATGACCTCGACGCAATGAGTGACCTCCCCCGCGAGTTCAGGTCCCGGCTGGCTGAGGAGGCGTTTATCGGGATCCCCGAGGTCGAGCGGATCACGCCGTCTCAGGACGGAAGCCAGAAGTTTGTCCTGCGCCTGGCCGACGGCGCCCGAATTCAATCCGTCCTTATGCCCGACCGGGACCGGCTCACTCTCTGCCTTTCCACGCAAGTGGGGTGCGGCTTCGCCTGCGCCTTTTGCCTGACCGGGACCATGGGTCTCGACCGCAATCTGACCGCTGGGGAAATCGTGGGTCAGCTGGCGGCTGTGCGCGGGGCGCTTGGGCCTGAGACTCGCGTGACCCACCTGGTATTCATGGGCATGGGTGAGCCCTTGGCCAACTACGAGGCCACCGTGAGGGCGCTGAGGCTCTTCACGCATCCCGACGCTTTTGGCTACTCTCCCCGCCGGATCACGGTGTCCACCGTGGGGCTGGTCAGCGCTATCCAGAAGCTGGCCAGAGAAGACCTCAAGGTGAACCTTGCGATCTCGCTACACGCCACGACCAACGCCGTGCGGGGGAAGCTCATGCCGGTGAACCGCGGATGGCCGCTCGAGAGCCTCCTGGCGGCCTGCCGCCAATTCCCGCTCCCGGTACGTCGGCGGATGACCTTCGAGTATGTGCTCCTGGACGGCGTCAACGATTCGCCGGAGGATGCCCTCAGGCTCACCCGCCTCCTCAAGGGAATCCGCGCCAAGGTTAACCTGATTCCCTTCAACGATTGGCAAGACTCGGGGTTCCGCCGGCCACCGCCCCCGCGTATTCTCGCGTTCCAGGCGCTTCTCCTCGAGCACGGGATCATCGCGACCATCCGCTGGAGCAAGGGCGAGGACATCGGCGCCGCCTGCGGCCAGCTCAAGGAGCCCAGACGCACGGAGGCGGTTTCGGCATGACCAAAACGATTGCCTTCGCCACCCTCGGCTGCAAGCTCAACCAGGTGGACACCCAGGAGATTCAGGAGTCCCTGGTCTCCCGGGGTTATCGTGCGGTCCCATTCCACGAGGCG
Source organism: uncultured bacterium (assembly GCA_964428805.1). Taxonomy (GTDB): domain Bacteria; phylum Methylomirabilota; class Methylomirabilia; order Rokubacteriales; family CSP1-6; genus CAYRZF01. The sequence continues at coordinate 6,081 of CAYRZF010000030.1, read as the reverse complement.
GCTCAGGTTTACGTCATCAACACGTGCACGGTGACGGCCAAGGCCGACTTCTCAGACCGCCAGATGATCCGCCGCGCGATCGCGCGGAACCCTGACGCGCTGGTCGTGGTCACGGGCTGCTACGCTCAGACCAACCCCGCCGCCGTCGCGCGGATCCCCGGGGTGGATCTGATCGTGGGGAACCAGGAGAAGTACGACCTGGCAGAGCTGCTCGACTCTCTCAGCAAGCGTGCGCGGCCCATCGTCAGGGTCGGGGACATCCAGAAGGCCGCGGGTGTCCCGGTCGCCCCGGTGACCCACTTCCGGGGGCGCTCCCGGGCCTTTGTCAAGATCCAGGACGGCTGCCAGCACCGCTGTGCCTTCTGCATCGTCCCCTACGCTCGGGGCGGGAGCCGGAGCCAGGAGCCCACGGTGGTCGTGGCCCAGGTCGCGCGGCTCGTGGAGGCCGGCTACGGGGAGGTGGTGCTGACCGGGGTGGACATGGGTCACTACGGCTGGGACTTCATCCCGCGGACCAATCTGGCAGCGCTGCTTCGACAGGTTCTGGACGTCCCGGGTTTGAGCCGGGTCCGCCTCTCTTCAATTTTGCCGCCGTACTTCACCGACGACCTGATCGAGCTGATTGTCGGCTCGCCCCGAATCTGCCCTCACCTTCACATCCCGCTCCAGTCCGGGAGCGACCGGATCCTCCGGCGGATGAGGAGGCCTTATAACACAAGTAGTTACCATTCGTTAGTTGAGAGGCTTTCGAGGGCCATTTCCGACCTGGGCCTCGGGGCCGACGTGATCGTGGGTTTCCCGGGGGAGAGCGACGCGGATTTCGAGGAAACGCGCACGCTGATCGAGGCGCTCCCGTTCTCCTACCTTCACGTCTTCTCCTACTCGGACCGCAAGGGCACCGAGGCCGTTCGCCTGCCCCATCATGTCCCGCCGCGCGTCATCTCAGAGCGAAGCAAGACGCTCAGAAGACTGAGCCAGGCGCTGAACCTGGAATTCCGCAGGCGCCTTGTGGGCCGACGCCACGACGTCCTGGTCCTCGAAACGCGCGACAAGGCGAGCGGGCTCCTCACCGGCCTGACCGGGAACTACGTCGAGGTCCTGTTCGAGGGCCCCGACGAGTGGATGAGGCAATTCCTGACGGTCACCGTGCGCGATGTCACTCCCGACCGCACGCTGGCCGAGGTGGCGGCGTGACCGACGTCAAGATCGGCGTCATCGGTGGGAGCGGACTCTACGAGCTGGAGGGGCTCACCAATGTGCGGTGGACCAAAGTCCGCACGCCGTTCGGCGACCCGTCTGACGCCTACTGCGTGGGCCACCTTGGAAATCGCACGGTCGTGTTCCTCCCGCGCCACGGACGCGGGCATCGGCTCATGCCCTCCGAGCTGAACTTCCGCGCCAACATCTACGGCTTCAAGGCCCTGGGCGTCGAGTGGGTGATCTCCATCAGCGCCGTGGGAAGCATGCGGGAGGACATTCGTCCCCTCGACCTCGTCATCCCCGACCAGTTCTTCGACTGGACCCGGCGCCGCCGCTCGACGTTCTTCGGCGATGGGATCGTGGCTCACGTCGGAATGGCTGAACCCGTCTGCTCCGATCTGGCGGATCGGCTCGAAACGGCGGCCCGGGCCACGGGCGCCCCCGTTCATCGGGGGGGCACCTACCTGTGCATCGAGGGGCCGCAGTTCTCGTCCAAGAGCGAGTCCCGCATCTACCGGCAGTGGGGAGTGGATGTGATCGGGATGACCAACATGCCGGAAGCCAAGCTGGCCCGGGAGGCCGAGCTCTGTTACGGCACACTGGCGCTGGTCACCGACTACGACGTCTGGCACGAAAGCGAGGAGGCGGTAACGGTTGAGGGGGTGATCGCCCACCTTCTCAAGAACGTCGCCACCGCCAAGGAGGTCCTCCAGCGGGTGATCCCCCGGATCGGCCCACCCCGGCGCTGCGGCTGTCCCAGTCTGCTTAAGAACGCCGTGATCACCAGCCCGTCATCCTTCCCCCCGCGGACCCGGAAGGCCCTGGACCTCTTCCTGGGGAAGTACTACCCCGCGCGCCCCCTCACCCGACCCTCTCCCCCTCACCCTGCCCTCTCCCCCCGAGGGGGAGAGGATAAAGGTGAGGGGGTCAGGAAAAGGGTGAGAGCGAAGCGGAGGGCCCCGCGGCGTGGCTGACCTTCTGGTCGTCGGCTCGGTGGCGCTGGACAGTGTCACCACGCCCTTTGGACAAGCAATCGAAGTCCTCGGCGGATCGGCCACCTACTTCTCCTACGCCGCCAGCTTCTTCACCGAAGTGAAGCTGGTCGCGGTGGTGGGCGAGGATTTCCCGAAGCCGCACCTGATGACGCTCAAGGATGGCGGCGTGGATCTCTCCGGGCTCCAGGTCACCCGCGGCCAGACCTTCCGGTGGGTGGGGGAGTACGGCTTCGACCTCAACGAGGCCCGGACGGTGGATACCCGGCTGAATGTGTTCGCGGATTTTCGGCCCTCGCTCTCCGCCGCGCACAGGAAGGTCCCCTTCCTCTTCCTGGCCAACATCGATCCGGAGCTGCAGCTAGAGGTGCTCCGCCAGGCTGAACGACCCCAGCTCGTGGCGCTCGACACCATGAACTTCTGGATCGAGGGCAAGCGCCAGGCGCTGCTGAAAGTGCTGGCGGAGGTGGATGTGCTTCTCATCAACGATTCGGAGACGCGCCAGCTCGCTCGGGAGCCCAACCTGATCAAGGCGGCGCGCGCAATCCTGGCCCTCGGGCCGCGCACAGTGGTGGTCAAGCGCGGCGAGTACGGGGCCCTGATGGTCTCCGACGGCTCCTTCTTCTTCGTCCCGGCGTACCCGATGGAGTCGGTCCTGGATCCCACGGGAGCGGGGGACACCTTCGCCGGAGGCTTCATGGGTTACCTGGCCCGAGAGGGTCGGACGGATCCGGAGTCGGTGCGCCGGGCGATCGTCTTTGGGGCGGTCATGGCGTCGTTCACCGTGGAGGACTTCTCGTTGAACCGCCTCCTGACCCTCAAGGCCGACGAGATCGAGCGGCGGTACGCGTCCTTTCAGGACCTCGTGCGCTTCGAGATCTGAGATGACCCAAGAGCTCCGCCGCAAATACGACCGGCTGCTCGAAATCCTCAAGGGGCTGGAGAGCGTGATCGTGGCGTTCTCGGGCGGGGTGGATTCGACGTTCCTCGCCAAGGCGGCCAGGGATGCCCTCGGCGACAAGGCCGTCCTCGTCACGGCGGACTCGGAGACGTACCCCGCCTCGGAACTCGACGAGGCGAGGCGGCTGGCGAATCACCTCGGGATGAGGCACGTGGTCGTCGAGACCCGGGAGTTGGACAACCCCGAATACGCCAAGAATGCGCCCAACCGCTGCTTCTTCTGCAAGGAGGAGCTGTTCATGAAGCTTCGGCCCGTCGCTCTCCGGGAAGGGGTGGCCCACCTGATCTATGGGGCCAACATGGACGATCTGGGGGATCATCGCCCCGGCATGGACGCCGCGAGACGCATGGGAGTGAGGGCGCCGCTGATCGAGGCGGAGTTCTGGAAGGCCGAGATCCGCGAGCTCTCCCGCGAATTCGGGCTGCCGACGTGGCAGAAGCCGTCGTTCGCCTGCCTCTCCTCGCGCTTCCAGTACGGGGACGCCATCACCGCGGAGAAACTCCGGCAGGTCGATGCGGCGGAAGCGTTCGTTCGGAGCCTCGGGTTCAGGCAGTTCCGGGTGCGCCACCACGACCTTCTCGCCCGCCTCGAGATCGCCCGGGAAGAAATGGCGCGCCTCTGGGAGGACGGGGCCCAGGACTCGATCGTGGCCCGCTTCAGAGAGCTCGGGTACCTGTACGTCACGGTGGACCTCCAGGGGTTCAGGAGCGGGAGCGCCAATGACGCGCTCAAGCTGATGCAGATTCTCCGCGACAAAGGACGGGCGTAGGTGGATCGCGACAAACTCAGGGCGCTTCTCGAGGACGTCCGGGCCGGCCGCCTTTCCCCGGACCAGGCGCTCATCCGGCTCCGAGACCTCCCGTACGAGGACCTGAAGTTCGCCAAGGTGGATCTCCACCGGTCGCTCAGGGCCGGCGTTCCCGAGGCTGTGTTTTGCTCGGGAAAGACGCCAGAGCAAATAGTGACCATCGTGTCGCGCCTGGCCGCCCATCACGACAACATCCTCGCGACGCGCGCGACCGCCGACGTGGCACAGGCGATCGCTGCCGCGGGCCTTTCCCACGACTATCACGCCCAGGCGCGCCTCGTCGTGGTCAAGCCGACGCCGACCGACGGGGTCGGGCTGATCGCCGTCGTCAGCGCGGGGACGTCAGACATCGCGGTCGCGGAGGAGGCTGCGGTGACCTCAGAGGTCCTCGGCAATCGCGTGGAGCGGGTGTACGACGTGGGCGTGGCCGGGCTTCACCGGCTGCTGAATCATCACCACGTGCTGAACGAGGCCAACGTCATCATCGCGGTCGCGGGCATGGAGGGGGCGCTGCCGAGCGTCGTCGGGGGCCTGGTGGACCGTCCCGTCATCGCGGTCCCGACGAGCGTCGGCTACGGCGCCTCCTTCGGGGGGGTCGCCGCGCTCCTGGCCATGCTGAACTCGTGCGCGCCGGGCGTCAGCGTGGTCAACATCGACAACGGCTACGGCGCCGGCGTCCAAGCCAATCAGATCAACAAGCTGATCACGAAAATCCGCTGATGAAACTCGCCTACTTCGACTGCCCGAGCGGGGCGAGCGGGGACATGATCCTGGGCGCCCTGGTTGACGCCGGGGTCGCCCTCGAATCACTCAAGGCCGCACTGGCCAAGCTCCCGCTCGGGGGCTATCGCCTGACGGCGCGTGAGGTGAAGAAGGGGGACTTCCGAGCCACCAAGGTGGACGTCGAGGTGGACGCTACGGCCCACCTCCGGCACCGGAACCTTGCCGAGATTTTGACCCTCCTTGGGGGGAGCGGGCTCGCGCCGCGGGTGAGGGCCGATGCCCAGCGCATCTTCACGCGGCTGGCCGAGGCCGAGGCTCGGGTCCACGGGACCTCGGTCGAGGAGGTGCACTTCCACGACGTCGGAGCGGTGGACGCGATCGTGGACGTTACCGGGGCGGTCGCGGGGCTTCACCTGCTGGGCGTCGAGGCCGTCCATGTGTCGGCGCTCCCGTTGGGCGGCGGAATGGTGGAGGGGCCTCACGGGAAGATTCCCGTGCCCGCGCCGGGGACGGCCGAACTGCTGAAGGGTTTTCCCGTCTATGACACCGGGGTCAAGGCCGAGCTGGTGACCCCGACCGGCGCCGCCATCCTGACCACGCTCGCCGCGTCCGCCGGAGCGATGCCGCGGATGACAGTGGAGCGCGTGGGGTACGGTGCTGGAAGCCGGGAGCTGGCGATCCCGAATCTCCTCCGCTGCTTCGTGGGGGAGGCGACAGCCGATGCTGATGGCAGGGAGGTCGTCGTTCAGCTCGAGACGACGATCGACGACATGTCGCCGCAGCTCTACGAGCCGCTGATGGAGCGGCTCCTCGAGGCCGGGGCGCTGGACGTCTTCCTCACGCCGGTCATCATGAAGCGGAGCCGGCCGGGCATCGTCCTCACGGTGCTCATGGTGCCGTCACGGGTGGGGGAGCTTTCGACCATCCTATTTAAAGAGAGCACGACGATCGGCGTCCGCTGGACCGACTACCAGCGCGCCTGCCTCGAGCGGGAGCTGGTCACCCTTCCAACCGCCTATGGCCCCGTTCAGTTCAAGCTCTCGCGGCTTCAGGGGAGGCTCGTCACCGTGACCCCGGAGTTCTCCGAGGTCACGCGGATCGCCAAAGAGAAAGGGCTCCCGGCCCGGGAGGTGCTGGAGCAGGCCCGCGACGCCGCCCGCCGCCACCTCGAACTCTCCTGAGGTAATTCGTCATGATGCCGAGGAACGATTTGAGGATCCCGAAGTACCTGGAGCGAACCGAGCAGACCGCCAGGAAGTTCGGGATCCGCCCAGACTCTTGACAGCCTGATTCCGGTCGGCTACGGTTGGGTTCGCCTCAGGGAATCCCCGCAGCATCTGCCAGGTCAGAGAGGGGAAGCGGTGAAGGCTCACGCGATCCAGCGTCCCGAGGCCACG
>CAYRZF010000029.1:0-24306 GCA_964428805.1 uncultured bacterium | reverse complement strand
CATGAGCGAGAAGCCGCGCTTCGTCATCATCACGGGCCTCAGCGGGGCGGGGAAGAGCTTCGCCATCAAATGCTTCGAGGACATGGGCTACTTCTGCGTGGACAACCTGCCCACGACGATCATCCCAACCTTTGCCGAGCTTTGTGCGCAGTCCACCCGCGAGATCCGGCGGATCGCGCTGGGCATCGACGTTCGGGAGGGAGAATACCTGGCCCACCTCGTCGGGATTCTCCATGAGCTGAGGGAAAAGGGATACCCGACCGAGATGTTATTCCTGGAAGCGGGAGAGGAATCGCTGGTCCGCCGCTATCACGAGACACGGCGGCGGCACCCTCTGGCGGGGGACGGCAATATTCTGGACGGGATTCGGGCGGAGCGGAAGGCCACTGCCCACCTCCGTGAGATCGCCGACCGGATCCTGGACACCTCCGGCCTCACCGTCCACCAGCTCAAGGAGCTGCTGGTGGATTCCTACGGCACGACGAGGAGCCGGACCTCCTTGACGGTTTCCCTCGTCTCCTTCGGCTACAAACACGGGATCCCGTACGACTCGGACCTGGTCTTCGATGTCCGCTTTCTCCCCAACCCCCACTTCGTCGAGGGACTGCGCACCCTGGACGGGCGCGAGCCGGCAGTCAGGGAGTTCGTCTTCAAGCACGAAGAAAGCGGCCAGCTTTTGGACCGGCTCAAGGATCTCCTGCGGTTCCTGCTGCCCTTCTACCAGCGGGAAGGGAAGGCCTATCTCACGGTCGCCATCGGTTGCACGGGCGGGCGGCACCGCTCGGTCGTCCTTGTCGAGGAGCTCCGGTCCTTCCTGGAAGCCCAGGGGTTTCCTCCCGCCGTGACCCACCGGGACCTCCACCGTGAGTGAACCCGGTTGGCAGAGGCGTACGCCCGACAAGCTCACCTTTCTCTTCGGCATCCACAATCACCAACCGGCGGCGAACTTCGACCATGTGATCGCCGAGGCCACCGAACGGGCCTATCACCCGGTCCTCGCCCTCCTTCATCAGTTCCCGGTCCTCCCAGCGACGATCCACACCTCGGGCAGCCTCCTCCTGTGGCTCAAAGAACGCGCGTCCAGGACGTTTGACCTCCTCGGGACGCTTGCGGCCCGGGGACAGGTCGAACTGCTCACCGGAGGGTTTTACGAGCCGATCCTCCCGATCCTTCCTGATTGGGACAAGGTGGGTCAGATCCAGCAGCTCACGGAGTTCCTGAAACTTCACTTCGGCGTTCGTCCGCGCGGTCTATGGCTGGCCGAGCGGGTCTGGGAGCCTCACCTGCCGAAAGTCCTCCGCGAAAGCGGGGTCGAGTACATCCTGGTGGACGACAGCCACTTCTGCCTGGCCGGGATGAACCCGTCCGAGCTGGGCGGCTACTACCTCACCGAGGAGCAGGGCGCCACGCTGGCGGTGTTCCCGATCAGCCAGCGACTCCGCTACCTCGTGCCGTTCGCCGAGCCCGAGGACACCCTGGCCTACCTCGGCGAGCGGCGGCAGACGGCTGGGATGAGCCTGACCCTGGTGGACGACGGCGAGAAGTTCGGCGCCTGGCCCGGGACGCACCGCCTCTGCCACGAAGAGGGGTGGCTCCGGCGCTTCTTCGAGGCGCTCCTCAAGACGGAGTGGCTGCGACTCTCCACCCCCTCTGAGTATCTGGATCATCACCCGGCGACCGGTCGGATCTATCTGCCCACCGCCGCCTACCGGGAGATGGGGGAGTGGGCGTTGCCGGCGGATGCCGCCCGCGACCTCGAGGAACTCAAACACCGGATGCTCGCTCTGCCGGATGGCGAGAAGCTGGGCAATCTCCTGCGCGGCGGGTTCTGGCGGAACTTCCTCGTCAAGTATCCGGAGGTGAACGACCTCTACTGGAAGATGCTCAGACTCTCCCGCGCCATCCACGAGGCCATGAGCCGGCAGCCCGCGGACGGCCGGCTTCAGGAGGCTCGTACCCAGCTCTGGCGCGGTCAGGGCAACGACGCCTACTGGCACGGGGTCTTCGGCGGCTGCTACCTTCCCCACCTTCGTCGGGCCCTCCGGCAGGCCCTCATCGTCGCGGACCGCCTGCTGGGAGAGGCCACGGAGCGAGACCCGATCGGGTGGGGCCGCGAAGACTTGAACGGCGACGGACGCGCCGAGGTCCTGATCCGGACTCCGGCCCTGACGCTGACACTCCAGCCGGAGGCCGGCGGCAGCCTCACCGAGATCGCCTACGCCCCCAAGGCGCTGGATCTAGCCGACGTGCTGGCGCGCCGGCCGGAAGCCTACCACAGTCGGGTCAAGGCCGCCGGCCCCGCCGAGGCCCCTCGGGAGTCGGTGAAGACCATCCACGAGAGGGTGGCGGTGAAGGAGCCCGGGCTCGGGGACCTCCTCGGCTACGACCGGTTCCGCCGGGCTTGTCTCTTGGACGGTCTCTTCCCTGAAACGGGAGAGTTGGATCCGCTGCACCCCTGGGACAGGGCAGTGATCGTTTTTGGAGACCGCCCCATGGAGCACCTGATCCGACGCTCAGAAGGGAAGGTCAGCATCGTATTTTCAAGTGATAATCCAGATGGATGGCCTCTCCTCGTTGAGAAAACGGTGGGAGTGCAGGAAAAGGGCGCGGAACTGAGCGTGGCGTACCGACTCCGATGGGGCGGGACCTCCCGGTTCAGCGGGCGCTGGGCAGTACAGTGGAACCTTGCTCTCACAGGGGGAGACGCTCCCGATCGCTATTACCGGCTTGCCGGGCGCCCGAGCCTGAACAGCCGGGGTCTCGCCGCCAACCAGGTGAGCGTCGGCCTGGTGGACGAGTGGATTGCCCTCGACATCACCCTGGCCTGGGATCAGCCGGCGACCCTCGCGTGGGCTCCAGTGGAGACGGTGTCGCTTTCCGAGGCCGGCTTCGAGCGAATCTTCCAGGGAACGTCGCTGCTCCTGTCCTGGCCGGTGTCCCTCGATCCCGGCCGTCACTGGGAGGAGCGGATCACCCTGAGCGTCGAGCATCGGGGGGATTCTCCTTGAGGCGCCGGGGACGATGTGCTAAAGTGCGGCCTTTAGAGTCGGAACGAATGGGGCAATTGGAGGAGTGACATGGCGAGAGAGGAACACCTCTTCACGTCGGAGTCGGTGACCGAGGGGCACCCGGACAAGATCGCCGACCAGATCTCCGACGCGGTGCTGGACGCGATCATCGCTCAGGATCCCGTGGGCCGGGTCGCGTGCGAGTCCCTCCTGACCACCGGCCTCGTGGTCGTGGCCGGGGAGATCACGACCTCCTGCTACGTGGACATCCCGCGGATCGCGCGCGACACGATCAAAGAGGTGGGGTACACCCGCGCCAAGTACGGATTCGACTACGCGACGTGCGGAGTCATCACGGCGATTGACGAGCAGTCCTCCGATATCGCCATGGGTGTGGACGCGCTGGGCGCCGGGGACCAGGGACTCATGTTCGGCTACGCCTGCACCGAGACGCCGGAGCTGATGCCGCTCCCGATCATGCTGGCCCACCGGCTCGTCCAGCGGCTGACCGAGGTGCGCCGGAGCGGCATCCTGGATTACCTGCGGCCGGACGGCAAGAGCCAGGTCACGGTGCGGTACGTGGACGGCAAGCCGCGGTCGGTGGAGACGGTGGTCATCGCGGCTCAGCACAGTCCCGACGTCACCCTCCAGCAGATCCGCGAGGACATCCTCGAGCAGGTGGTCCTGCCGACCATTCCGCCCGAGCTCATTGACCGCAAGAAGTGCGTGTTCCACATCAATCCCACCGGGCGGTTCGTCATCGGCGGTCCGATGGGTGACACCGGTCTGACCGGTAGGAAGATCATCGTGGATACGTATGGCGGTTATTGCCCCCATGGGGGGGGCGCGTTCTCCGGCAAGGACCCGACCAAGGTGGACCGCTCGGCCTGCTACATGGTCCGGCACATCGCGAAGAACATCGTCGCCGCCGGGCTGGCCGAGCGCGTCCAGGTCCAGGTGGCGTACGCCATCGGCGTCGCCGAGCCGGTGTCGGTCATGGTGGACACCTTCGGAACGGGCAAGGTGCCGAACGCCAAGCTCCAGGAGATGATCCGCCGTCACTTCGACCTGAAGCCGGGAGCCATCATCAAGTACCTCACCCTGCGCCGACCGATCTTCAAGAAAACCGCGGCCTATGGACACTTCGGGCGGAACGAGCCCGAGTTCACGTGGGAGCGGACCGACCGCGTCAAAGACCTGAGGGACGACGCCGGAGTCTAACCCGGAGGGGGGCCACCCACGGCTCCGCCGCGGGTACCCGCCCCTTCCGGACCTCCCCCAAGGGTTGCGCCGGCGAAGCCGGCGCTCGGGCAGGGAAGACCGATGAACCATGAGGTAGCCGCGTGACAGAGCACGATGTGAAAGACTTGAACCTGGCCCCCGCCGGCCGCCTCCGAATCGAGTGGGCGGAGCAGTCCATGCCGGTCCTTCGCCAGATCCGAGAGCGCTTTGCCAAGGAGCAGCCGCTCGCGGGAATTCGGGTAGGAGCCTGCCTTCACGTCACGACGGAAACCGCTGCTCTCATGACGACGTTGAAGGCCGGAGGCGCCCGGCCGGCCCTCTGCGCCAGCAACCCCCTGTCCACCCAGGACGACGTGGCCGCGGCGCTCGTCAAGGAATTCGACATCCCTGTCTTCGCCCAGAAGGGGGAGGACACGGCACGCTACTACCGCCACATCCAGGCCGTGCTGGCCATGGTCCCCCAGATCACCATGGACGATGGCGCCGATCTGATTTCCACGCTCCACGGAGACGAGCGGGCGCGCCTGCCCGGCGTCATCGGCGGGACGGAGGAGACCACCACGGGCGTGCTCCGGCTCAGGACCATGGAGCGGCAGGGGGTACTGGCGTACCCGATCATCGCCGTCAACGACGCCGATACCAAGCACCTCTTCGACAACCGCTACGGCACCGGCCAATCCACCATCGACGGGATCCTCCGCGCGACCAACCTCCTCCTGGCCGGGAAGGTCTTTGTGGTCTCGGGGTACGGAATGTGCGGCCGGGGCGTGGCATCCCGCGCGCGCGGGATGGGGGCGCGGGTGGTCATCACGGAAACGGAACCCCTCAAGGCTCTCGAAGCGGTTATGGATGGGTATCAGGTCCTGACGATGACCCGCGCGGCTGAAATCGGGGACATATTCGTGACCGTCACCGGAAACACGAGCGTGATCAGAAAAGAGCACTTCGTCCGGCTGAAGGACGGCGCCGTCCTGGCCAACTCCGGCCACTTCAATGTCGAGATCGACCTGGAGGCCCTCACAGCACTCAGCCAGGCCCGCCGGACCGTCCGTCCCCTCGTGGAGGAATACACGCTCCCCGGTGGCCGCCGCGTCTACGTCCTCGGCGAGGGGCGCCTCATCAACCTCGCCGCCGCCGAAGGGCACCCGGCCGCCGTCATGGATATGAGCTTCGCGAACCAGGCCCTTTCGGTGGAGCACCTGGTGAAGCAGGCCAGGACGCTCGAAAAGCGGGTGTACGGGGTCCCCCGCGAAATCGATCGGGAGATCGCCCGCCTGAAGCTCGCTTCCATGGACATCCAGGTGGACGAGCTGACCCCGGAGCAGGAGCGCTACCTCTCTTCCTGGACCCACGGCACCTGATCCGGGCCGAGACCCGGCCGGCTCGACACCGCCAGCGCGGTCAGGTATGATGCCCTCGTCCTAGCCCTCGAACCCCAATGGCCGACAGACGCCGCAGACTTGTCCTCTGGTTCCTACTGATCCTCGCCGTCCTGGGACTGGTGGGCCAGGCCGTGCCGCTGTACACGGACTGGCTCTGGTTCCAGGAGGTCGGGTATGCCCAGGTCTTCCTCACCATTCTCAAACTGCGCGGCTGGCTCTTCATCGGCGTCGGCGTCGGGACCCTCTTCTTCCTCTACTTGAACCTGGCTTTCGCCGCGCGCACGGCCCGGCCGGACGTGCTCTGGGAGCTCGAGGACCAGCTGGGCCTGCCCGGCCCCGCGGTGCTTGAGCCTCTCATCCGGCGCCTCCTACTCCCGGTGCTGGGGCTCATCGCATTTTTCTCCGGGGTCTCCGCCAGCACCAACTGGGAAACGGTGCTGCAGTATTTCAATGCCACGCCCTTCGGTACCGCCGACCCGCTCTTTGGCCGAGACCTTTCCTTTTACGTGTTCATCCTTCCGTTCTGGCGACTCCTCTACGGCTGGGCCACGCTCCTCTTGATCGCCACCATCGCCCTCAGCCTGCTCCTGTACGTGCTCCAGCGAAGCCTGGTGCTGACCGCCCGGGGGCCGCGCCTGGCCGCGGGGGCTCGGGCGCATCTTTTGCTCCTGGGCGCGGCATTCCTCGTGCTCAAGGCGGGGGGCTTCTGGCTCGATCGCTTCGAGCTCCTGTACTCACCCCGCGGCGTGGTGTTCGGCGCCTCCTATACCGACGTCTACGCCTCGCTCCCGGCCTTGCAGATCCTCGCCGCCCTGGCGCTGCTCTGCGGGGGAGCCTGTCTCTTTCAGGTCTGGCGCCCCGGGTGGCGCTTGCTCGCCACGGCGCTGGTGGCCCTCGGGGTCGTGTGGGTCGGGGGACTGGGTATCTACCCCGCGCTGCTCCAGCGCTTCAGCGTCACGCCGAATGAGTTGGTCGCCGAGGGGCCCTTCATCATCCACAACATCCGGATGACCCGACAGGCGTACGGGCTGGACCGGGTCGAGGAGAAGGATTTCCCGGCGGAGGAGAACCTGACTTCCGCCGCGCTGGACCGGAACAACCTCACGATCAAGAACATCCGGCTCTGGGACCACCGCCCGCTCCTCACCACGTTCGGCCAGCTCCAGGAGATTCGGACCTACTACAAGTTCGTGGATGTGGATAACGACCGCTACCTCATCGACGGCGAGTACCGGCAGATCATGCTGTCTCCCCGGGAGCTCTCCTACCGACACCTGCCGAGCCGGATCTGGATCAACGAACACCTCACGTACACCCACGGCTTCGGCGTGATCGTCGGACCCGTGAACCGGATCAGCACCGAGGGGCTGCCGGAGTTTTTCGTCAAGGATATCCCCCCGGTCTCCTCGAGCTTTCCCAAGATCACTCGCCCAGGGATCTATTACGGCGAGAGATCCAACGACTACGTCTTCGTCCGCACCGGGTCCCAGGAACTGGATTACCCCGCTGGGGATCAGAACGTCTACACGCGCTATGCGGGGCGGGGCGGGATCCCCCTCGGCTCGTTTTTGACCAAGCTGGCCTTCGCGCTCCGCTTCGGTGAGAAAAACATCGTCCTCTCCGACGACCTGACGGGCGAGAGCCGGATCATGATCTACCGGGAGGTCGCGCAGCGGATCCGCCAGATCGCGCCGTTCCTGCGGTTCGACCGCGATCCGTACATGGTGATCGGCGACGACGGCAGGCTCGTCTGGATGATCGACGGGTACACCGTGACCAACCGGTATCCGTATTCCCAGCCGGTGAGAGACCTCGGCAACTACATCCGGAACTCGGTAAAGGCCACGGTGGACGCGTACCACGGCACGGTGACGTTCTACCTCTCCGACCCGGCCGACCCGGTGATCCGCACCTACGCCCGCGCCTTCCCCGGACTCTTCAAGCCGCTCGGCGAGATGCCCGCGGATCTCCAGCGCCACATCCGCTATCCCGAGGACCTCTTCTCGATCCAGGCCCAGCTCTACGCCACCTATCACATGGAAGACCCCCAGGTGTTTTACAACAAGGAGGACCTCTGGGCGATTCCGCGGCGGACGATGGAGGGGCGGGACCGAGAGATGGAGCCCTACTACACGATCATGCGCCTGCCCCTCGAGAAAAAGGAGGAGTTCATCCTCCTCACGCTCTTCAACCCGAGCCGGCGGGACAACATGATCGCCTGGATGGCGGCGCGCTCCGACCCGCCGAACTACGGGCGCCTGATCGTCTACAACTTCCCCAAAGCAAAGCTGGTCTACGGGCCGCGCCAGATCGACGCGCGCATTGACCAGGACCCGGCCATCTCCCAGCAGCTCTCGCTCTGGAACCAGCGGGGCTCCGTGACGATCCGGGGGTCGCTCCTCGCGATCCCCATCGACCAGTCGCTCATCTACGTCCAGCCGCTGTACCTGGCGGCGTCGGAACAAGGGGCGCTGCCGGAACTCAGGCGCGTCTTCGTGGCGTACGGAAACCAGATCGCCATGGAGCCGACGTTGGAACAGTCACTCCAGCGGATCTTCGGGGGGCGGGCCCGGGTGCAGGATGCCGCCACACGGCCGGCCACGGCGCCCGGCACCGTCCCCGCGGACGCCGGCCTCAGGGGACTCGCCCAGCGAGCCTGGGAGGCGTGGAGCCGCGCGCAGGAAGCCCTCCGCCGCAGCGACTGGGCGGCCTACGGAGAGGAGCAGCGGGGGCTCGAACAGGCTCTCAAGGAACTTCGCGAACGCTCGGGCCGGTAGGGGACCCGTCGGCATGACGCGCCTGGGGGTGGCCCTCGTGGTCACGGCGGTCGCCGCGCTCCTTGTGCTCCCACCGCTCGGCCAGCGGACCCTCGCCACCAACGACGAGGCCCGGTTCGCGCTCCTCGCCCGGGACATGATCGAGCGGGGCGCCTGGTTCGACGTCCAGTTCCGGGGGACGCGATACCGGAACAAGCCTCCCCTCTACCCGTGGAGCATTGCGGGGCTCTCGCTTCTACGCGGCCGCGTCACGGAGGGGACGGCTCAGGCGCCGGTTGCCGTGGCCGCCATCGGGAGCGTGCTCTTCACCTTCCTCCTCGGCGACCGGCTCTTCAACCGGCGCGCCGGCCTCTGGGCCGCGCTGATCCTCGCCACCAGCTACGGCTTCTTCGCCTTGAGCCAGCAGAGCCTCCCGGACTTGATCGTGGTGTGCTTTCAGACGATCGCGGGGTACAGCTTCTGGCGCGCGGTCGCTGAGCCGCCGGGACGGGGCGCGCTCGTGGCCTTCTACGCGGCGCTCGCCTTTGCCGTCTTCGCCAAGGGGCCGGTGGGACTGCTCCCGCTCCTCCCCGCCGCCCTGTGGCTCTGGACCGAGCGCGGGTGGAAGGCTGCGGCCCGCAGCCTCTGGAGCCCGGTCGGAGCCGCGGTCTTCGCGCTGGTCACGCTCATCTGGCTCGGGCCATTCCTGGCGCTCGGGTCCGCGAGCTTCGGCCGGTCGGTGTTGTGGCAGAATTGGCTCGCCTGGTATGCGGGTGGTCCCGCTCCCCGAAACCTCGGCAACCTCGCCGTGGATGCCGTCGTCGGCTTCATGCCCTGGACACTCGTGGCCCCGCTCGCCGTGGCGGCCGCCCTCGGGGCACGCCGGAATCCCCCGGTGAGGTTCGCCCTCCTCTGGGCCGCCGTGCCACTCCTGATGATCATGCTCGCGCACAACCAACGCACACGCTACCTGGCCCCGGTCTACCCAGGCGCCGCCCTTCTCGCCGCCTGGTGGGCTGATACCCACGCGGCCGACCGAACCAGGGCAGGGCGGGTTGTCGGCTGGATCTCACTTGCAGGCGCGCTGGCGGTCATCGCCGTTCTCCACGCGCCGACCTGGCTCGGGGCGGCGCAACGCCCCTTCGTCCCCGGGTTTTCGTGGCAGGCGCTCCCCCTGCTGATGGCCATCGCCTTGCTGGGCATCGCGCTTTTTGGGGGACTCCACACGGGGCGGCCGGCCTTGCTGGTGTACGGGGGCGTCACCGCGATGGTGGTCATCCTCGGCTACGGGATCTGGCTCTACACCGCTCGATTCAACGAGCGGTGGGACTTCAGGCGCCTGGCGGCGAGCATCGAGCGTCACGCCGCGGGCGGGGACGCTGGCATGTGTGGGGTGAAATGGTTCTCGCTCGACTTCTACCTCGGACGCCCGGTTCTCTGGGCGGGAACGGCCCAGGAGTGTGACGCCTTCCTGGCACGCGCCGACCGCCCGGTGGGAGTGGTGAACCGCCGCACCTGGCGCAGCATTCAGGGCAAAGCCTCCCCGGCCCTGGTCGTGTTGGAGGAGACGACCATCGGGGGCCAGAACGTGCTCATCCTGAGACACGCCGGATCGGGAGAGACCCGGCCTAACCGTCCATGAACCGCTGACGGCGAGCGGGACCCCGCCGATGGAGCCCTGATGGACCTGATTGCGCTGGGATGCCCCCTGATCAGGTCGTCCCCCCTGGAACACGCCATGAGGGTTCTCGCCTATCTCGGTCACGGGGTTGTGGACGGCGCCATCGCCTCCGCGATCCTTGCTTACGGCGCTGTGGCCCGGGACCGCCGGTTCCGTCAAGCGGGCCTCGCGGCCCTTCTTGCCGTCATCGCGTCCGGATTGTTGGCAAACCTCTTCAAGCTGCTCTTCGAAATGCCCCGGCCCACGCCGAGCGAGAGCTTCGGCTTCCCCTCGGGTCACACGACCACCGCCTTTGCCCTGGCGGGAGCGCTCGGACAGGTCTTCCCGGCCGCCGCGCCCTTCTTCTATCTCCTCGCGGTCCTCGCGGGCGTCGCGCGACTTTATGCCCGGTCTCACTTCGTCTACGATGTCATCGGCGGCGGCCTCCTGGGAACCGCGAGCGGATTCCTCATGGCGAGGCTGCTGCTCGACCGTCGAGGGCAGGCGGAGCGGCCGAGGCCGAGAACCCGCTGGGCATGGGTGCTGCCTATCGCCGTCGCCATCCCGGCCTTCGGGTTTTTCACGGCCTACGAGCGCAGCATCGGGGCCTACCGACGCGCGGTCTCTGCTCCGCTCGGGAATCCCCCGACCCGCATCGTCATCACATTCGGCACGCCCGAGGCCAGGCCATTTCTCCTCGAAGGATGGTCGGCGGACGGAACATGGGACAGCATGCCTATGGTATGGGCGGAGGGCTTGCAAGCAACGCTGCGCGTCCCGCCGCTGGCGCCCGCGGACCATCGCCTTCGACTCAGG
The DNA here is from genome assembly GCA_964428805.1 of uncultured bacterium. Taxonomy (GTDB): domain Bacteria; phylum Methylomirabilota; class Methylomirabilia; order Rokubacteriales; family CSP1-6; genus CAYRZF01. The sequence goes on along the minus strand of CAYRZF010000029.1, from coordinate 13,442 downwards.
GTACGCCCTTACGCGCGCCGCCCCGACCGTCCCCCATGCCAGCTGATGGAGGTGGCGCTGAACGGCGTCCCCGTCGCCCGCCTCCTCCTGGAGAAGGGATGGAACGAGTACGAGCTGAAGATTTCGAAGAACCTGGTCCACCCGGGGGCGAACGAGATCCGATTCCGATTCGCTTACGCCGAACCCGACCCAAAGCCGTTCAGCGTCGCGTTTGCCTCCCTCGAGGCGTTCGCGGGCGGGGCTGGGGTTCAGTGACGGGCTTCGCGGGCCGTCAGGTTCTGGCTCTGAGGAACAGCGAGATGCCCAGGCCGGCAAACACGATGTTCGCGGTCCAGGCAGCCAGGAGGGGGGGCAGGAGGTCCGCCTTGGCGAACGAGAGGGCCAGCGAGTTCACCACCCAGTACCCCATGGAGAGCGCGATGGCCAGGGCGATCCCGACGATCCGGCCGCCTCGCGGCCACTGGAGCGCGAAGGGGATCGCCACCAGGGCCATGATCACGTGGACCAGCGGAAAGGAGAGCTTCGCGTAGAGCTGGAGGACATATTTTCCCACCTGGTGGCCGCCCTCTTGAAGCTTATTCATGTAAGCCCGGAGCTCGCGGAAGCTCATAGTGTCCGCGGGTTTCTGGATATAGATGAAGTCCTCGACGGTTTCCGGGAGCTCCAGCGAGGTGAGCGTGAACGGCACGGACTCGACGCTCCCGTCGGCGCCGAATTCCCGGAACCACCCCCGCTCGAACTCCCACCCCCGAGGGGCCCAGCGCGCGCGGGCCGCGTCCAGGCGATTCAACAGGCGAAAGCTCCGGTCGATCTCCAAAATCGTCAGCCCATCCATCTGTCGGCCCGCGGGGTCGAGCAGATCCACCTTGAAAAATCGCGACTCCGAGCTCCTGTACCAGATCTGGGTCCGGCGCTGGAGGTGCCGCGGCAGCTCACCGCGGATCTTGATCTTGTCCACCTCCTCACCCTTGGAATTTAGGACCGGCAGCAGTGTCTCCTGGAACACGACCGAGCCGACGCTCACCCCGAAGGCCAGCAGCAGGATCGGCAGGCTGACGCGATAGAGGCTGACGCCCGCCGCCTTGAGCGCGGTGAGCTCGTGCTGGCGGCTCAAGGTCAGGAAGAGAAAGATCGTGGAGACCAGGACGATCACCGGGAGGCCCTGGTAGAGCCCGGCCGGCAGCCGGTAGACGAAGTGCTCCAGGATGTAGGTGAGGGGGGGCTTGGTGCGGAGATAGCGATCGAGCGTCTGGAGGAGATCCACGACGACGAACAGGGCCGTGCCGATTCCGAGGCCAAACCCCAGGTACATGAGGAACTCGCGGACCAGATAGCGGTCCATGAGGTGACTCGACTCCCGGCGGCCCCGGATGCGTGGCGGCCGCCGCCGCCGCGAAACCGATCGCCCCGGAACGCCCGCGCGCGCCGGCACGAAGGCCCGGAGGTGCCAGAGGATGTTCGCCCATCCCGCCGGAACGCGCATCGCGCTGGATCGAAGCAGGACGAACCCGACGACCCCGAACAGGAGCGTCGGAGTCCAGATGGCGACCCACGGCGCGATGCGGCGGCTCAGCGCGAGGCCCTCCAGGGAGGTCAGCAACAGGTAGTAGGTCACCACGATCGCCAAGCTTGCCACCAGGGCAATGCCCCGGCCGCCCCGATGCGAGCGGATCGCCAGAGGGAAGCCGACCATGATAAAGACAATCGCCGCCACGGGGAAGGCGAGACGCTTGTGAAACTCCACCAGGTACGGTGCCGTACTCTGCCCGTCCAGGGCGAGCCGCCGCTCGGCGGCAACGAGCTCGAAGATTCCCAGATCCTTCTCCGGCTTCTCCACCCGCGGCGCGCCCGTGAATGGGCTCTCCACGGCGAGGTTCATGTCGTACAGGCCGAACGCGGTCCGGCGGTAGCGCCCCGGGTTGTCCGCGTCCGACTCCTGGATGGCCCCGTCGATGAGTCGGAGGGTGATCCGCTGGTTCTCCTGGTCGGTGAACAGTCGTCCCTCGCGAGCGGTGATGATGCGGGAAAGCTTCGGGTCCCGCTCGTCGGCGACGAGGAGGCCCCGGAGGGCCACCTGGGAGGGCGAGACTTCTTCCACATACATCACGAACTGGCCGAAGGTCGTGTTGAACACCCGCTCCTTGATCCCGGTCGCCGCCCGGGTCTGGAGAATCTTGAACAGCTGCCACTGGAAGGCCTTGTTCGACCACGGGTTCACGGTCAGCGTCAGCGCGGCGGTCATGGCGGTCACCGCGAGGGCCGCGGCCAGGAACGGCAGGAAGAGGCGCACCGGGCTCACGCCGGACGCATTGAGGCCCACGACCTCCAGATCCGCGGCCAGGCGGCCGGCGGCCAGCAGGACCGCGACCAGCAGCGCCATGGGGAGCGTGTGGGCGAGGAACGACGGCAGCATGTACACCAGGAGCTGGAGCACGAGGTAGAAGGGGACGCCCTTGGTGACGACCAGGTCCGTGAGGCTGTAGATCCGGTCGATGGTCAGGAAGAACGTGAAGAGCCCCACCCCGATGAGGAAGGGGGGACCGAGCTCGCGGAAGACGTAGCGATCCAGCACCCGGGCCACGGCAAGCCTCCACGTTCTGTTGTACCATAGCCGTGTGAATCGGCGAACCGGCTTGGCCATCCTGATCGTCTGGCTCACCCTGACGGGGACGTCCATGGCCGGGGCCGGGAGTGACGCCCCGGAACGCTTGGAGCGCTTCCGCCGGCTCGCGGCGACGGGCCTCGGGGCGCTGGAGCTCTCCGGCCACGACCCCTCCGAGGAGCTTCTGCGTGAGATCTACGGCATCCTCGACGACGAGATCGCCGAGAGCCTCCGGAGCGGCGGCCTCTTTGCCTCCCAGGCGTTCCTGCAGGACCGGCTCGACGCCTTCAACGAGGCGTGGGGCGGGACGGCGTTCAGGATTTTGGCCCTTCCCGGCAGCGACCTCATGGTCGGTGCGTTCCAGTTGTCTCCGAAGGGATCCGGGAACAGCATCAGGATCTACCGGCAGAGCGGCAGCGGCGCCGGGCTCGTCAGCGCGATCCACCGAGAGGGGGTTCCCCTTCTTCGTGAGATGCCGACGACGCGGGCAGGGGATCCCCAGTTCCTCGCCGCGTGGGTCGGACCGCAGTCGAGCCGGGAAAACACGGGTCTCAGACTCGAGCTCTGGCGGCGGCGGGGAGAGTCGGTCACCCTGGCCTGGTCCGCCGATGCCCTGGTGGATGGCGGACTCCTGGTCAGCCAGTTCTCGTGGGGGGCGGAGGAACTTTCGTTCCGATACGAGCTGCGATACCCGGGATGGAAGCCCGGCTGCGCCGGTCAAACTGAGCAGGAGGACCTCTATCGCTACGTCGCCGCCCGGGAAACCTTCGTCCTGACCCGGCGCCGGGTGCACAACGGCTGGCACCGGGAGTTCCACCGAGGCCTCGCCAGATTTCTCTCGGCGCTCAACACCAAAGACGATCGGGCGCTCGCCGGAGTGGTCGGCGACGAAGCGCTGCGCCGCAGGCTTCCCACCCGCCTCGAGGCTGACCTCGTCTGCGATGAGGCCGAGGGGTCGCCGCCCAACACCGTGTCAGTCGCGGCGGTGGAGCCGCCGGGGACCCGCGCGGGGCACCCAGGCGAAGGCGTGGGTCCCGTGGGTGGCCGTCCCTGGACGCTCGTCTTCCGACGTACCCGGGACGGCTGGCGCCTCGCCGCCGCCGCCCCCGTGGAGCCCTTTTCTGCTAAAATGACGCGATGAGTCGGATTGCCGATCGGTACGACCCGACGCAGGTCGAGGAGCGGTGGTACCGGCTCTGGCAGGAACGCGGCTACTTCCACGCCGACGTCCCGTCCTCGAAGAAGCCTTACTGCATCGTGATTCCTCCGCCCAACATCACCGGCTCGCTCCACATGGGGCACGCGCTCGACAACACGATCCAGGACATCCTGATCCGATGGAAGCGGATGGACGGGTACAAGGCCCTCTGGGTCCCGGGAACCGACCACGCCGGCATCGCGACCCAGTACGTGGTGGAACGCCAGCTCGCCGCCGAGGGGAAAACCAAGGAGGACCTGGGGCGGGAGGCGTTCGTCGCGCGGATCTGGAAGTGGAAGGAGGAGTCGGGCGGCACGATCATCCGCCAGCTCCAGCGCCTCGGGGCCTCCTGTGACTGGGACCGCACCCGCTTCACGATGGATCCAGGGCTCTCCGAAGCCGTCAGGGAGGTGTTCGTCAGGCTCTGGGAGGAGGGACTCCTCTACCGGGGCGACTACATCGTCAACTGGTGCACGCGCTGTCAGACGGTGCTCTCGGACCTGGAGGTCGAGCACGAGGAGCGGGATGCCCAGCTCTTCTACATCAAGTACGGCCCGCTGAGGCTGGCCACGGTGCGCCCGGAGACCAAGCTGGGCGACACCGCGCTCGCGGTCCATCCCAGGGACCGGCGCTATGCCAAGTACGTCGGGAAGACCCTGGAGATTCCTTCCGTCGAGGGCACGATCCGGATGAAGGTGGTCGCCGACCAAGCCGTGGACCCCAGGTTCGGAACCGGCGTCGTCAAAGTGACCCCAGCCCACGATCCGGCCGACTTCGAGATCGGCAAGCGCCACGGGCTCGAGGTCCGTCAGGTCATTGGGTTCGACGCCAGGATGAACGAGCGCGCCGGCAAGTACGCCGGCCTGGACCGCTTCGAGTGCCGCAGGCGGATCGTCGAGGACCTGGAGCGGTTGGGCCTCATCGAGAAGATCGAGCCCTACCGCCACAGCGTGGGGATCTGCTACCGGTGCAAGACCGTGGTGGAGCCGCTGGTTTCCACGCAATGGTTCGTCCGGATGAAGCCCCTGGCGGCCCCCGCCATCAAGGTCGTCCGCTCGGGCAAGATCAGGATCATCCCGCGCGGGTGGATCAAGACGTACTACCACTGGATGGAGAACATTCGCGACTGGCCCGTCTCCCGGCAGCTCTGGTGGGGGCACCGCATCCCGGCCTGGTACTGCGACCGGGATGGCTCCATCCACGTGTCGCGGACCGACCTCGTCCGGTGCCCCCAGTGCGCGGGAGGGCTTCGCCAGGACGAGGACGTGCTGGATACCTGGTTCTCGTCCGCGCTCTGGCCGTTCTCCACGCTCGGGTGGCCCAAGAGCACTCCCGAACTCGAGACGTTCTACCCGACGTCCTGCCTCGTGACCGGTTTCGACATCCTCTTCTTCTGGGTCGCGCGGATGGTGATGCTCGGGCTCAAGTTCATGGGTGATGTCCCGTTCCACGACGTGTACCTCCACGCGCTCATCCGGGACCTCGAGGGGCAGAAGATGTCCAAGGTCAAGGGGAACATCATTGATCCCCTGGACCTGATGGACAAATACGGCACCGACGCCCTCCGTTTCACGCTGGCGGCGCTGGCGGGGCAGGGGCGGGACATCCGCTTCGGCGAGGAGCGGGTGGAGGCGTACCGGAATTTCGCCAACAAGATCTGGAATGCTGCCCGGTTCGCGCTCACCCACCTCGAGGACTACAACCCGGCCCTCGCCACAGAGGCCGAGCCCGCACTGCCCGACCGGTGGATTCGGAGCCGCCTTGCCGGCACGATCGGCAAAGTCCGAAAGGCGCTCACGGCCTATCGCTTCAACGACGCGGCGGGCGCCGTTTACCAGTTCGTCTGGCACGAGTTCTGCGACTGGTACCTGGAGTGCGCCAAGCCGACCCTCTACGGGGGCGAGAGCCCGGCGGCCCGGTCGAGAACCCAAACGACCCTCGCCGAAATCCTCGAACCAACCCTCCGGCTCCTCCACCCGTTCATGCCGTTCATCACCGAGGAAATCTGGCAGCGGTTGCCTCACGCCGGGGCGAGCATCATGCTCGCCCCGTTTCCCAAGGCGCGGCGGAAGGACCATGACCCCGCCGCCGAGCGAGACATGGCAGTGCTCATGGCCGTGATCAGCGCCATCAGGAATATCCGGGGCGAGATGAGGATTCCACCGTCCACGACGCTCCGCGCGGTGCTGAAACCCGCGACCCCTAAAGCCACTCGGCTGTTAAAGGGACAGGCCGCGCTGGTCCAGGCCCTGGCCCGATGCGAGGTGACCGTGGACCCCCGCGCCGCGCGCCCCGCCGCCTCGGCTATGGCGATCGCCGATGGAGTGGAATGCTTCGTCCCCCTGGGAGGGCTGGTGGACCTCGAGGCCGAGCGCCAGCGCCTCGCCAAAGAAATCAAAAAGGTCGAGGATCAGATCGCGTTCCTGAAAGGGAAGCTCGGGCGCCAGGAGTTCAGAGCCAAGGCCCCGCGCGACGTGGTGGAGCGCGAGAAGGGGCGGCTGGCCGAACAGCAGGAGGTCCGCGCCAAGCTCCGGGAGAGCCTCCGGCGCATTGAGGAGGCAGGCGGCTGAATGCGGGGTGGGTGGAGGAGCTTGGCCGCGATCCGGCTGGCAGAAATCGATTCGACTCAGAACGCGGCCCGCGCGCTGGCGGACGCGGGCGCGCCGGAGGGAACCGTGGTCTGGGCCGAGCACCAGACGCGCGGCCGGGGTCGCCTCGGGCGGAGCTGGGCGGACGAGCCAGGGAGCGCTCTCCTGATCTCGATCATCCTCCGCCCAGGTTCACCCCTTTCCCATTTCCCGCAGATCTCGCTCCTGACGGGGGTGGCAGTGGCCGAGGCGATCGGGGAGGAATCGGGGCTCCCCGTGACGCTCGTCTGGCCCAACGATGTGTTCGTCCACGGCCGCAAGGCCGCCGGCATCCTGGCCGAGTCGTTCGCGTCGGGAGACAGTGGCCCCGTGATCATTCTCGGCATCGGCGTCAATGTCAACCAGATGCGGTTCCCCGACAACCTTGCCACGCGGGCGACGTCGCTGGCCCTGGAAGCGGGACACCCCTTCGATCGGGAGAGGTTGCTGAAGATTCTGCTCGAGCGCCTGGAAGACTGGTACCGACGCTGGGGAGCGGAGGGCTTCGCACCAGTCCGTGAGGCCTGGCGCCAGGGGCCAGGGACCCTCGGCCAGCGCGTGGCCGTGGAGGAGGGGATCGGCGGGATCGCAGTGGATGTCGCCGAGGATGGCGCCCTCGTCGTCCGGACGGATACGGGCGCAGTCGTCCGCCGGGTGGCGGGAGTGATCCGAGAAGGAGAAGGAGGGTCAGATGCTCCTGGTCATTGACGTGGGGAACACCAATACGGGCCTCGGGGTCTTCGACCACCAGCACCTGCTGGTCTCCTGGCGCCTGGCGAGCCGGCGCGAGCAGACGGCCGACGAATACGGCGTCTTCATCCAGACCCTCCTCGCGACTCGGGGAATCGAGCGCAGCCAGGTCACGGCCATCGCCATCTCCAACGTCGTCCCGCCGGTCCAGCAGACGCTTGAGGGGATGTGCGAGAAGTACTTCGGGATCCAGCCGTTCAGCGTCGAGCCGGGTGTCAACGTCAAGATGGTCCTGCGGGTCGAAAGCCCCCAGGAAGTGGGGTCGGACCGCGTCGTCAACGCAGTGGCCGCCGTGGAGCTTTACGGCCCACCCCTCATCGTGATCGATTTCGGGACCGCGACGACTTTCGACTGCGTGAACTCCCGCGGGGAGTTCATCGGGGGCGCCATCGCCCCGGGGATCACCTCGGCAGCGGAAGCGCTCATCTCCAAAGCCGCGCGCCTCTACCGGGTGGAGCTCGTGCGCCCGAAGGAGGCCATCGGGCGCAACACGGTGACGAATATCCAGTCGGGCATCGTCTATGGCTACGCCGGCCTCGTGGACGGTCTCGTCGGGCGCCTCCGCGCTGAAATGGACGGCGAGCCGAAGGTCATCGCGACCGGGGGCCTAGCGACCCTGATCCAGGAGGCCGCCCGCGCCATTCAGCACGTCAATCCAGACCTGACCCTGGAGGGACTGCGGCTGGTCTGGGAGCAGGCCCACCCCGGGGGTTCTTGACAGGAGAGGGGGCCACCCGGTACACTACCCCGAAATGTAGTATGGCAGGCGGCCAAGCTTCCCATATACGGGGCTCAGGGCCCCCACGGAGGACAGGCAAACATGGGGATGTGGGTCGGTCGGGGGCGCAAGGCCAGGATCGCATACGGTTTCGACGACATCGCTCTGGTGCCGGGAGCGGTCACCGTGAACTCCGACGAGGTTGACGTTTCGTGGGAGCTGTGCGACCGGCGCTTCGAAATCCCGATCATCGCCGCGGCCATGGACGGCGTCGTGGGCCCCCAACTCGCCATCGAAATGGGGCGGCTGGGCGGCCTGGCGGTGCTGAACCTGGAGGGCATCCAGACCCGGTACGAGGACCCCGACGAGGTGCTGGACCGCATCGTGTCGGCCAGCCTCGACGAGGCGACCCGCATCATCCAGTCCATCTACGGCGAGCCGATCAAGGAAGAGCTCATCCACAAGCGGATCAGCGAAATCAAGAAGGGGGGCGGCCCCGCGTTGGTCTCGTCCATCCCCCAGCGCGCCGCGCGCTTCGCGAAGATCGCCGAGGAGGCGGGCGCCGACATCTTCGTGGTGCAATCCACCGTCACCACCGCCCGGCACATCGCCACCCAGTACACGCCGCTCGACTTCACGAAGCTCAAGAAGCACCTCTCCATCCCTCTGATCGTCGGCAACTGCGTCACCTACGAAGCCTGCCTGGAACTCATGCACTGCGGCGTGGACGCCCTGCTGATCGGCGTCGGCCCGGGCGCCGCCTGCACGAGCCGCGAGGTGCTCGGGCTGGGGGTGCCCCAGGTGACTGCCACCGCGGACTCGGCGGCGGCCCGCGATTTCCACTTCAAACAGACGGGACGCTACGTTCCGATCATCACCGACGGCGGGATGACCACGGGCGGCGACATCTGCAAGGCGCTGGCCGCGGGCGCCGACGCCGTGATGATCGGCTCTGCGTTCGCGCGCGCCCATGAGGCACCCGGCCGCGGCTACCACTGGGGCATGGCGACTCCCCACCAGAACCTGCCGCGAGGGACGCGGATCCGCGTGGGCGTTTCGGGCCCGCTCGAGCAGATCCTCTTGGGTCCCGCGTTCACCGACGACGGCACTCAGAACCTGGTCGGCGCAATTCGGACGTGCATGGGGTCTGTCGGCGCCCGGAACATCCGCGAGTTCCAGCTCACGGAACTCATCATCGCCCCGGCCATCAAAACGGAAGGGAAGGTCTTCCAGCGCGCCCAAAGGCTGGGAACGCCCCACTAATGACCGGAGGGGGTGACAAGAACCCCCTCATGCGTGGTTCCCTGTTCCCGGGGTTGTCTCGCCCCGCCCGGACTGCCGGTGATGGATAAGATCGCCGTTCTCGACTTCGGCTCTCAATACACCCAGCTGATCGCCCGCCGCATCCGCGAGCTCTCCGTCTACTCCGAGATCTTCTCCTGCCATCACCCGCTGGAGGAGATCCTCCGGGGCGGCTACAAGGGGATCGTGCTCTCCGGCGGGCCCTCCAGCGTCTACGAGGACGGGGCGCCGCTCCCTCCCAAGAAGCTCTTCGAGTCGGGCATCCCAATCCTGGGCATCTGCTACGGGATGCAGGCGATGGCCTACCTCCTGGGCGGCCACGTGATCCCGGCCGAGCGTCGGGAATACGGCGGGGCCGAACTCCGGCTCGACGGGAGCGAGGGGCTCTTTGACGGCGTGAGGCCGGAGAGCGGCAACCGGATGCGGGTCTGGATGAGCCACGGCGACACCGTGCTGAGGCCGCCGAAGGGGTTTGTCGCCATCGGTTCTACGGAAAATTGCCCGGTGGCAGCCATGGCGGACGCGCCGCGCCGCCTCTACGCCGTCCAGTTCCATCCCGAGGTGGTCCACACCCCGCAGGGAAGGACGATCCTCCAGAACTTCCTCGCCCTCTGCGAGGCCAACCCCACTTGGTCCATGGCATCCTTCATCGATTCCGCCGTGGAAGAGATCCGGCAGAAGGTGGGACGCGACAGGGTCCTCTGCGCTCTCTCGGGCGGGGTGGATTCCGCGGTGGTCGCGGTGCTCGTCCATCGGGCGGTGAGGGACCAGCTCACGTGCGTCTTCGTGGACAACGGGGTACTCAGGAAGGGCGAGGCGGCCTCGGTCGTCCACACCTTCCGGGACCACTTCAAGATGAACCTGCTGCACGTCGACGCGTCAAGACGGTTCCTCCAGCAACTCAGGGGCGTCGCCGACCCGGAGCTCAAGCGCAAGCGCATCGGCGCCGAGTTCATCAGCGTGTTCGAGGAAGAAGCACGCCGGCTGGGCGAAATCGCGTGGCTCGCCCAGGGAACGCTCTATCCAGACGTGATCGAGTCGGTCTCGTTCCGAGGGCCGTCGGCGACGATCAAAACTCATCACAACGTCGGCGGCCTTCCCACCGTCATGCGGTTCAAGCTCCTCGAGCCGCTCCGCGAGCTGTTCAAGGACGAGGTGCGACAGTTGGGCGAACTCCTGGGGCTCCCCCCGGAGATCGTCTGGCGCCAGCCGTTCCCGGGGCCGGGGCTGGCCATCCGCATCCTGGGGGAGGTGACCCCCGAGCGGCTCGAGTTGCTCCGCGAGGCCGACGCCATCGTCCAGGAAGAGGTGAAGCAGGCAGGGCTCGAGCGGGAGCTCTGGCAGGCCTTTGCGGTGCTCCTCCCGATCAAAACCGTGGGGGTGATGGGGGACTTCCGCACCTACGCCCAGGTGATCGCCTTGCGCGCCGTCATGAGCCAGGATGCCATGACCGCTGACTGGGCGCGGCTCCCGTATGAGTTGTTGGGGCGCATTTCCAACCGGATCATCAACGAGGTGAAGGGAGTCAACCGCGTCGTCTTCGACATCTCCTCCAAACCCCCAAGCACGATCGAGTGGGAGTGATGGTGACGTCACTGATCACATGACCAGAGAGCAAGAGATCGAACGCATCGTCAGGCGGATCGCGGAAGGGTACCAGCCCATCAAGGTGATCCTCTTCGGCTCCCATGCTTACGGCGAGCCAACGGCGGATAGTGACATCGACCTTCTGATCGTAAAGGAAACAGCGGATCGATTCATTGATCGCTGGGTGGCGGTCAGAGAATTGATCGCGGACCCCGAGCGGCGTATCCCGGTGGAGCCGATCGTTGTGACCCCGGACGAGCTACAGCGCCGGCTCGCCGGGGGAGATCAGTTCTTCCAGGAGATCGTCGCCCGCGGGAAACTCCTCTATGCCGCGTGAGGAATCCCACTATGCAAGGGATTGGCTCAGGATCGCGGAGAAGGATTGGAGGCGCATCGGCCGTGCCCTGGAGGACGGTGACCCGGAAGAGGCCGGATTCTGGCTCCAGCAGGCCCTTGAGAAATTCCTGAAGGCGTACCTCTTGTCCAAGGGCTGGAGCCTCAGGAAGGTGCACGACCTGGAGGTCCTGGTGAACGAAGCCGCCGTGTACGTTCCAGATGTGGCGCGTTATGCGAAGGCCTGCCGGAAAATCAGCGGTTACTACGTCGCCGAACGATATCCACTCCTTGACTCCGCCCCGCCGACGGCGGAGGAGGTGTCTCGCTCGAGGGACGAGGTCACCGGGCTGGTGGAAATGATCCGCCGGGAGTGCGGGAAATGACCCATTCGGACTTCGTCCACCTGCATGTGCACTCGGAGTACAGCCTCCTCGATGGGGCCTCTCACCTGGACAAGCTCGTCGCCAAGGCCAAGGAGCTCCGTTTTCCCGCCTTGGCCCTGACCGACCACGGGAACCTCTTCGGGGCCATCGACTTCTACCTGGCCTGCCAGAAGGCGGGAGTCAAGCCGCTCATCGGAGCCGAGCTGTACGTGGCTCCGGGGAGCCGGTTCGAACGGGCCAACGTTGACGGGTCCTACGAAGGCGCCAACCACTGCACCGTGCTCGCCCGAAACCTCCAAGGCTACAAGAACCTCATCAAGATCGTGTCGAAAGCGTATCTTGAAGGGTTCTACTATAAACCACGGGCAGATAAGGAACTTTTGGCCCAGCACTCGGATGGTCTGCTGGTCCTGTCCGGGTGCCTGAACTCCGAGGTCTCTCGTCTCTTGATGCAGGGGGAGGAGGACAAGGCCCGCCAGGTAGCGGCCTGGTACCAGGAGGTGTTCGGCAAGGATTACTACTTCATGGAGGTGCAATCCCACGGCTTGGCCGAGCAGGCCAGCGTCACCGAAGCGACCCTCAGGATCGCGCGTGCCCTCGGGGCGCCCGTGGCCGGGACCAACGACGCCCATTACCTCGAGGCCTCCCACGCCAGGGCCCACGAGGCGCTCCTCTGCATCCAGACCGGAACCACCATTCGGGATCCCAACCGCTGGCGCTTTTCCACCGATCAGTTCTACCTGAAGTCCGCCGAGGAGATGCAGAGGGTTTTCGCCGATCTTCCGGAGGCGTGCCGCAATACTCTGGCGGTGGCAGAACGCTGTAACCTCGAACTGACCTTCGGTCAGTTCCACCTCCCGCGCTACCAGGTACCGGAGGGGCACACGCTGGAAAGCTACCTGGAGCATCTCGCCTGGGAGGGACTCCGGCGCCGCTACGGGACGACACCCGCCGATCCCCTGGCCGAGCGGCTCAAGCAGGAGCTGGCGGTCATCGAGAAGATGGGTTTCGCGGGATACTTCCTCGTGGTGTGGGACTTCATCCGCTACGCCAAGGAGCAGGGAATCGCCGTGGGGCCCGGTCGCGGCTCCTCCGCCGGCTCGCTGGTCGCCTATGCGCTGGGCATCACGAACATCGATCCAATTCGCTATGGGCTCCTGTTCGAGCGCTTTCTTAATCCCGAGAGGGTCTCGATGCCCGACATGGACATCGACTTCGCCGACGACAGACGGGATGAAGTGATTCAATACGTTACCCGCAAGTACGGCAGCGAAAATGTGGCGCAGATCATCACCTTCGGCACCCTGGGCGCGAAGGCCGCGATCCGGGACGTGGGGCGGGTGCTGGGGATGCCCTACAACGAGGTGGACCGGATCGCCAAGCTCGTCCCCGCATTCCCGCTCAACATCACGCTCGATGGCGCGCTCTCGCAGTCGCCTGCGCTCGCCGAAGCGATTCGCGGCCGGCAGGAACTCGCGGAGCTCTGGGACATCGCCCAGTCGCTGGAGGGTCTGACTCGCCACGCCTCCAAGCATGCCGCCGGGGTGGTGATCTCAGACGAGCCCCTGATCGAGCACATTCCCCTCTACAAGGACCCCAAGCGGAACGAGGTGGTCACCGGCTACGCCATGGGGCCCATCGAGAAGATCGGCCTCCTCAAGATGGACTTCCTCGGCCTCCGCACCCTGACGGTGATCGCCAACACCGCGCGGCTCGTCGAGGAAACCCGCCGCGTGCGGCTCGACCCGGACCGGCTGCCCCTGGACGACGCCCGGACCTATCAGCTCCTCGCGGAGGCGCGCACGTTCGGCGTCTTCCAGCTCGAGTCCGCGGGGATGCGCGAGGCCCTGCGCCAGCTCCGCCCGGAGTGGCTGGAAGACGTCATCGCCATGGTGGCGCTCTACCGGCCCGGGCCGATGCAGAAGATCCCGGAGTTCAT
>CAYRZF010000028.1:0-24368 GCA_964428805.1 uncultured bacterium | reverse complement strand
CTAGCGCCGGGTGGCCTTCCCCCGCCTGACGTTCCGCGAACGCGGAGCGGCCGCCGTACAATCTCGTGGCAATAAACCGGACAGCTGTGGCACTATGGCATGTGGAGCTGAACGTGCTGCGGGCGCTGCAGTTTCCCCCCCGGGGCTGTGTTCTCGAGGCCGGCCACCTCGTCCTCGACGGGCCCCGAGAGAACCGGCTTGCCGACGGCCACATCCAGCGGTCGTACCCGGGCCGTTAGGCCAGGCTGAGGCATATCCCTGTGCGCTGGTCCACGCGGGTTCTTCTGTCCTTGCTGGCAGCGGTGCTGGTTCCGCTGATCGTCCTGGCCCTGGTCGGTCTGCCTTCTGTTTCCTCCCAGCTTTCTCAGTCCGCCGAGGCGGACTTTCAGCGATGGACGCGCACCATCGCCGCCCTCGTGGATGCCGCCCTTGAGGATCTTCAACGAGAGGCGCGGCTCCTCGCCCGCGATCCGGCGGTCATCCAGGGGGTCATGAAGGGCGACTGGGGGACCCTCGCGCGCGGCGCTTCTCCCCGAATGCTCTCGCTCACGCTTGAACGCGTCGCCGACCTGGTCCTGATCGTGGACGAGCGGAATGCTCCCCTCGTGCAGGTTCCCGCCGCGTCGGTTCCCGCCGGGACGGGCCTGCCCGTCGGGTCCCCGGCTCCCATCGGCGCGATCCAGCTCGTATCCGGGGTGCCGATGCTGCTGGGCGTCGTCCCGATCGTGCAAGACGGACGTTCCCTGGGAACCGTGGTGGTGGGGAGAAAGTTCGAGGGCCTCGCCAAGCGGCTGGGCGCCAATTCTCCCCGGGTCGAGCTTCTCTTGCTCGCGGAGGGAGCACCCGCCTACACCACCCTTCCCGAGGGGACGTCCGGCGTGCGATGGGCCGAGGCCACGCGGGCGGGGCGGGTGGAGCTGAGCGGCGCCTCGTATTTTCTGCGCCCGGTCGGGCGGTGGTCCGATGTGGCGCTCTGGCTCTTGGCCCCGGACGCCGAACTGCGGGCAGCCCAGGGCCTCGTCTCAACGTGGATCGTCGGGTTCCTACTGTTCACCGGGTGCGCCACGTTTGTGGCCAGCTGGATCCTGGCCCGCCGTGTGCTCCAGCCGATCGAGGCGATTGGGGAAGGCGCGCGCCGAGTGGCGGCCGGGGACTTCGATACGCGCATTTCCCCGGGTCGAGGGGGGGAACTGGAGGACATCGCCCGTGCCTTCAACGAGATGGGGGTCTTCCTCGAGCGCGGGCGGCGTGAAGTCGAGCACCGGAACCGGGAGCTTCAAGCGCTGAATGCTGTTGCGTTCACGCTCAACCGGAGCGTCGATCTCGTCCCCACGGTGGAGGAGACGCTGGAGGTGGTCCGTCGCGTGACGGAGATGGATATGGCGGCGCTCTATCAGGCCGCGGCGGGAGGCCAGACGCTCTCGCTGATGGCTCAGCGCGGCCTCTCACCTGAGCTCGAGGAGAGCTTCGGAATACGCTCCGTCCCGGGCTCGTCGCTCGGCCAGGCCATGAAGACCGGGCGTCTGACCGTCGTAGACGGGCCTTCCGGCTCGCCGGACAGAAGGCACCAGACCCAGATCGCCCTGCCCATCCTGGTGAAGGGAGAGGTATGGGGCGTGATGATCTTGGCTGCCTCGGCGGCGCGCGAGTTCACCCCCGAGGAGACGCACCTCATAGAGGCTGTGGCCTACCAGGTCGGCGCGGCGGTGGAGCGGGCCGCTCTGTTTGCCGAAACCCGCGAGAAGGAGGAACGGCTGGAGAGTCTCGTTAAGCTGGCCCAGACGGTCACCGCTCGCCTGGATGTCGGCGAGGTGCTCGATGGCGTCATTCGGACGGCCGCCGGCCTGCTCCCCGACTCGTCGGTCCGCTTGTGGGTCGCCGAGGAGGACCGGCTCCTTTTACGCGGTGAGAGCGGAGCGGGAGCCGCCGCCCCCGCGAGGGGAAAGACGACCTTTGCCTTCGGAGAGGGGCTGGTCGGCCACGTGGCGCAAGCGGGCGAGCCGCTGGTGATCGAACGGGTACTCGACGATCCCCGGACCCTCAACGTCGAATGGCTGAGGCAGGAGGGCTGCGTGTCTTTCGCGGGGGTTCCTCTCCTCTTCCAGAATCGGGTCCTCGGCGTGCTGGCGATTGTGACGCGGCGTCTCACTCGCTTCTCCAAGGAGGAAATCGAGCTTCTGATGTCGTTCGCCACCCAGGCGGCTATCGCGATGGAGAACGCCCGGCTTTACGCAGCGACTACGCGCCGGGGGAAACGGCTCGAAACCCTGGCCCAGCTCACCCAGACCCTGACAGCCACCCTGAGAGTCGAGGAGGTCCTGGACCGGGTCGTGGGCTCGGCCGTGGAGCTGTTTGGCTCCAGCGTGTCCCGGCTTTGGCTTGTGGACGAGGGTGGGGAGACGCTGTCTCTCCGGGCCCATGCCGGGTCGCTCTCCGAGGACCTCGGAATCACGCGGTTCCGGGTCGGGGAAGGGCTCGTCGGGCAGATCGTGGCCACGAAGGCCCCGCTGGTCATCGCCGATCTCCGGGAGGACCCGCGCCCAGTGAATCGCGAGCGCCACCGGGCCGACGGGGTGATCTCCTACGCCGGCGCGCCCATGTTGCTGGGGGATCGGACGCTCGGGGCACTTGGCATCGCGCTCAGGGAACCGCACGAGTTCAGCGAGGAGGAAGTCAGCCTGCTCCAGTCCCTGGCCAACCATGCGGCCATCGCCATCGAGAATGCCCGCCTCTACCAGTCCGCCGCCCGGCGCGCCGCGCGCATGCGCACGCTCGCGGAGATGGGGCGGCTTTTGGTCTCCACTTTCGACGTGGACCGGATTCTGGAGACGGTGGCGACGCGGTGCCGGGAGAGCCTGGACATCTCCGACGTGGGGATTTTTTCCCTCGACGCGGAGAGCTCCGAGCTGTGCTTCCTTCATGGCTTCGGCTCACGGGAGGCTTTCTGGCGGACCCACCGGCTCCGGATCGGCGAGGGGGTGGCCGGGCGTGCCGTGGCCGAGAATCGGCCAGTGTGGACCGAGGACGTCCTGAACGACCCTACCATCACGCTCCGCCCGGAGACGCGGGCCCAGATTGGGACGGTTGGCACCCGGGCGGTGCTCGCGCTCCCCCTCTCCGGCGAGCGGCCGTTCGGCGTCCTGGTCGTCCACCGGGAGGCGGGCCACCGTTTCAGCGACGAGGAGAGGGAGTACCTCACCACGTTCGCCAACCAGGTGGCCGTGGCACTCGAGAACGCCCGGCTCTTCTCGCTGGAACAGGCGCGCAGGGCCCAGGTGGAGGCGCTGGGGGAGATCGAGCGCGAGCTGGTTGCCGAGTTGATCCCGGAGAGGCTGCTCGATCTCATCATCGAGCGCGCCAGTGCGCTGCTGAAGGCGCGGGGGGTCGTCTTCCTTCTCGACGAGACGGGCTCGACGCTCGTCCCCCGGTCCTCATACGGGATGCCCCCCAAGGTCCGGGACCTTCGCATTCCCCTTGGCGTCGGCATCGCCGGCACGGCAGCCGTCGAGCGACGGGGCCTGCTGGGGAACGACTTCGCGAGCTCGGCCTACGCGGCCTCTCTCGCGGCGCACGGAATCGACACGCTGGGAAGCGTCCATCTGATCGCCCAGCCGCTCATCTCCCGTGACCGCCTTTTGGGAGTGATCGCGCTGAACCGTGAGGAAGGGGGACGGCGATTCACTCAGACGGAGTTCGAAACGTTCGGTGGTTTTGCGGCTCAGGCGGCCATCGCCCTCGAGAATGCCCGCCTCTACCGCGAGGCAAAGGAGTACGGCGACCGGCTGCGCGCTCTCGATGAGGTGAACCGGTTGGTGTCCTCGTCGCTCCAGGTAAAAGAGGTGTTGAAGAACATCGCCCAGGCCGTGTCCACCTTCTTCGAGGCGCCGCAGGCACACGTGTGGGTGGTTACGCCCGAGGGCCAGCGCCTGCGCCGCTCCGTGACTGTCGGCGATCCTGAGGTCGCCGCGGGGTTCGCCGATGAAGTAGCCCTGGGCGAGGGCGCCGTGGGATGGGTGGTCCAGCACCGGGAGCCGATCCTCTGGACCCGGATCGAGCACGATCGTCGGATTCTCCGTGCCTCGTGGGCGATTCGCCACGGGCTCCGGTATCTGACCGCGTATCCGATCACGCTCGGGGCTCGCGTGCTGGGGGCCTTCGTCATGTATCGCTCGGCGCCCCATCCGGTCACGCCCGAGACGCGATCCCTCCTCGGCTCCCTCGCGGCCCAGGCGGCGATCGCCCTCGACAATGCCCGACTCTACGCCGAGACGACCCGACGGCTTCGGGAGACGCAGGCCCTTCTCGAGGTCGCCGAGATCCTGAGTTCCACCCTGGACGTGAAGCGGCTTTTGAAACAGGTCACGATCAAGGCCGCCCAGGTCTGCCAGGTGGATCGCTGCACCATCGCGTTCTGGGAGGGGAACCGGACGATCCCCCTCATGTCCCAGTTCGCCGATGGCCGGAAGGCGCCCGACCTCTGGGCCAAATTCGTGGCCATGCAGCCCTTCGCGCCCCAGGAGGTGCCGGCTCACGCGATCGCAATCGACACGAAGCGGCCCGTCATCATCCCGGACACTGCTGACACTGACCTGATCCCGCGCGAATGGATCGAGGCCTATGGGCTTCGAGCCTACCTCGTGGTTCCCCTGATCCGCCAGGATCGGGTTGTGGGGGCGCTGAACCTGGATTACACCGAGCGTGGAAGGACCTTCGAGCAGTGGCAGGTGGATCTGGCCGTGACGATCGCCGGCCAGCTGGCCCTTGCTCTCGACAACTCCCGGCTCTACGCGGAGATTCGGGAGCGCCTGAAGGAAACGGAAACGCTCCTGTCCGTCGCGCGGGTTCTCTCGCTCAACCTGCCGCTCCAGGAAGGCATGCGGCAGGTGGCTCGTGAGGTGGGCCGCGCCTTCCAGGCCGATATGGTCGGGGCGTATTTCCTCGATTCGAAGAAGGAGGCCCTGGTCCCCCTGGCGGGCTATCACGTGCCGAAAAACCTCTTCCCGGTATTCCTCGATAGGCCATTTCACATCTCTCGGTTTCCGATTCTCCAGGAGGCGTGGGAAACACGGAAGCCCGTCTGGACCTCGGACGCCATGAGCGACCCCCGGTTTGATCGGGACTTCCTGGGAGCCATCCGCCCCCGTGCCGTGCTGTTCGCGCCGACTCTGGTGCGGGGAGAGATCGTCGGGGGTCTCTTCCTTGTCTGGTGGAGTCCCGGGCGGACGTTTACTTCCGCGGAGCTTCGCCTCGTCGAAGGCGTGGCATCCCAAGTCGGGCTGGCCCTCGAGAACGCCGATCTCGTCCGGCAGACCCAGGACAAGCTGCGGGAGACCGAGACGCTCCTCAACGTCAGCCGGGCGCTGTCCACCACCCTGGACCTCGAGCCGCTCCTCCGCCACTTCCTCCGCGAGGTGACGCACATCATCGACGCTGACTCGGTGGGGGTGTGGCTGCTTGATCCGGCCACCGGCCAGCTCGAGCCCGTCGTGGGCTTCCGGGTACCGCGCAATTTTTTGGACGCGTTGCGGACCGTCCGCATCGATCCCGCCGAAATCACCTTCTACGCGGACGGGTTCAGGTCCAAGCGTGTGATGGTTTCGAGCAACGTGCCGGAGGATCCCCGCATCCCCGCCGCCCTGAAAGCGGTGGCGCCCCACCGCGTGCAGCTCTTCGCTCCGATCGTGGCCAAGGACCGCGTGATAGGCAGTTTCATCGCAGTGTGGTGGGAGCGGACGCGGGAGTTCTCCGAGCGGGAGCTGGCCCTGGTCGAAGCGATGGGCATCCAGGCGGGCGTGGCCGTGGAAAACGCGGGCCTCTTCCAGGAGAATCAGCGCAAGCTCGAGGAACTGTCGGTGCTCCACGAACTCTCCCGGGCAGTCACGGGCCAGCTGGATCTGGCCGAACTGGTGGGCGCCATTCATGGGCAGGTGGCCCGCGTCCTCGACGCGCGCAACATGCTGATCCTCCTCTACGACGAGGCTCGCCAGGAGGTCGAGGTTGCCCTGCGCGTGCTGGAGGGGGAGGAGAGGCCAAACCCCCGGCGTTACCCGGTCGGGGACGGCTTGTTCACCCGGCTCGTCGAGAGCGGGCGGCCCATCCGGACCGACAACTACGCGGCCGAGTGCCGGCGGGAAGGCGTGAGACCCTTCGAAGACTCCCTGAAGTACCCGTACTGGCTCGGTGCCCCGATGGTGGCCGGAGACAAGACGATCGGAGGGCTGATCCTCCGGAGCAATGCCCGTCCCTTCACCGCCGCCGACGAGCGCCTTCTGCTGAACATCGCCAGTCTGGCGGCCCTTGCCTTCCGGAGCGCCCGACTCTTCGACGAGCGCACGCGCGCCTACCAGCAACTCGCCGCGGCCCAGGACCAGCTCATCCGCACGGAAAAACTCCGGGCGCTGGGCGAGATGGCCTCCGGAGTGGCCCACGACTTCAACAATCTTTTGGCCGCGATCCTCGGCCGCGCCCAGCTTCTCCTCCGAAAAGTGGAAGACCCCAAGCTCAGGCAGTGGCTCGAGGTCATCGAGCGAGCCGCCACGGATGGGGCCCGAACGGTCCGGCGGATCCAGGAGTTCGCCCGGATTCGGCGCGACCAGCCTTTCGTCCCGGTGGACCTGAACCGGGTGGTGAAGGAAGCCCTGGAGGTGACACAGGCACGGTGGGGGCAGGAGGCCCAGAGCCAGGGCCTCACGATCGAGGTGACGACCACCTTGGATCCCATCCCGGAGATCGCCGGAGACCCCGCCGAGCTCCGCGAGGCTCTCACGAACCTGATCCTCAACGCCGTGGACGCCATGCCCGAGGGCGGGACCCTCTCGCTGACAACCCGGGTGGAGGCGGGCGACGTGGTCGTCAAGGTAAGCGATACCGGCGCCGGCATTTCTGAAGCCGTCCAGCGCCAGATCTTCGACCCGTTCTTCACCACCAAGGGCCCAAAGGGGACCGGCCTCGGCCTCTCTATTACGTACGGCATCGTCTCCCGCTATGGGGGCCTGATCGCCGTCGAGAGCGCCGAAGGGCAGGGCGCCACCTTCTCGCTGACGTTCCCGGTAAGCGACGCCGAGCCCGAGCCTCCGTCCCCGCCGGCGCTCCCCTCCACGTCCCCGGTCCGGTGCCTGGTGGTGGACGACGACCAGTTAGTACTGGAGGCGATGGGGGACTTGCTGACTATGGCGGGGCACTCGGCGGTCCTCCTGTTGGACGGCCGCGAGGCCATCGCCCGCTTCAAGGCTGAACCGTTCGACCTCGTCTTGACCGACCTCGCCATGCCCGGGGTCAATGGCTGGCAGCTCGCCCGGGCCGTGAAGGATCACGCCCCCTCGGTGCCGGTGCTGCTGGTCACCGGGCTGGGTGTTGAGCTTTCCCCCGAGGAGCTCCTTGCCCAAGGCGTCGATGCGGTGTTGTCGAAGCCGGTCAAGCTAGAGGACATTCTTTCAGCGGTGGGCACGTACGGCTCCCGCTCCCAGCGCCAGCCTCCGGCGTCGGTCGAGGGGGAGTCATGACCAGCCCGATCATCACCGAGGCCGTCCGGGTGCTGGTGGAGAAAAAGGACCTGACCCGCATCGAGGCCGCGGCCGCCATGGAAGCCATCATGTCCGGGGCAGCCACCAACGCCCAGATCGCCGCCTTCCTGACCGCCCTCAGAATGAAAGGCGAGACCGTCGAGGAGCTGATCGGGTTCGCCCAGGTCATGCGCCAGAAGGCCGTGCGGGTGAGGACCAAGGGGGAGGAAGTCGCGGCCCTCACCGGCACGGACCGCGAGATGCTCATCGACACCTGCGGGACCGGCGGTGACGCCGCCGGCACCTTCAACGTCTCCACGGCCACAGCCTTCGTGGTGGCGGGGGTGGGGCTGAAAGTGGCCAAGCACGGGAACCGCTCCGTCTCCTCGCTCTGCGGTTCCGCGGACGTGGTGGAGACGCTTGGTGTCAGCCTCGAGCTCCCGCCGGCCGGGGTCGCTCGGTGCGTTGACGAGGTCGGCATCGGGTTTCTCTACGCTCCGTTGCTCCACACGGCCATGAAGCACGTTATGGCGGCGCGGCGGGAGATGGGGATCCGCACGGTGTTCAATATGCTCGGGCCGCTCACGAACCCGGCGGGCGCCAACGCCCAGGTTATCGGGGTCTACTCGGCGGCGCTCACCGACCCGCTGGCCCGAGTTCTGGCCGAGTTGGGGACGGTTCGGGCCTTCGTCGTTCACGGGGCCGACGGCCTCGACGAGATCTCCAACACGGGGGAAAGCCAGATCTCGGAAGTCCGTGAAGGGACGGTGCGGAGTTTCACGGTCCGACCGGAGGACTTCGGGCTCCCCCGCGCGAGCATCGCAGACCTTCGGGGGGGCGATCGGGAGGGAAACGCTCAGATCATCCGGCACATCCTGGGCGGGGGGGATGGGCCCAAGCGCGACATCGTCCTGATGAACGCCGCCGCGGCGCTCGTGGTCGGAGGGAAGGCACGGGACCTGAAGGAGGGGGTGGCTCTGGCGGCCCACTCGATCGATTCCGGTGCCGCGCAACGAAAGCTGGCGGCCCTCGTCGAGTTCTCCCGGAAGCTCACCGGCGAGAAGTAAATCGCCTCGCGAGCCCTGAGCGTTTTTGACACGGTCGCGCACAGCAAAGTACAATATTTTCTGACATTTCCCCGTCCTTGGAGCGAAGGGGTTACTGTGGGCTGGAGAGTTCTAGAACTGTTTGACGGCGGGCAGGACCTGGGAGGCTCCGAGTGAACGAGCGCGTCCCACGCTATCTTCAAATTGCCGACAGCCTGAGGGAGCGGATCCGGCGCGGCACTCTCCCGCGCGGGGAACGCCTCGCCAATCAGCGCGCGCTGGCGCGGGAGTTTGGCGTTGCCCTGATGACCCTGAGGCAGGCGCTCGACATCCTGGAAAAAGACGGCCTCGTTAGCCCTCGCCACGGTCTCGGCACCTTTGTCGCGTCTCGTTCCATCGACTACGACATCCTCCACTTCCGGACCTTCGCCGGGGACCTCTCCGCCCGGGGGAAGGCTGTGGAAACCCGCTTCCTCCGGAGCCGGTTCAGGCGCCCCGACCGTCGGGTGGCACAGGGGCTCGGGCTGCCCGAGGGCGAGGCGGTCTTCGTCCTCGACCGGCTTCGGCTCGTGGACCGGCGTCCGATGAGCTACCAGCGTTCTTTCCTTCCCGCGCGGATCGGCCGGGAGGTGGCGAAGGCGGATCTGACGATCACTCCCCTTCGAGACGTCCTCACGTTCAAGCTCGGCATCGAGATCACCCGGGCGCGCGAGACGGTCTACGCGGTCACCCTGCGGACCCAGGAGGCCCGTCAGCTGGGCTGCCGGCCCCGGAGCCCCGCGTTCCGTTCGGAGCGCATCTCTTCGGCCGCCGACGGGGCGCCTATCGTCTTCGACCGCGTGTTCATCCCCGGCGATCGCTTTCGCATCACGCGGGAGCTTCACTATGAGGGAGCCAGGCCATGAAAATTCTCGTCCCCGTCAAACAGGTGCCGGACACCGCGACACAGGTGAAAATCGGCGGCGACCACAAAAGGATCGATACCGCCGGGATCACCTGGATCGTCTCCCCCTACGACGAGTTTGCGGTGGAGGAGGCGCTCCGCGTCAAGGAGAAGCGGGGAGAGGGCGAGGTCGTGGCCGTCACGGTGGGACCCGAGCGCGCCAGGGAAGCCCTCCGTACCTGCCTGGCCATGGGGGCCGACCGCGCGATCCATCTGAACGACCCGGCCTGGGAGCACGCCGATACGCTGGCCGTGTCGCGCGCGCTGGCGGCCGTGATCAGGCACGAGCGGCCACAGTTGGTCTTCTTCGGCCGCCAGGCCATTGACGACGACATGGGGGCGATGAGCAGCCAGGTGGCCGAGCTGCTGGGATGGCCCTGCGCCTCCTGGATCATGGAGGAAACGGTTTCCGCGGACGGCACCTCCGTCCGGGTTTCCCGCCAGGTGGAGGGAGGGCTGGAGGTCTTCGACATCCCACTTCCCTGCGTGCTCTCCGCGCAAAAGGGCCTCAACGAGCCGCGCTACCCGACGCTCAAGGGGATCATGGGGGCCAAGAAGAAGGAGATCAGGGACGTCAAGGCCGCCGACCTGGGACTGACCGCCGACGGGCCGCAGCTCTCGGTCGTGACCTTCGAGGGCCTGCCGCCTCGCCCACCCGGGCGCATCCTGTCCGGCGATCCGACCGCGGCCGCGAAGGAACTGGTAAGGTCGCTCAGGGAAGACGCCAAAGCGATCTAGGCGGGGACAGGGGGAGACCCATGGCGGCAGCGTTCTGGTGCATTGTCGAGGATGATCGGGCGGGGCGTCCGAAGAAGGTGACGGCCGAGGTGCTCGGGGAGGCCGCGCGTCTGGCCCGGCAGTCGGGTGGACAGGCAGAAGCGGTGTGGCTCACTGACAAGGCTACGGACGACGGTCTGAAACACCTCGCGGAATGGGGGGCGACGCGGGTGTGGCTGCTGGAAGCCGCCGCCCTCACACCCTACCGTGGTGAGGTCTGGACGCCGGCGGTAGCCGAGCTGGCTGGGAAGGAAGCGCCTCAGGCGATCTTCGGTGCGGTGACCTCACGGCAGCGGGAGCTGCTGGCCCGGCTGGCGGCGCGACTCGGTGTGGGCCTCTCCGCCGACTCGGTGGCGTTTTCAGTGGAGAACGGGAAGCTCATCGCCACCCGCCCCGTCTACGCGGGCAAGCTCCTATCTAAGGTCACGTGGGCCAAGACGCCGTGGCTGGCAACCCTCCGCCCCAATGTCTTCAAGCCCGAGGACCCGAAGGCCGGCGCCGTCCCCCGGGTGGAGCGGCCGTCAGTCGCGATTCCTCCGCCGAGCATGACGCTCGTCGAGCGGAAGGAGGAGATGGCCACGGGTCTACCCGAGTTGACCGAGGCGGACATTGTGGTGTCGGGCGGGCGCGGCCTGAAGGGGCCGGAGAACTTCGTGATCCTTGAGGAGCTGGCCAAGGTGATCGGCGCGGCCGTCGGGGCCTCACGGGCGGCCGTGGACGCCGGATGGCGCCCCCACCGCTTTCAGATTGGACAGACGGGCCGCACCATTTCCCCCAAGCTCTACATGGGATTCGGCATCTCGGGCGCCATCCAGCATCTGGCGGGGATGCGGACCTCGAAGATCATCGTGGCCGTCAACAAAGATCCGGAAGCGCCGATCTTCAAGATTGCCGACTACGGGATCGTTGGCGACCTCTTCGAAATGGCCCCGCTTCTCACCCAGGAATTCAAGCGCCTCCTGGAGAAGTAGAGGGAATCGATCCACGCCACTGAGTGATGTGGGAGGAGAAACAAAAAGGTACAGGCTTTAATACGAGGAGGAAATAATGGTGTTGCGCAAGGATGTTATGTTTTCTCAGAAAGAAAGCGGAATTGGCTTAATTACTTTAAACCGACCGCAAGTTCTGAATGCATTGAACATAGATGTGCTGCAACAGCTAACATCAATTCTCGATAAGATAAAAACAGATGATGCAGTTAGCGCAGTGATAATTACCGGAGCAGGGGAAAAGGCTTTTTCTGCCGGCGCAGATATCAAGTTCCTCAACGAGGCAACACCGCTCCAGATACGGGAACTGGCTCAATTAGCCGTCTCAGTGAACAATAGGATTGAAACTTTAGGTAAAGTTGTCATTGCTGCTATTAATGGGTATGCCTTCGGAGGCGGCCTCGAGTTAGCGGAGGCTTGTATGCTTCGTGTTTCTGCCAGTCATGCCAGAATGGGACACCCGGAAGTTCGTATCGGAGCAATTGCAGGTTGGGGAGGGACTACCAGGCTTCCACGATTGATAGGCAGGGGACGTGCTGCCGAACTCTTGCTCACCGGAAAGCAGGTCAGTGCTGATGAGGCTCAGCGGATAGGGCTTGTCAATAAGGTTGTAGAAGCTGGAAGGCTGCTTGAGGAAGCAGAAAATCTTATCCTCGAAATTCTCGCTCAATCTCCCCTTTCAGTAAAAATGACATGGGAGGCTCTTCATCGTGGTCTGAACCTGACCTTAGAAGAATCGGCTCTTCTCGGCGCAGATTACTTCGGGCTGATTGCTTCAACAGAAGATTTCAGAGAAGGGACCAGGGCGTTTCTTGAAAAGACCGACCCATCCTATAAGGGGAGATAATCCTGAGAGATAGAGTTCGTCTTGAACGGCTCCAGCCGGCTGGTGGGAGACGGATGGCGCTGAAGCTTCGGAAGGTCGGTTACGAGAGAAAGGGGCAGATCGCTTACGTGACGATTGACAATGCCGAACAGGAGAATTGCCTTACAGAAGAGATTGATCACGATCTTCGGGAGGTCTGGCTTGACTTCCGCGACGCCCCGAAGCTCTACGTGGCGATCCTCACCGGAGCCGGCCGGAAGTCGTTCTGCGCCGGCTCCGACCTCCGCTATTACGTGGAGAAGGTCACCTGGCAGTCGCCCGAGTGGAACCGTCGGCGGGCGTACGAGGGGCCGAACCTGGGCAATGCCGGGCGGGTTTGAGTGGGATTGACTCGGAAGAGGCAGACAGGATGAATCTTGAACTGACCGAGGAGCAGCAGATGATCCAGGCCCTCGCGCGGGAGTTCGCCGAGAAGGAGGTGAAGCCCGTCGCGGGCCAGCTCGATCAGGAGGCGCGCTTCCCCCATGAGACGGTCAAGCGCATGGGCGAGTTGGGTTTCATGGGGATCGCCGTTCCCGAAGAGTACGGCGGAAGCGGCGCAGATCCCATCGCCTACGTGTTGGCGCTGGAGGAGATTGCGAAGGTGTGCGCTTCCCACGCCGTCATCATGTCCGTGAACAACTCGCTCTACTGCGAGTCCGTGCTCAAATACGGGACCGATGATCAGCGGAAAAAATTCCTCACCCCCTTCGCCAGGGGCCAAAAGATCGGCTGTTTCGCGCTGACGGAGCCGCAGGCGGGCTCCGACGCCAGCAATCAAAAAACCTTGGCCGTGCGAGACGGCAACTGGTATGTTCTGAACGGCAGAAAGGTTTTCGTCACCAACGGTCGGGAGGCCGCGGCGGCGCTGGTGTTCGCCCAGACGGACCCCACGGAAGGACGCCACGGCATCTCGGCCTTTCTGGTCGAGAAGGGCACGCCGGGCTTTCTCGTTCCCAGGGTCGAGGACAAGCTTGGCATCCGGGCGTCCGACACAGCGGAATTCGTGTTCGAAGACTGTCGCGTCCCGGCGGAGAACCGCCTGGGCGCCGAGGGCATGGGCTTCAAGATCGCGATGGCTTCCCTCGACGGGGGCCGCATCGGAATCGCGGCGCAGGCGCTGGGGATCGCCGCAGGCGCCTTCGAGCTCTCGGTGGCCTACGCCAGAGAGCGCAGATCGTTCGGGGTCCCCATCGCCCAGCACCAGATGGTGCAGTGGATGCTGGCGGACATGGCGACGGCGATCGATGCGGCGCGTCTATTGGTCTGGCGTGCCGCGGCCCTCAAGGGCGCTGGCCAGCCGTTCGGCGTCGAGGCCTCCATGGCCAAGCTCTTCGCCTCCGAAATGGCCATGAAGGTGACGACCGACGCAATCCAGGTCCACGGGGGCTACGGGTACATCAGGGAATTCCAGGTCGAGCGCTACTTCCGGGATGCCAAAATCACCCAGATCTACGAGGGCACGTCGCAGATTCAGAAGTTAGTCATCGCCCGCCACCTGCTCGGAATCAGTGAGGGAAGGGACCATGGACGAGCGTGAGAAGATCGAGGGGGCCGCGAAGCGGTGGGAGGCCGAAACGCACCGGCCGTTCGTCAAAGGTTCCCCCGAGCGGCAGGTGCGCTATGAGTCTCTCTCGGGCATTCCCATCAAGCCGCTCTACACCCCCGCTGACCTTCAGGCGTTCGACTACGAGAAGAAGCTGGGCTTTCCCGGTGAGTACCCCTTCACCCGGGGTGTCTACCCCACGATGTACCGGGGGCGGCTCTGGACCATGCGCATGTTCGCGGGGTTCGGCCGCCCCGAGGACACCAATACGCGCTTCAAGTATCTCCTTGAGCAGGGGCAGACCGGCCTCTCGACCGCCTTCGACATGCCCGCCCTGATGGGCTACGACGCCGACCATCCGCGGGCCCGGGGCGAGGTCGGCAGGGAGGGCGTCTCGATTTCGACCCTCGCCGACATGGAAACGCTCTTTGACGGGATCCCGCTCGGTGAGGTCACGACCTCCATGACGATCAACTGCACGGCCTCCATCGCGCTGGCGATGTACCTCGCCGTGGCGGATAAGCAGGGGATTGGCTGGGATCGCGTCGGGGGCACGATGCAGAACGACATGCTGAAGGAGTTCATCGCCCAGAAGGAGTGGATCTGCCCGCCCGAGCCCGCGGTCCGCATCGTCGTGGACATGATCGAATTCACCGCCAAACACGTCCCCAAGTTCAACCCGGTTTCGATCTCCGGCTATCACATCCGGGAGGCCGGCAGCACCGCGGTCCAGGAACTGGCCTTCACGCTGGCGGATGGCATCGGGTATGTCCAGGCCTCGGTGAACCGGGGTCTCGATGTGGATGCCTTCGCGCCGCGGCTCTCCTTCTTCTTCGACATCCATAACGACTTCTTCGAGGAGATTGCCAAGCTCCGGGCCGCGCGTCGCATCTGGGCCACCGTGATGCGAGAACGTTTTGGCGCGAGGCGCCCGGAGTCCATGCGCCTGCGAACCCACACGCAGACCGCCGGAGTTTCCGCCACGGCCCAGCAGCCATTGAACAACATCGCCCGCGTCGCCCTTCAGGCCCTTGCCGCGGTGCTGGGAGGCGCGCAGTCTCTGCACACCAACTCCTATGACGAGACCTGGGCGCTGCCGACCGAGGAGGCGGTGACGGTCGCCCTGCGCACCCAGCAGATCATCGCCGAAGAGAGCGGCGTGCCCTTGACCATCGATCCCCTCGGCGGCTCGTACTACCTGGAGGCGCTGACCGACCAGATGGAGGAAGCGGCATGGGCCTACATTCGGCGCATCGATGAGCTGGGAGGAATCATCCGCGCGATCGACCAGGGTTATCCCCAGCGGGAGATCGCCGACACGGCCTACCGGCACCAGCTGATGGAGGACCGGGGCGAGAAGACGGTCGTGGGGGTGAACAAGTACGTCATGGCGAATGAGAAGCCGATCCAGTACCTCAGGATCCACGAGGCCGTGGAACTGGAGCAGATCGAAAAGGTCAAGCGCCTCAAGGCCTCCCGGGATCAGTCAAAAGTTGAGCGCCGGTTGAAGCAGGTGGCCGAGGCGGGTCGCAACGGCCAGAACCTCATGCCGGTGCTTATCGATGCGGTCAAGGACTACGTGAGCCTGGGCGAGATCTCTGACGTGTACCGCGAGGTATTCGGCCTATACCGCGAACCCATCATCTTCTAGGAGGTGGGCATGGTGGACTGTGTGTTCTGCAAGATCCGGGACGGCCAGATCCCGTCGTTCAAGCTCTACGAGGACTCGAGGACCCTGGCCTTCATGGACATCAACCCGCTGAACCCGGGCCACTGCCTGGTGATAACCAAGAACCATGCCGCCACCATCTTCGACGTCGAGGTCCTGGACCTTCAGGCTGCCATCGCGGCGACGAAGAAGTTGGCTATGGCGTTAAAGGGCGCGGTGCAGGCGGACGGGATCAACATCCTCCAGGCCAACGGCGCGGCGGCCTTTCAGTCCGTGCTCCACTTCCACTTCCACGTCATCCCCCGCTTCAACAACGACGGCAAAGGCTTTGACTGGAAGCTGGTAGCCGGCGACAAGCAACAGATCGGGATGAACGGGGAGCGGATCCGCGCCGTCTTGAGGTAACGAAGGTGGCTGAGCGCAAGATCCGGGTGCTGGTGGCGAAGCCGGGGTTCCCCCCGGAGGGGGACTTCGCCCCCCTTCCGGACCTCCCCCCGAGGTTGCGCAGGCAAAGCCTGCGCTCGGACGAGGCGCAACATGGCTGAGCGGAAAGTTCGTGTTCTGGTCGCCAAGCCGGGGTTGGATGGGCACGATCGCGGAGCCAAGATCGTGGCGCGAGCCCTCCGGGATGCGGGTTTCGAGGTGATCTACACGGGCCTCCACCAGACGCCGGAGCAGGTGGTGGCGGCGGCGATCCAGGAGGACGTGGACGCGATCGGGCTCAGCGTCCTGTCCGGCGCCCACAATTATCTCTTCAAGCAGGTCTTGCAACTGCTGAAGCAGAAGGGCGCCGACGATATCGTGGTCTTCGGAGGAGGAATCATCCCACCCGAGGACATCGTCGCGCTCAAGGCAGTGGGCGTTCGTGAGCTGTTTACCCCAGGCACGTCCACCCAGGACATCGTCCGGTTCGTGCGGGAGCATATCAGGGCGGCCGTCTAACTGTCGATCTCCGGGAGTAAGAGATGGATTTTGAACTGACGCCCGAGCAGCGGCAGATCCGGAAGGTGGCGCGGGAGTTCGCCGAGGGGGAGGTCGCGCCCGTCGCCGCGAAGCACGACGAGACTGGCGAGTTCCCTTTCCAGATCGTTCAGAAGCTGGCGGAGCTCGGGTTCATGGGTGTCCTCGTCCCGCCTGAGTACGGGGGCGCCGGGCTAGACTACGTCTCCTACGCCCTCATCGTCGAGGAGCTCAGCCGGGTGGACGGATCGGTCGGCATCACCATGTGGGCGCACAACTCCCTCTGCTCGAACCACATCAACCTGTTCGGGACTAAAGCCCAAAAGGAAAAGTATCTGACGCCCCTGGCCAGTGGCGAGGCGATCGGCGCATGGGGCCTCACCGAACCCGGCTCCGGTTCCGATGCGGCGGCGATGAGATCCACGGCTGTCCGGGAGGGAAGGCATTTCGTCCTGAACGGGACGAAGGCCTTTATCACCAACGGAAGCGTGGGGCGGATCGTGGTGGTCATGGCCGTTACCGAACCCGCCGACGGGAGCAAAGGAATCTCGACCTTCATCCTGGAACGGGGGATGCCGGGGTTCAGCCCGGGACAGCGCTACAAGAAACTCGGGCTCCACGCCTCCGACACCTCGGAACTCGTCTTCGACGGCGTCCGCGTCCCGGCAGAGAACCTGCTCGGCGAGCTTCACATGGGGTTCGTGAACGCCATGCAAGTCCTGGAGGGTGGGCGCATCGCCATGGCCGCGATGGCCGTGGGGCTCGCCCAGGGGGCTCTCGACGCGTCGCTCGCCTACATGAAGCAGCGCACCGCCTTTGGGAAGACCCTGGCCGAGTTCAACGGGCTCCAGGGCATGGTGGCCGAAATGGCGACCGAGATCGAGGCCGCGCGCCTTCTCACCCTCCGCGCCGCGTATTTGAAAGATAAGGGAAAACCCGCGCGGCACGCCGCGTCGATGGCCAAGGTCCTGGCGTCCGAGGTGGGCATGCGGGCCGCGACCAGAGCCGTCCAGCTCCACGGGGGCGCCGGCTATGTGACTGAGTTTCCCGTCGAACGAATCTTTCGCGACGTGAAGCTCTGCGAGATTGGCGAGGGGACCTCGGAGATCCAGCGGATGGTCATCGCCCGTGAGATCCTCGGGCTCCGCCCCTAGACGGGCTCCTCGCCCGCTGCTACTTCTCCTCGCTCTCGGCCTTCAAGAGGTCGCCGTAAACCCTTGTCGTACTTGGCCAAGTGCTTGACAGGCATGCTGGCCTGGGCTAGACTCTGGCCACTTCATCGGGCCGGACAAACGCACTGTCTCCCCAGCCGGCGATTGCCACAGCGCGCGGAAGGAGTATGAAGCCTCTCTACGAGGGCGTGGGCGAGTTCCGCTTCACCGATCCCGATGAGGTCCGCGCGTGGATGCGCGATCACAAGCGGCGGGAGTTCGTGGACAAGACCGTCTCCGAGGCTGAGGCGGTCTCCCGGTTCGTCTCCGACGGGGACTATGTTTCCTTCGACTTTTCCTCCTTCACCCGCGGCCCGCTGGCGCTGATCCGAGAGATCATCCGCCAGGGCCGGCGAGACCTCTGGTACTGCGCGAAGTTTACGCTGATGGAATCCACGCTCCTGGCCGCTGCGGGCGCTTGCTCGCGCATCGATGTGGGGTTCCTGGGGCTCGGCGACACGCTGAATCGGTCCGTCGAGGAGGGGAAGATCAAGGTCAGTGAGTGGACGAACGGCACGCTGACGCTCCGGCATCTGGCCGGCAGCATGGGCGTGCCGTTCCTTCCCACCCGGGCGCTTCTCGGCAGCGACACGCTGAAGTATTCCGGGGCCAAGGTGGTGGCCGACCCGTTCGGGGGAAAGCCCATCGTCCTGGTCCCCGCCGTGAACCCAGACGTGGGGCTGATCCACGTTCACCAGGCCGACGTGTACGGCAACGCCCGGTGCTTCGGTCCCGGGGTGTCCCCGGTCGAGACTGCCATGGCCTCGCGGAAAGTGATCATCTCCGCGGATGAGATCATTGATCACGACGACATCCGAAAGGACCCCGGCAAGACCACCATCCCCTATTACTTCGTGGACGCGGTGGTGTATGCGCCGTTCGGGGCTTATCCGGGTGGTCTTCCCGGGGTGTACGAGATGGATTTCGAGCATTTCGCCGAGTACAACACGCTCGAACGGCAGGGAAACCTGAAGGCCTACCTTGAGACATACGTCTACAGCGTTGGATCTCATCGCGAGATGCTCGAACAGCGCGTGGGTCTGGCCCGCCTCAACGACCTGCGCCGTCGCGCCACGATCAAGGAAGGTTACCGATGAGGAATTCCGAACGGGTCCTGCCGGCGGTCAGCCCCACCGTGCTCGCTCCCGCCGGGCCGGAGTGTAATATCGCTTCCTCGGCCGTCGCCGAACTCCTGCGGCGTCTCGCGGTGCGCTCCGCGCGGCAGGGCTCCCACCCACGCCTTCGGCGCGGGTACCCGGCCGTCTCCCGTTCGGAATCCTCTATGGGATCGCGATGACGCGGGAGTTCACCGAAGCCGAGGTCATGATCGCGCTGTGCGCCCGGCTGCTCGAGAACCAGAAAACGGCCTTCATCGGGTTCGGGATGCCTCAGGTGGCCGCGATCCTCGCTCAACGAATCCAGGCGCCCCAGCTCGTCCAGATCTTCGAGTTTGGAGCGATCGGCCCGCTCCCCCTTACCCCGTTCGTGCGCAATACCATGGGCGGCCCCTCGAACTGCTACCGCTCCCTCGCCTGGACCAGCATGAATCAAATCTTCGCTCAGGCCCAGCTCGGCTTGGTTGATTACGGCGTTCTCGGCGCGACCCAGATCGACATTTACGGGAACGTGAACTCGACGATGCTGGGGGAGGACTACAAGCGGCCCAAGAAGCGTTTTCCGGGCTCCGGCGGCGCAAACGAGGTGGCCTCGTACTGCTGGAAGACTATCATCATCATGATGCATGAGAAGCGTCGCTTCGTGCCCCGCGTGGACTTCATCACCTCCCCCGGGTTCCTCGACGGCACTCCCGGCGCCCGCGAGCGGGCAGGGCTCCCGGCCGGCACGGGGCCGTGGCGCGTGGTCACCTCCAAGGCCCTCCTGGGCTTCGACGACGACTCGAAGAAGATGACCCTCCTCGGGGTACTCCGGGGGCTCAGTCCCGAGCAGGTTCTGGCGGAGATGGACTTCAAGCCGCTGGTGGCCGCCCGGGTGGAGGAGCTGCCGCCTCCGACGGAGCAGGAGCTCCGGATCCTGCGTGAGGAGATCGACCCGGCCAAAACGATCATCGGCAGAACCGCGAAGGCGTGATGGCCGACCCCATTCTCCAGGTCGAAGACATCCACCTGGCTTTCGGCGGGGTGAAGGCCCTGCGGGGCGTGAGCTTCGAGGTCCGGCGCGGAGAGATTTTTTCGGTCATCGGTCCGAACGGCGCGGGCAAGACCGTGTGCCTCAACTGCATCAACGGCCTGTACCGTCCCCAGCAGGGTCGGATCCGTTTCGAGGGGAAGAACCTCGGCGGCCTCACGCCCTATCAGCGAGCCGCCCTCGGGATCTCCCGCACGTTCCAGAAGATCGAGCTGTTCAGCGGCATGACGGTGCTGGACAACATCCGGCTCGGCCGACACATCCACATGAAGGCCGGGCTCCTGTCGGGGGCGATCTATCTCGGCAAAACCGCCCGCGAGGAGATCGAGCACCGCGAGTTCATCGAGCGGGAGATCATCGACTTCCTGGAGATGACCCACCTCCGGGATAAGGTGGTCGGCATGCTGCCCTACGGCCTCCAGAAGCGAGTGGAGCTGGGGCGGGCCCTCGCCGTTGGCCCTCGCCTCATCCTCCTCGACGAGCCCATGGCGGGGCTCAACCTGGAAGAAGTGGAGGACATGGCCCGCTTCATCATCGACATCAACGAGGAAGAACGCTGGCGAGTGACGTGCCTCCTGGTGGAGCACGACATGGGAGTAGTCATGGACATTTCGCACCGCGTGGCGGTGCTGAACTTCGGGGAGAAAATCGCCGAGGGGACCCCGGAACAGGTCCAGGCCGATCCGCTGGTACATCAGGCGTACCTGGGAGAGGAGGAGGATGTTTTCACGTCGAGACGGTAACCCGTCCCGGCGGGTGGAGATCACCCCGGAGCTGACGCTTCCCAAGCTCCTCCTGGAGACGGCGCGCTACTACGGCGACAGGAAGGTCGCCATGCGCGAGAAGGAATTCGGCGTCTGGCGGCCCATCACTTGGCGCCGGTACTTGACCGAGGTAAGGCTCCTCGCCCTGGGGTTTAGAGCCCTTGGGCTCCGCAGCGGAGACAAGGTGGCCCTCATCGGCCACAACCGGCCCGAAGGCCTCTGGGCCGAAATGGCGACCCTGGCCATCGGGGGGATCGTCGTGTGGCTTTACCAGGACGCGCTGATCGACGAGGTTCAGTACGTGCTGGATCACTCGGATGCCCGGTTCCTGGTGGGCGAGGGGCAGCAGGAAGTGGACAAGGGCCTCGCCGTCAAGCCCCGCTGCCCCAAGCTGGAGCGGATCATCTGGGACGACCCGAAGGGGATGCGCGGTTACGACGACCCGTCACTCCTGAGCCTCGCGGGGGTACGCCGCCTGGGGGAGGAACTGGACACCGGGGACCCGGAGGCCTTCGAGCGGATCGTGGCCCAGGGGCGGTGCGACGACGTCGCGCTCCTCTTCTACACCTCCGGCACCACGGCCCAGCCCAAGGGAGCCCTCCTGAGCCACGGGAACATGCTCAAGATGGGACAGAACATGCTGGCCGTGGACCCGTGCGGGGAGAGTGACGATTTCGTGTCGTTCCTGCCCTTTTCCTGGATCGGCGAGCAGATGATGTCGATTTCCTGCGGGCTGATGGCGGGCTTCACGATCAATTTCCCCGAGGACCCGGAAACCGTCCAGCGCGACATCCGCGAGATCGCTCCCCAGGTGATGTTCTCACCGCCTCGCATTTACGAGCAGATGGTCCGGACGGTGCAGGTGAAGGTGCTGGACTCGCCCAGGGTCAAGCGAGGAGCCTACCGCTGGGCGCTCGGGGTCGGGGGCCGGATGGTAGATCTGAAATTCGCCAAGCAGCCGATTCCGGGATCCCTCCGGCTGAAATACAAGCTGGCAAACCTCGTGGTGCTCAGGAAACTTCGCGATCATCTCGGGCTGGCGCGGGTCCGCCACGCGTACACGGGCGGCGCCGCCCTGGGGCCTGATCACCTGAGATTTTTCCATTCGATCGGCGCCAACCTCAAGCAGATCTACGGTCAGACCGAGATCGCCGGCATCTCGGTAGTGCATCGGGACGGCGACGTCCGCTACGACACCGTGGGGACCCCGATCCCCGAGACCGAGGTCCGCATCGCCCCGGACGGCGAGATCCTCTCCAGGAGCCCGTGCGTCTTCACAGGTTATTACAAGAATCCGGAAGCGACGGCGGAGACGCTGAGGAACGGCTGGCTTCACTCGGGCGACATCGGTTTCATCGACGACCAGGGACACCTGGTGGTCTTCGACCGCCGCAAGGACGTGATGACCGTCGCCGACGGAAGCCGCTTCTCCCCTCAGTATCTCGAGACCCGGCTCAAGTTCAGTCCCTACATCAAGGACGCCTGGATCCTCGGGGACAAGCGCCAGGCCGTCACGGGCGTGATCTGCATCGACGCGGGGGTCGTTGGCAAGTGGGCCGAGGACAACCATATTCCGTACACGAGCTACCCCGAGCTCTCTCAGAAGCCCGAGGTACAGGCCCTGGTGAGGGACGCCGTCATCCACGTCAACAAAGGACTGCCCGAGGCGGCGCGGATCCGACGCTTCGTGAATCTCCACAAGGAATTCGACGCCGACGACGAGGAGCTGACCCGCACCCGGAAGCTCCGCCGGACGTTCCTGGAGGAGCGCTACCAGGATATCGTGGAGGGACTCTACTCGGCCGCCCGCGAGATCCACATCGAGACCACCGTGACCTACGAGGATGGGCGGACCTCGCGCAGTAAACACACACTGCGGGTAGTCGAGACGGCCTGATGGCGATCTTCATCGAGCTCCTGCTCTCCGGGATCATGGTCGGCTCCATCTACGCCCTGGTGGCGCTGGGCTGGACCCTCATCTACAAGTGCTCCGGGGTCCTGAACCTGGCCATGGGGGAGCTGACGCTGATCGGGGCCTACGTCTGTCTGACCTATTACCAGTGGGGGTTCCCGTTCCCGGTGGCGCTCCTCGCCACCCTGATCACGGGGTTCGTCCTGGGCCTGGTGACCGAGCGGCTCTTCCTGCGGCGGATGATCGGCGAGCCGGTGCTGGCTGTCATCATGATCACGGCGGGGCTCTCGTTCTTCTTCCGGGCGGTGGTGGGCTTCACCTGGGGGACCGACACCGTGGTGTTCACCCCGCCGGTCTTCCCCCAGGAGCCGCTCCGCTTCTATGGGATGGTCTTCGGCCAGGTCTACATCTGGAGCTTTGTGGCCGCCATCGTCCTGCTGGTGGTCTTTGTCTGGTTCTTCCAGCGGAGCCGCTGGGGCCTCTCCATGCAGGCCACGGCGGACGACGAGATGGCCGCTCTGTCGCTCGGCATCTCGGCCAAGCGCGTGTACGCGCTGGCCTGGGCCATCGCCTTCATGGCTGCGGGGGTGGGGGGAACGCTGCTCGGGAACATCAACGGCCTCAACATCTCGGTGGGATACCTGGGGCTTCTGGTGCTCCCCGCCGTGGTGCTGGGCGGTCTCAATTCGGTCCCCGGCGCCATCGTGGGCGGGCTCGCCATCGGGGTGCTCCAGAACTTGTCCGACGCCTATGTCGGCAAGCTGACCCAGGGCGGGGTCAAGGAGATTGCCCCCTTCGTGTTCATGGTGATCATCCTGCTCTTCCGGCCCTACGGTCTCTGGGGCTGGGTCAAGATCGAGAGAGTCTAGATGCTCCAGTCTTCCAACGCCGGATGGGTCCTGTCGGGGGCGGCGCACGACACCGGATGGGAGGCGCCGACCGGGGCACCCCACGGCGCGGAGCGCACCGCGAGACACCGCAGGAGTCCGGCGATGGGCAACCGAGCAATAGCACACTCCGGGCTGGCGGGAGTGAGCACCGTGGGGTTGGTCGGCGACAGGACCCATCCGGTGTCGGACGTCGAAGAGGCGGCCTAGGTGTACTTGCCGAGTGGGGTGTATCACGAGACGTATGCGGCGACCCATGCGTGGTGGCAGGCCACCTTCGTGCGGGCGAAGATGGCTCTCCTCATCCTGTTCGTCCTCACGCTGCCGCTCTACACAAACCTCTACGTCATCTCCGTGGCCAACATCATCCTCTACACGATCCTTTCAGCCCTGGGGGTCCAGCTCCTGATCGGTTACTGTGGGCAGATTACGCTCGGGCACGCCGCGTTCATCGCTGTCGGTGCCTACGTCACGGCGATGGGAGTCCTCTTCTGGAACCTGCCGTACCCGGTGGCCGCGGTCCTCGGCTGCCTCCTCGCTGGGCTCTGGTCGGTGTTCTTCGGACTGCCGTCTGCCCGGATCAAGGGCTTCTACATGATCATGACCACCATGGCGGCCCAGTTCATCACGGTGGACTTCATCATCACGCACTACGTGAGCCGGGTCGGTGGGCGTGAGCACTACTTCTCCCTCCCGCCAGGGACCATCACCATCGGCGGCTGGCCGGTGGACAGCGAAATCAAAGTGTACTACCTGGCCTCGGCGCTGACGATCCTCTGCCTGGCGGCGGTGGCCAACCTGTTTCGGACGCGGGTGGGGCGTGCATGGATCGCGATTCGCGACAACGACATCGCCGCCGCCACCATGGGCGTCAACGTCGTGTACTACAAGCTCCTGGCCTTCTTCGCAGCGGGGGTCCTGGCAGGGGTCGCCGGCGCCGTCTGGATCCCCTCCCTGCTCTTCGTGAGTCCGGAACACTTCCAGCTCTCCTGGAGCCTCTGGCTCGTGGGGGTCGTCCTGATCGGCGGGATCGGCAGCCTCCACGGGGTGGTGTTCGGCTCGCTCTTCGTCACGGTCATCCTGGAGCTGCTCAAGCTCGCTGTGTTCCCGCTGTCGGAGTTCTATCCGGCGTTGAGCGAGCGGTTCCTTTAC
>CAYRZF010000027.1:7425-24520 GCA_964428805.1 uncultured bacterium | reverse complement strand
GGGATATTCATATCCACGTGCATCACGACCTGCTGGATCTGGCGGGTCACGCCATTGAACGTGCCCGTCGCGGTAAGGATGACCACGTCGTTGGTGTCGGTGTTGGAGCCGCCAAGAAGATCCACGGGCTGGCCGGTGATCTGATCGTCATTCACCAGATTGTCGTTCCGGGCGGTGACCGAGAAGGTGCCGAACGTCGGGGTGAGCCCTGGCAGCGTCATGTTGGTCGCCATCACGCCGCCATTGTTGTTCAGGACCGCGGTCACGACCGCCTTGAAGTTCGACATCGGGTCCAGAGCCGTCTGCTGGACCAGCTGGTCAAAAGCCCACTCGATCCCGGCATCGGCCGCATACCGCGACCGGGTCGTGTCGTTGAGGTTGGCAGAAACCGCTGGGTCCGTGCCTGCCATGGAGACGAAGACCACGAGAAGCCCCGTGAGTCCCACAAGAAGGAACATCGCCAGGGGAAGAGCCACACCGCACTGGTCTTTGAAGGGTCGCATTGGCACTCCTTCCACTCTCCATCAAAGAGCAACTTTGCTGCCACCGGAGGGCGGGCCCGAACGCATTGAAACTGCGAGAAAATTCCCAGTACCAGCGGGATGGCGAGTGTCCAGGGAACGGACATCTCTACCGGGACATTGTCAGCGGGCAAACGGGGGTGGGGCCAGCCCCTGTCCTGCGGCAGGAGGTGGAAGGTCAGTCGAAAGCGAGAAGCTTCAAGAGGTCGGAGGTCAGGTCGAACAGCTGGGCGCAGCCCGACGACCCACCGACCAGCGTCTGGATACGCTTCCTCAGTCCCCAATCGGCGGGCTGGCCCACGAGCGAGGCGATCTTTTTCTGCGGCTCGTTGCAGATTCCCATGTACGGCAGACGCGGGGTCTCGGATTCCGCCCGGACGATGATCCCTGTATCGAGGTCGATCTCGTAGCGGATCTCGAAGCTGTGCGACCCGTCAAACATCGAGTGGTACAGGAGAAGCCGCTGCCCGTTGAGCTCGAGCCGTGCGATCTTTTTCCGGCTGAACACTCGCGTCTTCCCCGGGGGCGGGCAGTACAGTTCCGCCATCATGGACGTCGTGACCGGCCGGCTCCCGAAGAGCGCCTTGCCCGCCTCGCTGTACGTAAAGCAGGAAT
The DNA here is from genome assembly GCA_964428805.1 of uncultured bacterium. Lineage (GTDB taxonomy): Bacteria > Methylomirabilota > Methylomirabilia > Rokubacteriales > CSP1-6 > CAYRZF01. The sequence goes on along the minus strand of CAYRZF010000027.1, from coordinate 23,384 downwards.
TCGGCAAATCAACCCAGCCGGCGGTGTCGAGCTGCCAGCAGGCCCATGGGTCGCCGCCCTCGGCCGTCTTGGCCTGTTCGGGCGGCAGCTTGGTGGCCTGGCGCGCGAGACGCGCGACCTCGATCGCCGCGGCCACGAAGTGCGGGCCGCCGGCGCGGGCGCCCGCGAGCTCGGTGACACGGCGGCCGAACCCGGCGACCATTCGCGTTCCCGCCAGGGCGCCCAGCCTGTCAATGATTTCTGCGTCCACCGCTCCGGGACGGCCGGCGAGGATCCGCGCGCGCACCTCGCGGATCTCGTAGCGCGGGGAAGGCAGAGCGACCGTGGAAACCTCGACGCCGAGATCGTTGTCCCGAATCTGAGCGGTGAGGGTAAAGGCGTCGGCGTGGCTATTGTCGATCCACCCCTCCATCACCCTCTCGTAGCGGTCTCGGCCCACCAGATACGGCGAGCTCACCCCGCTCATTTGGCTGCGTACTTGTCGGGATCCCTGTCGAACCTCTGCGTCGTCCCCTCCTCGACGAGCGCGGGTCGGAATCGTTTGAGCCTGAGGCTGTTGGTCACCACCGACACCGACGAGAATGCCATCGCGGCCCCGGCCAGGATCGGGGAAAGCAGGATCCCCCAGAGGGGGTACAGCACGCCGGCAGCCACGGGGATCAGGATCACGTTGTACCCGAACGCCCAGACCAGATTCTCGCGGATGATCCGGATCGTCTTCCGCGACAGCTGGATGGCCGTGACAAGGCCGCGGAGGTCGCCCCGCATCAAGGTGACGTCCGCCGCTTCCATGGCCACGTCCGTCCCCGAGCCCATCGCGATCCCCACCGCGGCCTGGGCCAGGGCCGGCGCGTCGTTGATCCCGTCGCCCACCATCGCGACCAGCCTGCCCTGCTCCTGGAGGCGCCTGACCTCCCGCGCCTTGTCCTCCGGGACCACCTCCGCGAGCACCCGATCAATGCCCACCTGCCGGGCGATCGCCTCGCCGGTGCGCCGGTTGTCGCCCGTGAGCATGACCACCTCGATGCCCATCTGATGGAGCATGGCCACCGTCTGACGCGCCTCGGGTTTCAGCACGTCGGCCACCGCGATGAGGCCGACAACGGTGCCGTCCAGAGCCGCGTACATCGCCGTCTTCCCTGCCTCCGCCAGCCGACGGGCCGTCGCCTCGACAGCCCCGACCGCCACTCCGCGCTCCGACAGGAGCCGCGCGTTGCCGAGCAGGAGCCGCTGGCCTCCCGCCCGCGCCTCGATCCCATGGCCGGGAACCGCGGTGAAATCGGTGACCGGCGGGAGCGCGAGCCCACGCTCCTTGGCCCGCGCGACAACGGCTTCCCCCAGCGGGTGCTCCGACCCCTGCTCGGCCGCCGCGGCCAGGGCGAGGACGTCATCGGCGGTCATGCCGTTGATCGGGATGACGTCCGTGACCACCGGGCGGCCGATAGTCAGGGTGCCGGTCTTGTCGAGCACGACAGTTCGAACCTTGTGCAGGAGCTCCAGCGCCGCCGCGCTCTTGATCAAGACGCCGGACTCCGCGCCCTTGCCCGTGCCCACCATGATCGCGGTGGGCGTGGCCAGCCCCATGGCGCAGGGGCAGGCGATCACCAGCACCGCCACGAAGTTGGTCAGCGCGAAGAGGAAGGCGGGCTCAGGGCCCCAGAGCCACCAGACGCCGAAGGTGACGACCGCGACGACAAGGACGATGGGCACAAAGACCGCTGAGACCTGATCCGCGAGCCGCTGGATGGGGGCCTTCGATCCCTGCGCCTCCTCCACAAGGTGGATGATCTGCGCCAGGACGGTGTCCTTCCCCACGCGCGTAGCGCGGAACGTAAAGCTCCCCATCCGGTTCACCGTGCCGCCAATGACCCGCGCGCCCGGCCGCTTCTCGACCGGCAGGCTCTCGCCTGTCAGCATGGACTCGTCCACGGCCGAGGCGCCCTCCACAACCTCGCCGTCCACGGCAATCCTCTCCCCGGGCCTCACACGCAGGAGGTCGCCGATCATCACTTCCGATACCTGAATGTCATCCTCGCGCCCGTCCCGGAGCACCCGCGCCGTCTTGGGGGCCAGCGCCACCAGCCGCCGGATCGCCTCGGACGTCCGGCCCCGGGCACGAGCTTCCAGCCATCGTCCGAGGACGATCAGCGTCATGAGGACCGCTGCGGTGTCGTAGTAGGTCATCGCCCCAAGCGGCATGAACGTGTCAGGCCAGAGCGTCACCGCCACGCTGAAGAAATAGGCCGCATTGGTCCCGATGGAGACCAGGCTGTTCATGCTGGGAGAGAGGCGGCGGAGGTCGTGCCAGAAACCCAGATGAAATTGCACCCCCACCCAGAATTGGACCGGCGTGGCCAGGAGGAGCTGGACCCGCGGATTCTGGAGGACCCCGGGGATCCAGGGGAAGAGCTGCGGGAAGCTGCCCAGGAGCACGGGGAGCGAGAGCACGGCGCCGACGCTGAACTTCCAGCGGAGGAGCCGATTCTCCTTCTCCCGCTCGGCACGTTCCCGATCGGGGGCTGCCGCGTCCGTCGGGATCTCCTCGGGAATCTCGTACCCCGCAGCCCTGACCGCCCGACGGAGATCGGCCACGGTCGCCTGCCCCGGAATCAGCACGACGGAGGCCTTCTCGGTGGCGAGATTCACGCTGGCTTCCCGGACGCCGTGAACCCCCGCCAGGGCCGTCTCCACCTTGCCGACGCAGGAGGCGCAGTGCATACCCTTGACGGGAAGTGTGAGCCGCTCTTCTTGAACGTGCGTAGCCATTCGATCGACTCCCGGCCTCTCAGTATCCCCTTCCTTTGAGAGGCTGTCCAGAGTCCTGAGGATTCCGTTCGAGCGCGGGCTTTGCCCGCGCAACCTGTTCGAGGGGGAGGCATCGGAAGGGGGGCGAAGCCCCCCTCCGAGCTAGAAGTCGGGGAACAGCGAGGGCTGAACTTGCGGGGCCGCCGCCCGCCGCCGGGTCTGCGGCTTCTTTTTGCGGCTGCCCGCGTTCGACTTCGGGCGATGCCCCGACGCCGGCCGGCGCTTGGGCCGAACCCACCCCTTCTGCCGGGCGATGGCGTCTCCTTGTTTGATCACCAAGAGATCCACCAACCGCGCCAGAGGATTCGCGAGGAGGAGGAGATACTTTTCCCAGTAGCGCGGCGAGTAGGCGAGAGTCCGCATCTGGTCGACCGCCAGGGCGAGAGCGGTGCGATCGCCCTTTCGGGCGGCGAGCTGGAGCTGCGCGAGCACGTTGCCGCGGCTCACCCGCGACGGAGGCGTTCTCTTCATGAGCCCGGGTCGCGCTACCGGGAGATGATCTCGTACTCCTCGCGATCGAGCGAGGTCATGGGCTGGACCGAAAGCTTCCGTTGCACCGTTTCCTGAAGGAGCTCCAACCCTTCGCGCTCCTCCGCCTCCAGGTACTGAGCCATCTCGGGATGGACCCGAATCAGGATCTCCTGCCCACCCAGGTCCGCGGCCGCGGCCTGGATCTTCCGGAAGATCTCGCCGGCCAGCGTGAGGTCCGACTTCACGACGCCGCTCCCCTTGCAGGTCGGGCAGGGGGCGCAGAAGAGGGACTGCAAATCCTGGCGGACCCGCTTGCGGGTCATCTCCACCAGCCCGAGCTCGGAGATCTCGAGGACGTTGGTGCGGGCCTTGTCCTCCGCCAGCGCCTTCTTGAGAGCCTTGAAGACCTGCTGGCGATGCTCCTCCCGCTCCATGTCGATGAAGTCGATGATGATGAGGCCGCCCAGGTCGCGGAGGCGGATCTGTCGCACGCCCTCGCCCACCGCCTCCAGGTTGATCTTGAGCACGGTCTGCTCGAAATCGCGCTTTCCCACATATTTGCCGGTGTTGACATCGATGGCGACCAGGGCCTCAGTCTGGTCGATGATGATGTAGCCGCCGGACTTGAGCCACACCCGGCGGCGGAGCGCCTTCTCGATCTCCTTTTCGATCCCGCAGGCCTCGAAGACCGGGGCGCGCCCCTCGTAGAGCCGTACCCGCGCGGCCAGGGCCGGGACCAGGGAGGAGGTGTACTCCACGCACTTGGCATAGGCTCCCGGCGTGTCCACCAGGAATTCCTCAACGTCGGAAGAGAAGAGGTCGCGGACCACTCGGAAGATGAGATCCCGCTCCTCGTGGAAGAGCGAGGGCGCGTTGGCCTGGTTGTAGCGGGACTGGATCTGCTCCCAGAGGCGGATCAAAAACTGAATGTCGGAGGCGAATTCTTCCTCGCCCCTTCCCTCGGCTACGGTCCGAACGATGAACCCGCCCGTGGGAGGCCTGAGCCCGCGGACGATCTGGCGCAGCCGGTCCCGCTCGCGCTCGTCGCGGATCCGCCGGGAGACGCCGATGTGGTGGGCCTGGGGCATGAAGACCAGGTAGCGGCCGGGCAGCGAAATGAAGGAGGTGATCCGGGCCCCCTTCGTCCCCAGGGACTCCTTGGAGACCTGGACCAGTACCTCCTGCCCCTTGCGAAGGAGGTCCTCGATGGGGACCGACGCCTCGCGACGTTCGACCTCATCGACCTCGATGTCTTCCTCCTCGCCTTCGGCCAGCATGAGCCGCTCGTACTCGCCCAGGTTGGCGGTGTAATCCCCCCCGTACAGGAAGGCGTCCTTGACCAGTCCGACGTCCACGAACGCCGCCTGCATGCCCGGAAGCACGTTCGTGACCACGCCCTTGTAGATGTTGCCGAGGATGGACCGATGCCGGCGACGCTCCACATGGAGTTCGGTTAATGAATTACCGTCCTGGACGGCGACGCGGGTTTCGGTCACCCCCATGTTGACCACAATGCGCTTACCCACGGCGACACCTCACAGAAATTGGCGCATCCGCACCGAGAGGAGGAGACCCAGGGCCATGAGCGTGACCACCAGGGAGGAGCCCCCGTAGCTCATGAGGGGCAGCGGAATACCCACGATGGGCAGCAGCCCCATCACCATGCCAAGGTTGATGAGGGTTTGGGCCCCAAGGAGCGCGGTCACCCCAAGCGAGAGCAGCCGGCCGAGCGGATCGCGCGCTTTGGCGGCGATCTCGAAGCCCCGGAGGAGCAGGAACGCGTAGCAGACGAGGAGCAACAGGGCCCCCACGAACCCCCACATCTCGGCGAACACGGCAAAGATGAAATCCGTATGACGCTCGGGCAGGAAGGCCAGCCGGCTCTGAGTGGCGCCGACGATCCCCTTGCCCAGGAGCTGTCCCGATCCAATGGCGATCTTCGACTGAATCACGTTGTAAGCGCTGCCGAGCGGATCCCTGAACGGATCGAGGTAGACGAGGAGTCGCTCGCGTTGATAATCCCTCAGCACGAACCAGGCCAGCGGCGCCCCCGCCAGGCCGGTCAACCCGAGCCATCCAAGCTCCCTGAGCCGCACGCCCGCACCGAAGAGCAGCGCGAAAAACACGGGGAGCAGGACGAGCGCCGTGCCCAGATCGGGCTGTCTGATCACCAGAAGGAACGGAAGGACTAGCAGACCCAGTGCTATTGCCAGGGTCGAGCGTGCGCGCGGGTTGGCCCAGCGGGCGGTCAGCGCCCAGGCCAGCGTGATAATGAAGATGAGCTTGAACAGTTCGGCGGGCTGCAGCGTCAAGGGACCGAGCGGGATCCATCGGCGGGCCCCTGACACGGAACGGCCCACGATGAACACCGCGAGCAGGAGCCCTATCCCGACGACGTAGAGGGCTGGGGCAGCCCGCGCCAGGTTCCGGTAGTCCACGCTGGCGACCGCGACCAGGGCGAGGAGTCCCAGGCCAAGCCAGGAGAGCTGGCGCCAGACGATTCCGCTCCCGTGCCGACCGGGAGAAAGGCTCCAGAGCGTGAGAAGACCCAATCCCACCAACGCCAGGGCCGAGGCCAGCAGGAGCCAGTCCACGTTCTGCAGCAGGCGCCGATCAACCCTGAACTTCATCCCGCAAGACCCCCCGCGGCGACCTTTTCGAGGAAGATCCCGTGCAGGATCTGTCGCGCGATGGGGGCCGCGGCCTGTCCGCCCCTTCCCCCCCGCTCCACGAACACCACCACCACGACCTGGGGATCCGACGCGGGGGCATAGGCGGCGAACCACGCATGGTCCTGACCGCGGCGAGCGTCACTGTGGGCAATGATCTGCGCCGTCCCGGTTTTGCCGGCGACCTCGATGCCCGGTAGTCGCGCGGCGGCGCCCGTTCCCCCGTCGTTGACCACGCCCCACAGGCTTCGCTGGAGGAACCCCCACACCGCCGGTGACAGTTCCACGTAGCCGGTCAGCCGGCTCGGCTCGGAATAGAGGAGGCGACCGTCGGGGCTCTCCACCCGCTGGACCAGTCGGGGCTTCCAGAGAATCCCTTCGGTCGCCACGGCGGCCAGCAGGCGCGCCACCTGAAGCGGCGTCACGAGAAGCTGCCCCTGGCCGATGGCGATATTGACGGTGTCGCCCGATTTCCACCGCGCCCCCACTCGCTCCCCCGGCCCCGCCAAGCCCGGGATCCGCCCCGGCTTCTCGCCCGACAGGGCAATCCCTGCGGGCTCGCCCAGGCCGAAGGCCCGAGCGTATCGGCTCATGGGTTCGATCCCCACCTTGAGACCGAGCTGGTAGAAGAATGTGTTGCACGAGCGGATGAGGGCATGGTAGAGATCGATGTCTCCCCAGTCCGCGTCCTCCCAGTTTTTGAAGGTCCGCTGGCCCAACTGAAAGGTCGGTCCGCAGCGCAGCCGGTCGAACGGGGTGATCACCCCTTCCTGGAGCGCGGCGGCGGCGACCACAATCTTGAAGATCGACCCCGGCGCGTACTGGCTCTGGATCGCCCGATTCAAGAGGGGGAACTGCGGATCGCGCACCAGCTTGAGCCAGGCCTCGCGCCCGAGGGCGCCCGTGAACCGATCCAGCTCAAAGGCCGGGCTCGAGGTCAGGGCCAGGACGTCGCCGCTGCGGGGATCCAGCACCACCACCGCGCCGGCGCGGTCCCCCATCGCGCGCTCGACGATCTCCTGGATGCGCCGGTCCAGCGTGGTCACCACGTGGGCTCCGGGGCGCGGCTCCTGATGCCGCACCACCCGGACCGGGCGGCCGACCGCATCCACCTCAATCTCCTCGCCGCCATCCCGCCCCCGCAGATACTCATCCAACAACCGCTCCAGCCCGCTCTGGCCCGCCATGTCCCCGCGCCGGTAGCGGCCCTGTCGCATCTGCTCCTCGCTCACTTCGCGGACGTAGCCGAGCAGATGAGCTCCGAGGCGCGGGCTGGGATATACCCGCTGAGGCTCCACCTCCACCAACACGCCCGGCAGTTCCAGCTTCCACTCTTCGACCTTCGCGACCTCCTCCATGGTCAGGCCGCGGCGCACGCGCACCGGCATGAACGAGTCGGCCGGGACCCGCGCCAGCAACTCCTCCAGCTCGCCCAGCGGGATCCGCAGCAAGAGGTGAAGGCGGGCGAGGACGGTCTCGCGGTTCTCCATCTCGCGCGGGATCAGGGAAAGGGTGAACGCGGGACGATTATCCACCAGCGCGAGACCGTTGCGATCGAACAGGATGCCGCGAGGAGCAGCGGCAGGACGGACCCTGATCCGGTTCTTCTCCGAGAGGTCGCGCAGCCGGGCCCCCTCGAGCACCTGGAGGTACCAGAGCTGCCCCAGGAGCACCAGGAACCCGGACAGCGTACAGGCGGTGAGAAACAGGAGCCGGCGCGAGAACGGGTCGCGCCGGGCCCCCCCGCGGGTGCCGAGCCGGGTCATCGCCACGGTGAGATCCCTCGCCAGGACTCGGCCACGGTGAGAGTCAGGACGGTCGCCGCGCCGAGGAAGCCGTTGTACAGGGCCTGGGGCAAAACCACGTGGAGCATCAGGTCGCCGAAGGGGGCGGGGAAGTGGAAGAGCTGGAGCAGCCAGTAGCGCGACAGGCCCTCCGCGAACGTGAGTAGCACGAGACCGGAGACCTGGACCAGCGGATTCGAGACCCACAAGCGCTCGCCGATCAGCCCGCACGTGAAGCCGACCAGCGCCTTGGTAAGGGCCTGCGCCCCCACGAAGCCGCCGGCCGCGACGTCTTGGAGAAGTCCCACCGCGAAGCCCGACAGGCACCCGACCTCCGGACCGCGGCGCAGGCCGAGGAGGACGGTGAGGATCAGCGGGATGTCGGGCGCCACGCCGCCAATCCTGAGCGCCGGCGCCACGCTGGTCTGGGCGAGACCGCCGCCGAGGAGCATGAGGGCGAACAACCCGCGCATGGCGCTCAGCTCTCCGGCGGGCTCAAGAAATGCGGAAAGAGATCCGCCCCGGTCTGTTCCGTCAGCAAGAGCACTTCCTCCACGCGGGCGAAGTCCGTCACCGGCGCCAGCAGGGCGTAATGGAAGAGGGCAGACCCCTTATCCTCTACCGCGGTCACCCGGCCGACGGGGAGCCCCTTGGGAAAGACGCCGCCGAGGCCAGAGGTCACAATGAGATCGCCGACCTGGACGCCGCCGCCATCGCGGGCCATGAACTTCAGGCGAACCGCTCCGCCCGGCTCCCCCTCCGCCACGCCCGCGGTGCGCGTGCGCTGCACCATCACCGACACCGCCGAGGCCGGATCGTTCAGGAGCTGGATCACGGCGGCTCTGGCGCGGACCTTGACCACCCGGCCCAGTAAGCCTTCAGGAACGATCGCGGGCGTGAGCCGCGCGATCCCGTCATTCCTGCCGAGGTTCACCGTGACCGACCGGACCCAGCCGCCCCACTCCTTGGCGATCACCTCCCCGGCCAGCGCGGAGAGGGGGAGACGGTCCCGCAGGGCGAGAAGGCGGCGGAGACGGAGATTCTCCCGGTGGGTCTCCTCCACCTGAAGGGACTGGATGCGCAGGCGTTCGACCTCGGCCCGCATGGTCTGGTTCTCACGTCGGACGTTCTTCCAGTCGCGATAGGCCGTCCAGATGCCCAGGGCAGAGCGCTGGATCTTGGCCAGGGTGGCTTCCAGCGGGGTGAGGAAGGCGGCGACGAAGTCATCCGGGCGCCCGGCGGCCCCGCCCCGCGTGCCGAGACTCAGCAGCGAGAGGGAGACCAGGAGTACTGATACCAGGAGCGCGTACTTGCGATATTTCACCCACGACCCCCAGGCGCGACCCCTCGAATCACCACACCCGCTCCTTCGTTGCGGGCACCCGGAGGCCGCCCCCGACCCGGAGGCGTCTCCTGCCTGGACTATGCGGGGATCGCCACCTTCTTGAGGAGGTTCAGCTCGTCCAACACTTTGCCGGTCCCGAGGGCCACGCAGGAGAGAGGATCGTCGGCGACGGTGATCGGAAGGTTCGTCTCCTGGCGCAGCAGGAGATCCAGCCCACGCAGCAGAGCCCCCCCGCCGGTGAGGACGATCCCCCTGTCCACGATGTCCGCCGCCAGCTCGGGCGGCGTCCGCTCGAGACAGGTGCGGACCGTCTCCACGATGGTCATGACGGGCTCCCGGAGCGCTTCGCGCACCTCTTCGTCGGTGATCACGATGGTTTTCGGGATCCCGTCGATGAGATCGCGCCCCTTCACCTCCATGGTTTCGCGCTCCGTCCCAATGGGGTAGGCCGACCCAAGTGTGATCTTGAGCTCCTCCGACCGCCGCTCCCCCACCAGGAGGTTGTAGTGCTTCTTGATGTACTGGATGATGGCCTCGTCCATCTCGTCGCCCGCGATCCGGACGGACTTGCAGTAGACGACCCCGGAGAGGGAAATCACGGCAACTTCCGTGGTCCCGCCACCGATGTCCACGATCATGTTACCGCACGGCTCCTGGATGGGTAACCCCGCTCCGATGGCCGCAGCCATTGGTTCCTCGATCAAATAGACCTCGCGCGCACCGGCCTGCATGGCCGAGTCCCGCACGGCCCGTTTTTCCACCTGGGTAATCCCGGACGGAACGCCGATGACGATGCGCGGGTGCACCAGCGTGCGGCGCCGGTGCACCTTCGCGATGAAATAGTGCAGCATCTTCTCGGTCACGTCGAAGTCGGCGATCACGCCGTCTCTCAGGGGGCGGATGGCGACGATGTTCCCCGGCGTCCGGCCCAGCATGGCCTTGGCCTCGTGCCCCACGGCCTGGACCGAGCCGTCCGCCTGGTGGATCGCCACGATGGAGGGCTCGTTCAGGACGATCCCCTGGCCGCGCACGTAGACCAGGGTGTTGGCAGTGCCCAGGTCAATGGCGAGGTCGTTGGAGAACATCCCGGCGAGAATGTTGAAGAGCATCGGACAACCCCCTGTCAGGATCCAGAGACACGTCTCGCCCCAATCTAACACGGCGCCCGGCCGCCGAACAAGAAAAACCCGCGCTTTCAGGGAGATGGCAGGCATTCGCCGGATCGCCATCGCCCCCGTGAGGAAAACGGCTGGAGAGAGTTAGGTGAGACCAAGGAGCGCTTGACACCTTCGAGCAGGCTGCCGAGAATGGCGTCACGATGAGTCAGGACGAGCTGGAGACGTGGTTCGCCAAGGGGGTAACCGACGGCCTCCCCGTCGTCCCGCCGACCCACGAGCGAGTGGAACGAATGCTCGCCGGGACACGCCGAGCGCGCGACGAGCTCGCGGGAGAGATCCCGCCCAACTACGGCCGGGCCACGGTCGAGAAGATCGCCGTCAACGCGGTGATGGCCGGCTGCCGCCCGGATTATCTCCCCGTGCTTCTGGCGGCGGTCGAGGCGGCCTGCGACCCGGCCTTCAATCTGCACGGGCTTCAGGCCACGACCCACTTCGCGGCGCCGCTCATCATCGTCAACGGCCCGATCCGATCGCGCATCGGCCTCAACGCGAGCTTCGGGGTCTTCGGCCCCGGCGCCCGCGCCAACGCGACCATCGGCCGGGCGCTCCGGCTGATCTTGATGAACCTGGGCGGCGCCCGAGCCGGCGAGATCTCCATGTCCACCTTCGGTCACCCCGGGCGCTACACCTTCTGCATCGCAGAGCACGAAGAGGCGAGCCCCTGGGAGCCGCTCCACGTGGAGCGCGGGTTCGCGCCCGACGACAGCGCGGTGACTCTCTTCGCAGGGGAAGCCCCCCACGGGATCTCCGACCATGCGAGCCGCACGGCGAAGAGCCTCGCGGGATCGCTGGGCTGGTCCATGGCGTGCCTCTGGAACGCGAAGCACTTCCCGCTCTACTCCCAGACCGCGCTGGTGGTGGGCCCGGAGCACGCCCGGACGTTCAAGGACGACGGCTGGTCGAAGGCCGACCTCAAGCGCTTCCTCGTCGAGACCATTCGGCGACCGTACCGCGACCTCCTCCCAGATGAGACCAGCGGGGAGGGAACGAACCTCCGCTTCGCCGCGGCTCCCCCGGGGCCGGACGAATTGATCCCCAAGTTCGCCTCCGTGGAGGACCTTCACGTGGTCGTGGCCGGGGGCACCGCCGGGCGCTTCTCGGTGGCCATCCCGGGGTGGCTCGGGACCAAGCACGGCTCCCGGGCCCTCACGAAGCGGATTCAGGATATTCCTTGACACCGGAGGAATGATCCTGTAGTGTGAGGGCTGGTTCTAGGTTCCAAACGCGTTTGAGAGTCGATCAGATTCGAAGTTGACGCCGTGAGGACCAGGTCCTCACGGCGTTTTTGTTTGTCCCCAAATTCATGGGGGCACCCCGGCCATGGTGGCCGGGTATCACCGGGGCATTCGCCCCAAGAAAGAGGTATGCAGCATGGCAACAGGCAGCGTGAAATGGTTCAACGACGCGAAGGGGTACGGCTTCATCACCCAGGAGGGCGGCGAGGACGTCTTCGTCCATTACAGCGCCATTCAGGCCGGGGGCTTCAAGAGCTTGGCCGAGGGTGACCGCGTGGAGTTCGAGGTCACCAAGGGACCCAAGGGGCTCCAGGCCGCCAACGTTCGGAAGGTCTAACGATCACCGCTTCGCTCAGGGGCCCGGGCCTTCGGGCCCGGGCCCCTACCACCCAACCCGAAATCCCAATACCGGAAACCGGAGAAAGATCCGTTCACTCATGGACTGTTCACTCACGTTCGAATCACTGAAACTTTCCAACGAGATCATGGCCGACGTCCGACGGGCGGGCTTTGAGGCCCCCACGCCCATCCAGGCTCAGGCAATTCCACTGGCTCTGGCCGGCAGCGACCTGATCGGCTGCGCCCAGACAGGTACCGGCAAGACGGCCGCCTTCGCGATCCCGATCATTGAGCGCTTGGCCGGCGGCGCAGGGCTGCGGGCGCTGGTCCTGGCTCCCACCCGGGAGCTGGCGCTTCAGATCCGTGAATGCTTTGATGCGCTTGGAGCCGGGCGTCACGTGCGCGCGGCCGCGGTGATCGGGGGCGAGGCCATGGGGCCTCAGCTCGAGGCATTCCGCCGCCGACCCGACGTCCTGGTCGCAACCCCCGGCCGCCTCCTCGACCACGTGGATCGCCGGAGCCTCTCCCTCGGATCCATCCGCATCCTCGTCCTGGACGAAGCCGACCGGATGCTCGACATGGGGTTCGCCCCACAGATCGAACGCATCCTGAAGCATGTGCCTCTGGACCGCCAGACGCTGTGCTTCTCGGCCACGATGCCGCCCCCGATGGAGCGGCTGGTGCGCCGTCACTTGGTCCAGCCCGTCCGCGTCCAGATCGGGCCGGCAGCGCGCCCGGTTGGAAAAGTCAGCCAGGTTCTCTATCCGCTGCATCGCGACGAGAAGACTCCCCTGCTCCTGTCCCTGCTGAGAGGCGAGCAGGGGAAAGTCCTGATTTTCACGCGCACCAAGCACCGGGCCGACCGCCTGGCGCGCGCCGTCGGCGCCGCGGGCCATCGCGTGGCACGCCTGCACGCCAACCGCAGCCAGTCCGAGCGGCGACAGGCGCTGGACGGCTTTCGCGCGGGGTCCTACCAGGTGCTTGTGGCCACAGACATCGCGGCCCGGGGCATCGACGTGGCCAACATCGCCCACGTCATCAACTACGATCTTCCGTCCACGCCGGAGGACTACATCCACCGGATCGGGCGCACCGCCCGGGCCGAGGCGACCGGCGTGGCTTCCAGCTTCGCCGCCCCCGAAGAAGGCGACCAGCTCCGGGCCATCGAGCGCCACCTGGGCCGACCCCTCCGCCGGGAGCGCGGGCAACCCCGCTCAAATCGGGGTTGACAGGTCTCCGCAAACCAAGGTATGTTTTTTTTCTGGTTGAGAATTCCTTCCGTATCCGGCAACCAGTTCGTGAATGGGAACCGCTCGATTTTAAGGGTCTGACGCCGCGAGGACTGAGGTCCTCCGGCGTTTTCGTTTGCCCCCCTCGGGGGGTCAGCCCGGCCATGGGGGCCGGGTTATCACCGGGGCATTCGCCCCAAGAAAGAGGTATGCAGCATGGCAACAGGCAGCGTGAAATGGTTCAACGACGCGAAGGGGTACGGCTTCATCACCCAGGAGGGCGGCGAGGACGTCTTCGTTCACTACAACGCCATCCAAGCGAACGGCTTCAAGAGCCTGAGCGAGGGTGATCGCGTGGAGTTCGAGGTCACCAAGGGACCCAAGGGGCTCCAGGCGTCCAACGTCCGCAAGGTCTAACGCGATCGCTGGACCACTTGACGGCCCGTCGGGGGCAACTCCGGCGGGCCATTTCTTTTTGACGAGGACACACAAAAAAACCCCGACAGTATCTGCGGCGTCGGAGAGCCGAGCCGCCCCGCTGGTGTGGGCGGGACCGTCGGGGCCGGTGGTGCCTGGGTCCTCCCAGGCGCCCACCCTGGACTAGCGTGGACCTGCCTTAGGAGGCGACCACCTCACAGATCACCGTAGGGGTACACATACACACGGCTGGACCACCTCCTTTCTCGGCGAGGCCCACCACGCGGGCCCATGTCCCACCGCCCCCAACCGGACGCCGACTCCCGGCCCGGGGCTCGGTCAGGTCGCCGCCGGCGGGATTGCCAGCGGGGACACCAGGAAGGAGCCTGTGTGCGCTCCGACCGATTTCCTCCAATCCTATGCCAGCTCGACAGGTCATCCAAGAAAAAATCTCACTTCACCGTGATCATCTCGCGGTTTGCCTCCCAGATCCCCTTGCCGACGCCCGTGACCTTCCGGATCTCCTCGGGCTTCTTGAAGGGGCCGTTCTTCTCCCGGTACTCGATGATTTTCTCGGCGACCTCTCTGCCGACCCCCTTGAGCTTCATCAGTTCGGACTTCGAGGCGGTGTTGATGTTGATTTTCCCGTCCGGAGCGGTCGCGGCCGATTGCTGAGAGCCCGCATACACCCACGGCAGCACCCCGCCCACGGACAACGCGATGGACAGCAAGAACCCGAGCAACACCCTGGCGATCATGGGACCCTCCTTGGCGAAAGATGGTTGGTCTATGGAGACAGAATTCTCACCAAGGAGTGCGGGCTGTCAATGTCCAAAGTCCGATACAGCGGTAACCGGAGCGCGCGCGGGCTATTGCCAGCCGATCACCTCGTATCCTTTCTCGCGCAAGCAGCGGTTCACGAAGCTCTTGTACACAGGACTGGGGCCGGTTTGCTTCGCCGCGCCATGCACGGCTCCCGCGGTCCCGCCCGTCGCCGCGCCGATGGCCGCGCCCCGCCCCGCGCCATGGCCGCTCACGGCACCCGCAACGGCGCCCACCGCAGCGCCGCCCACGGCGCCGACGGCCGTGTCCTTCCCGATCTCTTTCCCGGCCGCGCTCGGAACATTTTGGCTGGCGAGTTCGCGGCAGGCCGCGATGTCCCGCTCAGCCTGTTCCTGGCCGACCTGCTGCAGATGGGCATTCGGATAGAGGATCGGGCTCTGCGCGCTCGCGCAGCCGACCAACCCCAATGCCACTGCGAACACCAGCAACCCTTCTCGGGGCATAGCGCACCTCCGCCCGCATTAGACGGATGGACCGGCCGATCTGTTTACGGCGTCCCGGCCAGCCGCCAGTGGCTCCCAGGCAAGCGGCAGGGGGATCAGGCCTCCTGGCGCTCCGCCAGCTGCCGAAGGTACTCTTCCCACTCCACGGGAAGGAGCGACTTCTTTTGATTGTTGCAGTCCTTGCAGGCCGGAACGACGTTGCCGCGCCTTGACCGGCCGCCGCGGACCAGCGGCACCACATGGTCCATGCTGAGGGCGCGGGATCCCACGTGCCTGTCGCAGTAGTGGCAGCGACCGGCGGCGATCCGCCGCTTCCACCACTGACTCTGGCGGAGGACCCGCGCCTTCGCCCGTTCCCGGCGGAGGTCAGCCTCGCTCACGGTGCTGACGTAGGGTGCGGCTCGCATGCTGCCCACCTATCCCATTGTCTGAACCTTCTCGGGGAGGATCTTGTAGATCACCCGCACCTCGCCGGGCTGGCGGTACGGATACTTGTCCTGGTTGAGGTACTTCTTGGTGAGCGAGTCGATGTGGGAGTCGGCCCCCTGTTCCGTGATCTCCGCGACCCGCCCCCTGACCTGAATGTACCGGTAGGGATTCTCCGGATCCTGGATCGCGAGTGCCACCTTGGGGTTGCGGCGGAGGTTTTTGTCTTTGACGCGCCCCTTGGCAGTATTGAAGCGGATGTGGGTGCCGTCAAAGTCGCACCAGACCGGCGTCACCTGCGGGGTGCCATCGCCGCCGATCGTGGCCAGATGAGCGAACGTCTTTTTCTGGAACAGGTCCTTGTACTTGTCGGGAATCGCCGCCATGATCGAATCCTCCGTGAGAAACGCCCGTTTACCTCTCGCCCTTGATCTGCGCCATCACCCAAAAGGCATGGCGCACCGATTTGGCAGCGAGCGTCCCGCCCATCAAGAGCCCGATGTCCAGCGTCTCGGCGATCTCCTGCTCCGTCGCTCCCAAGCCGAGGACCTCCTCGACCCGATGCTCGATTCAGTCGAAGCAGTTCTGGGAAATGGCCACCGCCAGGGCTGTCAGCTCCTTGTGCTTCTTCGAGAGCGCGCCGTCGGCGAAGACCTGCCTGCCCAGGTCCTTGAAGGCCCCGAAGACCTTCATGGGGGATTTCAGCGCCAGCCCGTCCATCCGTTTCCTCTCGGCGTTCTTCTCGTGCAAGTGTCCCATGTCTCCTCCGTTCGTG
>CAYRZF010000027.1:0-7325 GCA_964428805.1 uncultured bacterium | reverse complement strand
CCGTTTCCTCTCGGCGTTCTTCTCGTGCAAGTGTCCCATGTCTCCTCCGTTCGTGACGATCCGCGTCGCGCGCAGCCCCCTCATTCTACCGGAAGTGGCCGGCCGCGCTCAGGGGGCGCCCGTATCCGTCAGCGCCGCCGCCCGGGCCTCGGCCATGCCCCGCACGGCCAGGAGGAGGCGCACCAGGCACTGTTCAACCAGCGCAGCGTCGTGGGTCACCGGGTCGGCCAGCCACTCGCGGACCCACTCCCGGCGCTCGGCGGCGAACCCCAGGGTCGGCGAGACCGCCCCGAGGCGCAGGAGAAGGTCGTCCGGCGGTAAGCCCGCGGCCCGGAGCCGCGCGACAACCGCCGCGCGCACCGCGGCCGGTCCAGATCCCGGTCAGCGCCTCGAGCAGGGCCTGATAGCACGTCAGATTCGGATCGCGCTGGAGATGCTGGACGACGGCCGCGACCAACGGGGGCAGCTGGCGCTCGCCTGCTTCATCCACCCCAACGAGACGGACCAGCAGCGGATCCTGATCCGGGCGCTCCGTTCGCTCCAAGAGCGACAGGATTTGCGCGACCGGCACAGCCGGGAGCTGGGCGAGCCGTTCGAGGAGCGGTAAGTCCTGGGCCACTGTCGCCTCCTTCGGAAGGGGAAGAAGCCGCTATGAGCCGGGCGTGGGTGCGGCCTCCTCGGCCCGCGCCAGATCCCGGGCGCGCCCGGACGG
Source organism: uncultured bacterium (assembly GCA_964428805.1). GTDB lineage: Bacteria > Methylomirabilota > Methylomirabilia > Rokubacteriales > CSP1-6 > CAYRZF01. The sequence continues at coordinate 6,613 of CAYRZF010000027.1, read as the reverse complement.
GACCAGGAACGACGAGGCCAGCGCCAGGACGCAGACGACCAGCCCTACCACGAAGACCGCGTGCAGAGCCTGGGCCATCGCGAGCCGCACGTGGGCCAGGACCGCCGGCGCCAGCGCCGCGCGGGTCAGGGGGTTGACGATGAGATCCGGATGGGTCATGAGCTCCCGGATCTGCGCGCCGAGGGGCGTGCCCGCTGTCGAGGACGCCAGAGCGACAAGCAGCTCAGTCTCGAGGCGATGGGACATCGCCGCCCCCATGACCGCCACACCCACCGCCCCGCCGATGCTTCGGAAGAACTGGACCGCGGAGGTCGCCACGCCAAGGTCCCGCTTCGGCACCGCGTTCTGCACCGCGATGAGCATGGGCACCATCACCATTCCCATGCCGACGCCGGCGAAGAGCACGGCCTGCACCGCCGAGGGGCGGGTGAGGTTCTGGTCCCAGGTCGCGAGCAGGACGAAAGAGAACGTCAGGATCGCCATGCCCGTCATGACGATTCCCCGGTATCCGACGCGGAGCACGAACCGAGCACTCAAGATCGAGAACGTCACCCACCCGAGGATGAACGGTGTCAGGACGAATCCCGCCTGCGTGGCGGTGGCCCCCAGGACGGCTTGGAGATAAAGCGGGATGTACGAGATCGCGCCGAACATCGCCATCCCGGCCAGGAAGCCGGTGGCCGCAGCGGCCCGCACCATGGGATGCTTAAAGAGGTCGAGGGGAATCAGCGGGTCCGCGACCCGGCGCTCGACGCCCACGAACAGCAGAAGGCAGAGGGCGGTCACGGCCAGGGGGCCCAGGACGGCAAGGGTCAGCCACGACGCGACGCGGCCGCCCGCGGTCAGCCCCACGAGTAGAGAGGAGATCGCCAGAGTGAAGAGCGCGGTTCCGACGAAGTCAATTGACACCGACCGGCGACGGCCCACCGGCTCCACCAGCCCCCACCCGATGGCGAGGGCGGCTAGCGCGCCGAAGGGGAGATTGATGTAGAAGACCCAGCGCCACGAAACATGGTCGGAGAGGAGCCCGCCGAGGGGGGGGCCGATCAGGGAGGCAAGCCCCCACACCCCGGAGAAGTACCCCTGCATCTTGGCGCGCCGTTCAAGCCCGTAGAGGTCGCCAGCCAGCGTCATGCCCAGCGTGATGAGCGAGCCGGCGCCCAGGCCCTGAAGGGTTCGGAACGTGATGAGCTGAGCCATGCTCTGGGAGAGTCCTGAAAGCCCCGAGCCCAGGAGGAAGATGGCAATGCCCGCGAGGTAGGTCGGCCGACGCCCCAGGAGGTCGGACAGCCGCCCCCACAGCGGCATGCTGACGGTGGCGGTCAGGAGGAAGGCCGAAAACACCCAGGAGTAGATCCGGATCCCCCCGAGGCTGGAAACCACCGTGGGCATGGCGGTGGCAACCACCGTGGACTCCATCGCCGCCAGAAAGAGGGCCAGCATGACGCCGGCGATGACGACGCCTTGGCGGGAACGCTCGCCCATCAATGCCCGCCAGTCCACGCCGCGCACCGAGACACGCGGCGGTTCAGTCTGCTCACGTGCCGCCTCCCGATCTCGCAGCGAGCCGCCTATGCCCGGCCAGGAGATAGTGCACCGCCAGATTCTGATAGTGACCCCACACGGCCGCCCGACGACGGATCCCTCGCTCCGAGAGCGCGCGCCCCCGGGCGTAGAAGTGGGCGAAAGACTTCCGGACCCCCAGGTCTCCGGCGGGACAGACATTCCCGCGCCCGAGCTGCCGCGCCAAGAACCACTCCGCGGTCCAGCGACCCACTCCGCGGACCTTCGTCAGCTCGGCGATCACCTGGTCGTTCGGAAGCGACGTCAGCCGCTCGAACACGAGCTCTCCGCGGGACACTCGGCGGGCCAGTCCGATGATGTACTCGGCCTTGCGGGTCGAGAACTGCATGCGGCGAAGGTCGCGCACCCGCGCCGTGGCCAGCACCTCGGGAGCGGGGAAGGCGCAAACGGTTTCACCTGCCACCTGAACCGGGCGGCCGAATCGACGGACCAACCGGCTCCGGGTGCTCAGGGCGAACGTGAGGTTGACCTGTTGAGCTGTGATGGCTCCGACAAGCATCTCGAAAGGAGTTGCTGCCAGGGTGGGGCGCATGCCGTAGAAGGGGGCGATCAGACCCTGGAGGCCCCCGTCGCCCTTCGCCATCCGGTAGAACCCGGGGAGGTCCGCCTCGAGGAAAAGGAGGCGCCGGACCTCGGCACACACCGCCTCCCCAACCCGCGTGGATCGCGATCCGGGAAGCGTGATCGTGAGCCGCGCCTCGTCGGGAGGCCCGGACCAGCGGAGTGTGTAGCCGTGGAGCTCGCCATCCATCGCCAGAACTCGCCGGAAGACACCATCGCCGAGCTTGTTGGCGGGATCCTCGCCCCAGATCCGATAGCGGGCGAGCGTGAGAAAAACGTCGAGGGGTTCCTCGGGCGTCAGTTGAATGTCCATCGGATCGACGCGTGGTGGTCACGCGACGACTAAGTGTACCAGAGGGGCCGCGTCACCGCTTCAGATGGTAAGGAACGTCGGTGACGACGACGTTCTGCCGGAAGAGGAGCGCCCCCTTAATGAGGAGCGCAGTCTGGTTGTGCAGCAGGTGCTGCCACCACCGGGCCGGGATGAACTCCGGCACCACGATCGTCACCATGTGGTTCTCCCGCTGATTCTGCACGTGGTCCAGATATTCCAAAAATGGGCCCAGGAGGGAGCGATAGGGCGAGGTCAGCACCACCAGTGGCACACCGCACCCCCACTTTGTCCACTTCTCCTCCAGCTTCCGCGTCTTTTCCGGATCCAGCTCGACGTACACCGCCTTCGCGCTCGGGGAGAGAGACTGAGCGTACCGAAGGGCCCGCACCACCCCGGCGTGGAGGTCCCCCACCGGGACCAACACCGTGTGCGTGAACGTCGACTCTGCCCCGCATTGCTCGAGGGAAAGTTGCCCCGCTACCTCCCGGTAGTGACGCTTCACCGAGAGGAAGGCAACCATCAGCACCGGGATCAGCAGGACCACCAGCCACGCGCCGTGGACGAACTTGGTTCCCGCGATGACCACCATCACCACCCCGGTGGTCGCGGCCCCCACGCCGTTCACCCCCGCCCGCCACCCCCAGCCCGGTTCGCGGCTCCGCAGCCAGCGACGGACCATGCTGGCCTGAGACAAGGTGAAGGACATGAACACCCCCACCGCGTAGAGAGGAATCAACGCGTGGGTGCTGCCCCGGAAGACCACGATCAGCAGCGCTGCCAGCCCACCCAGGATCAGGATACCGTTGGAGAACACCAGCCGATCGCCGCGATTTCCGAACTGACGAGGCACGAACCCGTCTCTTGCCATGAAAAACAAGAGCCGTGGAAAGTCGGCGAAGCTCGTGTTCGCTGCGAGAACCAGGATCAGCATGGTGACCACCTGGATCTCGTAATAGAAGACGCTCGTGCCGAGCACCTTATGGGCCAACTGCGAGACGACGGTTTCGCCCTCCGTGGGCACGATCCCGTGCCAGGAGGACAAGAGCGTGATCCCCAGAAAGAGGGTGCCGAGGATCAGGGCCATCCAGGCGAGCACCGCGCGGGCATTTCGGGCCTCAGGAGGCTTAAACGCGGGGACGCCATCCGACACGGCCTCGATGCCTGTGAGGGCCGTGCAGCCTGAGGCGAAGGCGCGGAGGATCAGAAAGAGGCCGATGCCGGAACCCACAGGAGAGGGCGGAGGACCCTCAGAGAGCGGGGGGCTGCCCCAGAGGAACTCGGCGAACCCATACCCCAGCATGCCGGCGAAACTGACGATGAACAGGTAGGTGGGAAGCGCAAAGATCGCCCCGGACTCCCTCACCCCCCGGAGATTGGCGAGAGCGACGGCCGCCACGGCGACAACCCCGAGAACCACCCGGTAGGGTAAAAGCCAGGGCAGCGCCGACGTGATCGCGGCGACACCGGCCGCCACGCTCACGGCCACGGTCAGGAGATAATCAATGAGGAGCGCCGCCCCGGCGATGAGTCCGGGAAACGTGCCGAGGTTGTCCTTGACGACGATGTAGGCCCCCCCGCCCTGAGGGTAGGCCCTGATGGTCTGGCGGTAGGAGGCCGCCACGATGGCCACGAGCACGACGATAGCCAGGCCAATGGGAACGGACAGGGCCAGTGCCGCGGCGCCGGCGAGGAGGAGCACCTGGAGGATCTCCTCGGTCGCGTAGGCCACCGAGGAGAGCGCGTCCGAGGAGAAAACGGCCATGCCCGCGGCTTTCCCGAGCCGCTCGTGCCTCGCCTGGGCGAGGGGCAGCCGGCTGCCGACGACCAGCCGTTTGAACCAGTGGGGCGGCTTCACGCACCTTCTCCGGACGAAAAACAAAGGGGAACGGGAGGACGGGCTCCGGTTCCCCTCGCGCACACCGTTACTTTCACGGCGCTAGATGATACTCTCGTCCTCCCCCGTCCGCAATTCCGTCACGGGCCGGGTGCCGAAGGCACATGGGAAGTGACCTCAGTACGGTTTTCGGTCCGATTCGACTCGATTCTCGAAGCTCGCGTATTCGGGGATGAACGTCAGGCGGACCGTATCCGTGGGTCCGTTGCGCTGCTTGCCGACGATGACCTCCGCCAGCTTCTGCTGGTCGGGGGGGATCTCGCTCTGCTCCTTGTAGCGTTCGGGCCGGTAGAGGAAGATGATGAGGTCGGCGTCCTGCTCCAATGCCCCCGATTCGCGGAGATCCGAGAGCTGAGGCCGGTGCTCCCGCGTGGGGCGAGTCTCCACGGCCCGGGAGAGCTGGGACAGGCCCACCACGGGCACGCGGAGCTCCTTCGCCATGGCCTTGAGGGCCCGCGAAATTTCGGAGATCTCCTGCTGCCGGTTCTCCATGCCTCCCCGCCCGCGCATGAGCTGGATGTAGTCGATGAGGACAAGGTCCAGCCCGTGTTCGGCCTTCATCCGGCGGGCTTTGGCCCGGGCTTCCAGCACCGTCAGCCCCGCGGTGTCGTCGATGAAAATCGGTGCCTCGGCCAGCCGCCCCGCCGCGTTCGTCAGGCGCGGCCAGTCCTTGGGCTCCAGGTAGCCGGTCCGGACCCGATGCGAATCCACGCGTGCTTCGGCGCAGAGGAGGCGCTGCACCACCTGCTCGCGGGACATCTCCAGGCTCAGGACCAGCACCCGCTTTGTGAGTTCGATCCCGGCGTATTTGGCAATGTTCAGGGCGAAGGCCGTCTTCCCCATGGACGGCCGGCCTGCCACGAGGATGAAGTCGGACGACTGGAGCCCGGAGGTCAGCTCGTCCAGTTTCCTGAATCCTGTGGGGAGGCCGGTCACGTGCTCCTTTCGTTCGTACAGCTTCTCGATGTACTCGAACGTCTCCTTGAGGATGGTACGGACCTGGACAACCGTTCCCTGCATGCGCCGCTCGGAGAGCTGGAAGATCTGCTGCTCAGCCTGATCCAGGAGAGTGTCCACGTCTTCCTTGGCTTCGTAACTCTGGCCGATGATTTCGGACGAGATTCGGATCAGGTCTCGGAGCAGGGACTTCTCGCGGACAATGCCGGCATACGAGAGCAGGTGCGCAGCGGTGGCAGCTTCCTCGACGAGCCCGGCCAGGGCGGCGGGTCCCCCCACCTCGTCCAGCTCCCCGGAGCGCCGCAACTCCTCGGAGAGCGTCAACAAATCAACGGGCTCGGAGCGCTCGAAGAGGCTGATCATCGTCCGGAAGATCTTCCGATGGCCTTCTTTGTAGAAATCGACGGGCCTGAGGATCTCAATCGCCTTCGGGAGGCTTTCCCGCTCAAGCAGGACGGCGCCGAGGACGGCCCTCTCCGCCTCCAGGCTGTGGGGGGGGATTTTGGAGGTCAGGAGCTCCGAGAGCGTGGCCACAGCCTACCCGCGCGTGACGGTGACCTTGAGGTGGGCGGTGACCTCGGGGTGGAGTCGGATCGGAACCGTATACTCCCCCAATGCCTTGATCGGCTCGTCGAGGCCGATCCTGCGCTTCTCCACGCTGAGCCCGTTTTGGGCGAGGAAGGCGGCCAGGTCCGGGGTGCCGACCGAGCCGTAGAGACGGCCCTCCTCGGAGGCCTGGCGAACCTGCGAGAAAGTCAGGGCTTCGATGTTTTTCGCCTGAGTCTCGGCGTCAGCCTTGGCGCGCCGGGAGCGGACTTCCTGGTGCTGCTTGATCTGGTCGACCTGCTTGAGGTTCGAGGCGCTCGCGGGCACGACGAGCCGCTGGGGAAGCAGGTAGTTCCGGGCGTACCCTTCGGCGACCTCCCGCACCTCCCCCCGCCGCCCGAGCTTGGGAATGTCGTCCAGCAGGATCACCTTCATGCTCTCTCCCGTCGGCCTCCAGCCTTACGAGCAAACCCTCACCAGTAGCCGCAGGTGCCGGGCCAAATGACGAGCGGGGTACCCATCGAAGATGGGTCCAGGCCCGAGGGAGGAGCCGGCCGGAGACGTAGCGACCACGCCGGCCTTCGGCCGGACGCGGTGCCCGAAGAGGAATGCCGACGACCGAGAACGAAGTGTGGCGAAGTCAGTTGGCACGGCAGTCGCCTATTCGGACGCGTACGGCAGAAGGGCCATCGTGCGGGCCCGCCTGATCGCGTGAGTGAGCTGACGCTGGTGACGGG
>CAYRZF010000026.1:21828-24574 GCA_964428805.1 uncultured bacterium | reverse complement strand
TCGGTCGCCTGCACCAGCCCGATCACTCCTGGGAGCACGCCCAGGACGCCAGCCTCGCTTCAGGAGGGGACGAGCCCCGGCGGCGGCGGCGTGGGGTAGAGGCACCGGTAGCAGGGGCCCTTGTCGGGGGCAAAGACCGTTGCCATGCCTTCGAACTGGAAGATGGAGCCGTGGACGTTGGTCTTGCCCTGAAGGTAGCAGGCGTCGTTGACGAGGTAGCGGGTCTCGAAGTTGTCCGAGCCGTCCACGATCAGGTCGTAGTCCTTGAGGATCTCCTCGACGTTGTCCACGGTAAGTCGCACCGGGTAGGGCACGACGGTGACGTCGGGGTTCAGCGCGCGGATCGTTTCAGTGGCCGACTCCACCTTGGGCCGACCGATGTCGCTGGTCTTGTGGAGAATCTGGCGCTGGAGGTTGGTGATGTCCACCCGGTCGCCGTCCATGATCCCCAGGGTTCCGACCCCGGCGGCGGCGAGATAGTAGGCAGTGGGCGAGCCCAGCCCGCCTGCGCCGATCAGAAGCACCTTTGAACGAAGGAGCTTGCGCTGACCCCGTTCCCCGATCTGGCCGAGGAGGAAGTGCCGGCTGTACCGCTGGATCTGGTCGGTGTTGAGCGGTGAGTCCTTGACGATCGGCAGCCCGGACTGCACCCACTTCTGGTAGCCGCCGGCCAGGGAGGTGACGTTGGTGAACCCCAGTTCCTTGAGCGCTTTGCCGGCCAGGACCGACCGGAGGCCGGTCTGTCAGTAGAGGACGATGGGGACGTTGGGATCCGTCGCCGCGGTCCCGATCCGGAACTCGAGGAACCCCCGGCTGATGTTTATGGCGGGCTCGATGTACCCGTCGCGGTACTCGTCGGGGTCACGGACGTCAATGAGAACGAGCGGCTCCCCCGAGTCCAGTCGGGTCTTGAGCTCGGCGGGCCCTTGCTCCCGCACAACCTGCCGGGCCTCCCCCAGCATCTCCCTCAACGTCTTCATTCCCCGAGCTCCTCGCCGGGCATCGCTAAAATAGAATACCACCAATCCCGATCAAGTCAAGGTAGATTCGCCTTGACCCTTGTGACCCCCGGGGGCCGACTGCTATACTCGGCCTATTTTAGAGGTCTGGCCAGGGAAAACCTACCGGATTCTGGAATTTCGATGAAAGGACTCATTCTCGCCGGGGGCCGGGGTACCCGCCTCCGCCCGATCACCTATACCTCAGCCAAGCAGTTGGTCCCCGTGGCGAACAAGCCGATACTCTTCTACGGTATCGAGGCGCTGGCGGAGTCGGGGATCCGGGAGATCGGAATTGTGGTCGGAGATACGAAGCGCGAGATCATGGAAGCTGTCGGCAATGGCGCACGCTTTGGAGTGACCGTCACCTACATCGAGCAGGAGGCACCGCTCGGCCTCGCCCATGCGGTCCTGGTTTCGGAGCCGTACCTTGGCGCCGACCCGTTCGTCATGTATCTCGGGGACAACCTGATACGCGAAAAACTGGCCGCCCTCGTCAGGCGCTTCGGGGAGGAACGGCCGAATGCCCAGATCCTTCTGGCGCGCGTGCCGAACGCGGAGCAGTTCGGCGTGGCCGAGCTCGCCGATGGCAAGGTCGTCCGCCTGGTCGAGAAGCCCAAGGTCCCCACGTCGGACCTGGCGCTGGTGGGGGTCTATATGTTCGATCGGACCGTCTTCGAGGCGGTGAAGGCGATCAAACCGTCGGCGCGCGGCGAGCTCGAGATCACCGATGCGATCCAGTGGCTGATCGACGCCGGCCGGACGGTCCACCCGCACGTGATCGACGGGTGGTGGAAGGACACCGGCAAGCTCGAGGACTTGCTGGAGGCGAACCGGCTGATCCTCGACACGCTTGAGGCCCGCGTGGAAGGGGAGGTCGAGGCTTCGGAGATCCACGGCAAGGTGATCGTTGCGGTCGGAGCGAAGGTCGTCAAGAGCGTCATCCGCGGCCCGGCCATCATCGGCAAGGGCGCCACGATCGAGAATGCCTACATCGGTCCCTTTACCGCCGTGGGTGATCAGGTGGTGATCCGCAGCAGCGAGGTGGAGCATTCGATCATCCTGGAGGGGTCTAGCATCTCGGACGTGGTGGGGCGCATCGAGTCCAGCCTGGTCGGGCGCAACGTGACGATCTACCGATCCGGGTCCAAGCCCAAATCTTACAACCTGATGCTCGGCGACCGGTCGCAAGTCGGCCTCGTCTGAGCGGGGCGGGAGCGTTCCCATGGAGCTGAGCGAGGAGGCCAAGCGGAACCTTCGGCTTCAGGACTACTCTCCCAAGCCGGCGATCAAGGGCGTGGAGGTCCTCGAGCTTGCCCGCCATACCGATGACGGCGGATCCTTCACCGAACTCGGTCGGTTCAAGGCCGGCGCCAGCGCGGCGTTTCCCGGCTTCGTCCTCGCCCAGGTCAACTACAGCGAGATGGAGCCGGGCGCAATCAAGGCTTTTCACCTCCACCGCGCGCAGACCGATATCTGGTATGTCCCGCCGGGGGACAAGATGCTCCTGGTGCTGATTGATGTGCGCGCTGGCTCACCCACGGAAGGCGCCCGGATGCGTTTCGTGCTCGGCGACGGTCACTCGCGCGTCGTGCGGATCCCGCGGGGTGTCGCCCACGGATGTCGAAACCTCGCGCCGACGCGGGGCCGGATTATCTACTTTACCGACACGCATTTCTTCCCCGCGCCGGAATCCTGCGACGAGGGCCGTCTTCCTTGGGACTTCGCGGGCGCCGACCTGTGGGAAA
>CAYRZF010000026.1:10958-21728 GCA_964428805.1 uncultured bacterium | reverse complement strand
TTGAAGCTCCTGGTGACGGGCGGGGCGGGGTTCATCGGATCTCATTTCGTCCGTCACGTCCTGGGGAAATACCCGACGTATTCCGTTATCAATCTCGACAAGCTCACCTACGCGGGCAACCCCGAGAACCTTCGGGAGGTCGAGGGGGATTCCCGCTATCGGTTCGTCCACGGCGACATCTGCGACGCTGCGATGGTGCGGGAAGCGACGCGGGGCGTGGACGCAATTGTCAATTTCGCCGCGGAATCCCACGTTGATCGGTCGATCATGGGGGCGGATGAGTTTCTGAAGACGGACGTGTTGGGCACCTTTACCCTGCTGGAGGCGGCCCGGGAGCTCCGGATTCCCCGCTATGTGCAGGTGTCCACGGATGAGGTCTATGGCTCCATCGAGCGAGGAGCCTTCAGGGAGAGCGCGCCGCTTCGGCCTTCGAACCCCTACTCGGCGTCCAAGGCCGCGGGGGATCTTCTCGTCGGCGCCTGCTGGACCACCTACCGGTTGCCGGTCCTCATCACCCGGAGCTCGAACAACTTCGGGCCGAACCAGTACCCGGAGAAGGTGATCCCCCTCTTCATCACCAACGCGCTGGAGGACCTTCCGCTCCCCCTGTACGGAGACGGCAAGAACGTGAGGGACTGGCTCTACGTCCTGGACAACTGCGCCGCGATTGATCTCGTGCTCCACTCCGGAGTCCCCGGTGAGATCTACAACATCGGGGGCGATACGGAGGTGGAGAACATCGTCCTGACCCGTCAGATCCTTCGACTCCTGGGTAAACCCGAGAGCCTGATCCGGCCCGTGACGGATCGCCCCGGTCACGACCGGCGCTACGCCCTGGATTGTCACAAGATCCGGGCTCTCGGGTGGAAACCGGCCTATGAGTTCGGCGCGGCGCTCGCCGAGACCGTCCGGTGGTACCGAGAGCACGAGGCCTGGTGGCGTCCCATCAAGTCGGGAGAGTTCAAGGCCTACTACGCAAGGCAGTACATCAACCGCTGATGAAGATCCTCCTGACGGGAGCCACGGGGATGTTGGGCCGGGCGCTCCGAGAGAACCTGAGTCTCGAGCACGAAGTCATTCCCCTCGCCCACGCCGACCTGGACATCACCGATCTCGGCGCGACCCTCTCTGCCGTCGGCCGCTCGAAGCCCCAGGTGGTCATTCACGCGGGGGCGTGGACGGACGTGGACGGGTGCGAGCAGGACCCCGATCGCTCCTGGCGCGTCAATGCCCTCGGGAGCCGAAACCTCGCCGTCGCCTGTCAGGACGTTGAGGCCGCCTGCTGCTATCTCTCCACCGACTACGTCTTCGACGGAGGCAAGCCGGACCCGTACACCGAGTTCGACACGCCGAACCCGATCTCCTGCTACGGCGGCTCGAAGCTGGCTGGCGAGCGGTACGTTCAGACCCTGATGCCGCGCCACTGGATCGTGCGATCCTCCTGGCTCTTTGGCCCGGGCGGGAAGAATTTCGTGAAGACCATCCTGACCAAGGCCCGAGCAGGGGAGGATCTGCGGGTGGTGGACGATCAGGTGGGGTCGCCTACATACACTCACGATCTTGCCCGGGCCATTTCCAGGCTCATCAGCGGGCCGCACTACGGCATCTGGCACGTCACGAACAGCGGCTCCTGCTCGTGGTATGACTTCGCCGCCTCAATTTTGGAGAACACCGGGCTCACGGGGACCCGCCTTGCGCCGATCACGTCGAAGGACCTGAAGCGTCCAGCAGCCCGTCCCCGGAACTCCGCCCTTCGAAACTATTGCTGGGAGCTTGAGGGCTGGCCGCCGCTCCGTCCCTGGTCGGATGCCCTCCGCGACTATCTGGCGCATCCCGAACTGGCGGCGTAAACTTGTTGGCGAGGAGTTCAACAGTCAGATGAAAGGGGTGGACACCTACCAGGGACGCGGCCTCATCGCCGACCCCATTCATCGCTACATCCTCTACACCCGGCCGAACGGCGTCCCCGGAGAAGCCACCGAGCAGGACTTGGTGGACACCTCGTGGGTGCAGCGCCTCCGGCGGATCCCGCAGCTTCAGTCCGCGCGCTGGGTCTTCCCCGCGGCCGAGCACAGTCGGTTCCAGCACGCCCTGGGCGCCATGCACCTGGCCGGCCGGTTCGCCCAACAGCTCTACCCGTCGCTCAAGTCCGTCTTCCCCGACTGCCCGTCGGCCCCGCTGATCGAGGAGCTGCTCCGCATGGCGGGCCTGCTCCACGACGTGGGCCACGGCCCCTTCGGCCACTTCTTCGACGACAACTTCCTGGTGGATTTCGACCTGACCCACGAGATGGTCGGTCAGCGCATCATCCGGGAGGAGCTGGGGGACGTCATCCGCGGCTTGCGCCGGAGCCCCTCCGGGCCGTTTGTTCCCGGTGAGACGATCGATCCCGGCTGGATCTGCTACCTGATGGGGAAAGCCTTCACGCGGCCCGAGGCGGGCCATCCCCGGTGGCTCGCCTTCCTGAAACCGATTCTCTCGGGCATCTACACCGCCGACAACATGGACTACGTGCTCCGCGACTCGTACATGTGCGGCATCGCCGTGGGCCCTATCGACATCGACCGGATCATCTACTACTCCTTCTTCACCGACGAGGGGCTGACCCTGGACCGGGGTGGAACGCAGGCGTTCATCATGTTCCTTAATGCGCGCTTCTACATGTACACCAACGTGTACTATCATCGGACCACGCGCGGGATCGATCTCCACCTGAAGGAGATTTTCCGCGATACCATGAAAATCATCTTTCCATGGGATCTCAGGAAAGAACTCCATCCTTACCTGCACCTGACCGAGTGGACCCTCTTGGAGGAGGTGGGCCGCTGGCACGATGCCGAAGATGCCGGGCGGAAGGCCCTCGGTGCGGAGTGGCGGCAGATCCTGGATCGGAAACTCAAGTGGCGCATGTCTCACGAGGTGATGCTCGACAAGTACCAGCTCCAGCGCGGGGTGGACTTCATGAAGGCCGAGGAGGTGGAGACGCGCGTCCGGGAGCGGTTGCCGGCCTCGCTCAAGACGTTCCCGTTCAAAATCGACATGGCGCTCCAGGACCCGCGCCCCCTGAATCCGTTGGCGATGGGCGACCGGCAGATTTACATCTACGACTCCGCCTCGAGGCGGGTCTCCAAGGAGCGGCTCACGGAGCTCTTCAAGTACCTTCCGGGGAAAGTGGCTCAGTGCAGGATCTTCGCGGCGAGCCACGAGCACGATCAGCTCCTGGCCCAGGCCTTGGAGCAGGCCCTCGGCGAGGACACCCCGGCCATCGTCACCAACGTCTGACGCGCGCCTCGGTTGAATCCCGGGTCTCGTCGGGTGGGCGAACGAGGTGAAGGGTCATGGAGAAGTTTCGCGGGGTTGATTACTACGGGATCGAGGAGCTGCTGACCGAGGAGGAGCGGATGGTGCGGGAGGCCATCCGCGATTGGGTCGGGGCGGAGTTCTTGCCCATCGTTGCCCAGCACCACCGGGAGGAGACCTTCCCCACACACCTGATCCCGAAGCTCGGAGAGCTGGGGGTGTTCGGGGCCAACCTCAAGGGCTACGGCTGCGCCGGTCTCAACAGCGTGGCCTACGGCCTCATCATGCAGGAGCTGGAGCGGGGGGATTCGGGCCTCCGATCGTGCGCGTCGGTTCAGAGCGGTCTCGTCATGTATCCGATCTTCACCTACGGGTCCGAGGCCCAGAAAGAGGAATGGCTCCCCAGGCTTCAGCGTGGGGAGGCGATCGGCTGCTTCGGTCTCACGGAACCCGATCACGGCTCGGATCCGGGCAGCATGAAGACCCGAGCGGTGAAGAAGGGAGAGTCCTACATTCTGAACGGCACGAAGCTCTGGATCACCAACGGTTCCCTCGCCGACGTGGCGGTGGTCTGGGCCAAGGGGGACGACGGCGAGGTTGGCGGCTACCTGGTCGAGAAGGGGACTCCGGGCTTCTCGACCCTGGACATCCACGGGAAATTCTCGATGCGGGCGTCCATCACCTCGGAGCTTTCGTTCCAGGACTGTCGGATCCCGCTCGAGAACAAGCTTCCCGGTGCCAATGGGCTCCGCGGCCCGCTCGGCTGTCTCTCCCAGGCCCGCTACGGCATCGCCTGGGGCGCTGTCGGCTCCGCCATGGCCTGCTACGACTGGGCCCTTCAGTACGCCCAGACGCGGATCCAGTTCGGCAAGCCGATCGCCGCCTTCCAACTGGTGCAGCGGAAGCTGGTCTGGATGCTGACCGAGATCACCAAGGCTCAGCTCCTGGCGCTGCAATTGGGAAGACTGAAGGACCGCGGGACAGCCACGCCCCAACAGATCTCGATGGCGAAGATGAACAACGTCCACATCGCGCTGGAGACGGCGCGGATGGCCCGCGACATCCTGGGCGCGGCGGGCATCGTGGACGAGCACCCGATCATCCGCCACATGCTCAACCTCGAGACGGTCGTGACGTACGAGGGGACCCACGACATCCACACGCTGATTGTTGGCCGCGATATCACGGGTTTTTCGGCCTTCGGGGATACCTAGCGGCGGCCCAACTGACTTCGCCATACGTCGTTCTCGGTCGTCGCCATTCCCTCGCGGGCACCCAGTCCCGCCGGAGGCGGGCTGGGCCGTTATGCCTCCGGTGGGCTTCTCTCTCGGGCCTTGTCTGGCTCGTCAGTTGGGCCGCCGCGCCGGCTAACGCCTGACGCGACCTCTGGACGCGACCCGACGCGGACTCTGGAGCGTGGCGATCGCCGCGCTCACCATGGCGATCCAGAACGGGATCGTCATGGCCTTCGCCGTCCTCTACCTGCCGCTGATCCAGGAGTTCGGGGCCTCCCGGGGCGAGGTCGCCGGCATCCAATCCGTCGTGCTGCTCCTCGGCGGGTTCGGCGGCCCCGCGGTCGGCTACGCCCTGGACCGGCTGGGGCCCCGGCGCTTGTTCCAGGGCGGGACGCTGCTGGCGGCTCTGGGGCTTCTCCTGGCGAGCCGGGCCGAAAGCCTTCCCCTTCTCCTGCTGACCTACGGGATCATCACCGGCTTCGGCCTCTCGGCGCTTGGGAGCCAGCCCAACATGGTGGTCGCGGCGCTCTGGTATCCGGGCGCGCGCGGAAAGGCGATCGCCGTGGCGGACCTCGGTACCGGCTTCGGCGCCTTTCTTTTCATCTCCCTCGCTCAGGCGTTCGTGGCCCGCTACGGATGGAGAACCACGCTCCTCCTGTGGGCCGTCCTCCTCATCGCCATCCTGATTCCCGCCAACGCGTTTCAGCGCCTGCCCGATCCCGCCAGCGGCCGGGCCCGGGGGGATGACGCCGGAGAACCCGGCCGCCCGTCGCTTGACAACGCCTGGACTCTCGCGCGCGCGGCCCGCGCGCCGGCCTTCCGGTGGCTGGTGGCGGTCAGGTTCTTCTCCGCGATGGCGTTCCCACTCGTGAACGTCCACATGGTGGCCTTCGCTGTGGGAGCCGGGATTTCCCCGACCAATGCGGCCACCGCCCTCGGCACCGTGAGCCTGGTGAGCCTCGCCGGGCGCCTCCTTACCGGGTGGCTGGCCGACCGCTTGGGACGGGCTCCGACGCTGACGCTCACCTACACGAGCGCCATCGTCGGTATCGCGAACCTGGGGCTCCTGGCCTGGACCGGCTGGCCCGGCTGGCTGGTCGGCTGCGTGCTCTTCTACGGCCTGGCGCAGGGGTCGAGCGGGATCGTCACGGCAGCGCGGGCGGCGGACATTTTCGCGGGGAAGAGCTTCGGCGCCATCTACGGCTGGATCGTCCTGGCCACCGGCCCCGGGGAGGCTATCGGGGCCTGGGCGGGCGGGGCGATCTTCGACGTGACCGGCAGCTATCTGGGGGCTTTCGCGTTTGTGGTGCTCGCGCTGCTGGCAGGAATGGGGGCGATCTGGCGTGTGCGTCAGCCCGCGCGGAGGTCCACGTAGAGCTCGATCTCGTGACCGTCGGGATCATGGATCGAGAAGGAGGCGCTCTCGCGCCCGTTCATCTCGCCGAACGGCGTGAGCCTGTGTTCCTCCACCCAGCGGCGGGCCTCGTCGAGCGCCTCGCGCGTCGTCCCGACCCGGAACGCGATGTGGTAGAGGCCGGGCGCGCCCTTGGACCGCGCGGGACCGTCCACGCGCGCCACTTCGATCGAGAGGTCGTGGTGATGCGGGCCGGCCGAGAAGAAAGCGATCTTGCCGTTCTTTCCTCTGCCCACGTCGCGTAAGCCCAGCAGGTCGCGATAGAAGTGGATCGATGCCTCGAGATCGCGCACGAAAAGCGCGACGTGACCAAGCTCGCTGACCTTCATCGTCGAGTTTAGTGTAGCATAAGGGGCCATATGACTCCCGACCGAGACGCGCGGGCGGCGCCCTTACCCGTCTCCACGGCCGTGTCCGTCGGCGAACGCGTCAAGCCCGACATGCGCCTCCTCGGGCTCCTGGCGCTGGGACACTTCGTCATCGACACCAATCAGGGCGCGCTCCCCGCGATCCTACCGTTTCTGAGAACCGCGCTCGATCTCTCCTACGCGGCCGCGGGCACCATCGTGCTCATGGCGAACGTGACGTCGTCCCTCATCCAACCGCTCTTCGGCTACTGGGCCGACCGGACGGCGCGCCGCTGGCTCTTGCCGCTCTCGGTCTTCTTCTCGTCCCTCGGGCTCGCGCTGACCGGGCTCGCGCCTTCCTACGGCCTCGTGCTGGTCCTGGTAGTCATCTCGGGATTCGGCATTGCCGCGTACCACCCGGAAGGGTATCGCACAGCCACTCGGGTGGCGGGCGATCGCAAGGCGACGGGGTTGTCGGTTTTCTCCACGGGGGGGAACATCGGAATCGCCGTCGGCCCCCCCTTGATCACGGCGCTCGTCACGGGCTTTGGTCTGCCCGGGAGCCTGGGGCTCTTGCTTCCGGGCGCACTGGTGGCCCTGCTGCTGACGGCGGCGCTTCCGAGGCTGTCGGCGCCGCCGGCGCCCCGCGCCCAGGGCCTCGTGGCGGCCGCGCCCGGGACCATGGTCGGGGCCATGAGCCTGCTCCTCCTCGTAGTGACGCTCCGCTCCTGGGCCCAGCTCGGCTTCACCACGTTTGTTCCGTTCTACTATCTGGACGTCTTGAAGGGCGACCCGCGCATGATCGGGACACTGCTCTTCGTGTTCCTGGGCGCTGGCGCCGCGGGCACCCTCGTCGCCGGGCCCATTGCCGACCGCGTGGGCATGCGCCGCTATGTGGTCAGCGTCTTCCTTCTCGCCACGCCGCTCGCCATTGCCTTCATTGTCGTCCGGGGCGTGATGGGCTTCATCGTTCTTGGCGCGCTGGGGTTTGTCCTGGTGTCCACCTTCACCGTGTCCGTGGTGCTGGGGCAGGCCTACATGCCTCGCAATCCGGGCATGGCCTCGGGGCTTATCGTCGGCTTCGCCATCGGCGCGGGGGGCGTGGGGGTCACCGTCCTGGGCTGGGTGGCCGACCACCTGGGGCTGATGAGCGCGCTCTGGATCTCGGCCGTGATGCCCCTTCTCGGCTTCGTCGCGGCGTGTTTTCTGCCCGACCCTCGGCGGACCTGATCCGCGGCTTTCCTCTGCGGGGTCCCTTGTGTTATAACTCTCGTCGGATTGCGCGATGAACGTCTTTGAATCCTTCCAGGACGGCGAACAGGCTCTCCTCATCGACCAGCGAGGAAAGCGGCACCTGCTCACCCTGAGGAAGGGCGAGACCTTCCACTCCGATCGCGGCTGGATTCCCCACGACGCTATTATCGGCCACCCCGACGGGAGCTGGCTGCGCTCGTCGCTCGGCATGCGATACCTGGCTCTCCGCCCCACGCTCGCCGAGTACGTCTTGGACATGCCACGAGGCGCCCAGGTGATCTACCCCAAGGACCTGGCGATGATTCTCTTTTGGGCGGACGTGTATCCCGGCTGCCGGGTCTTGGAGGCTGGCACCGGGTCGGGGGCCCTCACGCTGGCGTTGCTCCGGGTGGTGGGGCCCGAGGGGAAGGTCATCACCTATGAGCAGCGTGAGGAATTCGCCCGCCGGGCGCTGGCCAACATCCGGGCGCGCCTGGGAGAGGTCACGAACCTGGTCGTGCGCTTCTCTCCCGTGGAGGAGGGGCTCGCCGACGAGGCGCCGGTTGATCGCGTGATTCTGGACCTGCCCGAACCGTGGCGGCTGGTTGATCTCGTGGTGAAGACCCTCCGGTCGGGAGGAGTTTTCCTTTCCTACGTGCCGACGATCATCCAGGCGCAGCAGACCGCCGAGGCGTTGCGGCGCCATCCTGCCTACGGTCTCGTTGAGACCTTCGAGACCCTCTTTCGCCCGTGGAACATCGAGGGATTATCGGTCCGCCCGTTCCACCGGATGGTGGCTCACACGGGGTTCATCACCGTGGCGCGTCGAGTGGTTCCCGAAGAGGGAAGCCCGCGGGAGTGAAGCGCGGCGCCCCTGCGCGCGTGGTAGGCTTAAAGGGTTCAGGGAGACCCGGATGATCCAGGCATTGCGGCGGAACACGAAAATTCTTTTGATCGTCGTCATTGTCGCCTTCGTTGGAACTTCCTTCTTCGTGTGGGGAAAGGGGAGCATCACGGGAGGCGATCCCAACGCGGTGGCGACGGTGAACGACGAGGAGATTCCCCTTGATCGCTATCAGCGGCTCTACCGTTCCTACGTGGAGTTCTACCGGCAGCTCTACAAGGATCGCTTCACCCCGGAGGTTGTGGAACGCCTCGGGATCTCCCAGCAGGTCCTGAATGACCTGGTCCGGGAGACCTTGATCCTTCAGCGCGCGAACGCGGAGGGGATCCGTGTCGGGGACGAAGAGCTCCGCGCCCAGATCCAGGCGATTCGAGTCTTCCAGGAGAACGGGCGGTTCTCGCGGGAGCGGTACCTGAGTACCCTGAATCGGGCGAAGATTGACCCGGCGACCTTCGAGGTCGAGCAGCGACGGGAGCTCATTCGGAGGAAGATGGAGGCGATCATCAAGGAGGGCATCAAGGTCTCCGACATGGAGCTCAAGCAGGCCTATGAGTTCCGGCGTGAGAAGGTCCGGGCCGCCTGGGCACAGGTCGAGATTCCGCCGCTCATGGCCGGAGTGAGCGTCACCGATCCCGAACTCGAAGACTTCTTGAAGCGCAACCCTCTTCAGTTCCAGGAGCCCGAACGGCGGCGGGTGCAGTACGTGGTGGTGAGCCCCAAGGCGTTCGTGAAGCGGGTCACCGACGCGGAGGTGCAGGCGTACTATAAGGAACACGCCGCCGAGTTCGAGAGACCACGGCGCGTCAAAGTCGCGCACGTGCTGGTGCGTGTCCCGCCGGTGGGCGGGAGCGAAGCGGAGGAAAAGGCGAAGGCCAAGGTGGGGGAAGCCATCAAGCGGGCGCGGGCCGGAGAGGATTTCGCGAAGCTCGCCAGGGAGATCTCCGAGGACGCTGCCACCGCCGGCGCGGGGGGCGAGATCGGGACCGTCGCTCGTGGGGAGCTGGTTCCGGCCTTCGAGCAAGCGGCTTTCGGGCTGAAGAAGGGCGAGGTCTCTCGGGAGCCCGTGCGCACGCCCTTCGGCTATCACGCGATCAAGGTGTTGGACATCCAGGAGGCCGGCAAGCGCCCCCTTAAGGAAGCTGCGGGCCAGATCAGGGAGAAACTGGAAAGCGAGAAGAGTGATCGTGCCGCTCTGACCAAGGCCGAGGAGCTCAAGGACGCGCTCGGGGGCGCGAGCGATTTTCCGGCGGCGGCCCGGCAGCGCGGCCTTGAGCCAAAGACGGCGCTGCTGGCGCGGGGAGATGCCCTCGAGGGCGTCGGTCGTCTCCAGCCCGTGGAGGAGGCTGTGTTTTCGTTGGCTCTGGGGGGGGTGACACCCCCGCTCAAGACCTCAAGCGGTTATGTGGTGGCGAAGGTGGTTGAAAGCGTTCCGGCTACCGTCCCTGCATTCGGTGAGATAAAGGGGAAGGTGGCCGAAGCGTTCAAGCGGCAAAAAGCCGAAGCACTGGCCCTCGTCCGCGCGAAGGAGTTGGCCGCGGCGGCCGAGAGGGGCGAAGATCTGCTCACGCTCGCCAAGAAGCAGGGGTTCCCCTCAAGCGACACCGGATTTTTCTCGCGGTCGGAGCCAGCCCCGGACCGCCGGCTGCCGGGCGAGGGGATGAGGGTCGCCCTTCAACTGGCCGTGGGCAGGGTCGCTGAGCCTGTGACGACCCCGCTGGGAATCTTCGTGATCAAAACCCTCGAACGGCGGCCCCCCGACCCGGCGGGGTTTGAGAAGGACCGGGAGGAGCTTCTTCAGCAGGTGCTGGCGCAGAAAAAAGACCAGGCCTGGGAAAGCTGGGTGCGCCGGTTGCGGGCCGCGGCCAAGATCAACTACTCGTCGGGTCTGTCTTCTGCGACCCCGTAGCCGCAAGGGAGGCCTCGGTGCGCCTGAGGAAGGCGGAAGCGCGGTTTATCCAATGGGAGCGGGTCTGTCGCGTCGCGACGGTGGGAGAGGACGGGTGGCCCCACAACGTTCCCGTCTGCCACGTCCTGGAAGGGGGCCGGCTCTACTTTGCCTCCGGGATCGACGCCAGGAAGGTGCTGAACCTCAGGGCGATCCCCCGTGTGACGCTCACTATCGATCTCTACTCGGATCACTGGGAAGACCTGAAGGGCGTGATGGTGCAGGGGACCGCCAAGCTGATCGAAAAGGGCCCACACTTCAGACGAGTCCGCGCACTCCTGTACAAGAAATACCCCCAGTACCCTGACGAAGCAGCCCTCGACGAAAAAAGTTCAGTCATCGTCGAGGTCACTCCCACCCACGTCTTCTCCTGGGGCTTCTAGCTTAACCGG
>CAYRZF010000026.1:0-10858 GCA_964428805.1 uncultured bacterium | reverse complement strand
CATCGTCGAGGTCACTCCCACCCACGTCTTCTCCTGGGGCTTCTAGCTTAACCGGCCAGCGGGTCCTGTCGCGGGGAGCAGCCCCATCCGTCCTCGCTCTTCCCGACCGCCCTCCCGCTGCGGGCCGGGTACCCGCGCCGAAGGCGTGGGTGGGCGCCCCGCTCCCCGCGCCACCCCCTGGCCGTCGCCTTCGCGCCGGCGCCTCGACGCGCGTCAGGTAGAGGGGCGGCGGCTGTTGGGGACGCGGCCGTTCACCCACTGCCACCGCGTCGCAAGAGCTTCCTTCCAGCGGGGGAAACGGATCCTGGAGAAGACGCGGAGACCCCGCAGGTCGTCGAACATGGAGTAGATCACCGGCGTCGCCAGGAGCGTGACGAGGAGGCAGAGTGCCTGGCCGCCGACTACCACGGTGGCGAGCGAGGCGCGCGACGCCGACCCGTCCCCCCGCCCCAGCGCCACCGGCAGCATCCCCGCGATGATCGCAAGCGTGGTCATGAGGATCGGTCTGAGTCGGGCCCGGTCGGCCCGCATCTGAGCCTCGAAGCGTGGCAGGCCTCGCTCCCTGAGCACGTTGGTGTAGTCCACCTGGAGAATCGCGTTCTTCTTGACCACGCCCATCAGGAGGAAGAGCCCCATGATCGAGTAGATGTTGAGGGTCTTCCCGACCAGGAGGAGCGTCAGGACACCGAACGGGATCGAGAGAAACATCGAGACCATGATCGTGATCGGGTGGACGAAGGACTCGAACTGGGCCGCGAGCACGATGTAGATGAAGAGCAGGGAGAGGACGAAGGCGATCAGAAAGTTCTGGATCGATTCGGCGAGGAGTTTGCCCCGCCCGATCGTAACGATGCCGTACTCCGGCGGCATCTTGAGCTTCTGCACTGCCGCAAAGCCCTCCTTGAGGGCATCGGCGAGCGGCTTCTGGTAGAGATTTGAAATGATGGTGACGGACCGCTCCTGGGCGTAACGCTCGATCTGGCCGGGACTCATCCCGGACACGAGCGTGGTAACGTTCGAGAGCTTGACGGGCTCACCGCCCGCTCCCGGCACCGTGAGGTCCGAAATGACCGACGCGTCTTTGCGGAAGTCTTCCTTCAGGCGGACGCGGACATCATACTGCTCGCCCAGCTCGCGATAGAATCCCGCTTTCTCGCCGCCCACCATGGTGCGGAGCGCCGAGGCAATGCCATCCACCTTGACCCCCAGGTCGGAGGCCTTCTGGCGATCAATACGAACCTGAAGCTCGGGCTGCCGCTGGGTCTGCGCCGTGTCCAGGTCCACGAACCCGGGCTCGCGTGAAAGGTCCCGGATCACCGCGGTCACGTACATATCCAGTTTTTGAAGATCTGGACCGCGAAGGATCAGGTTGAAGGGCGTCTGGCGGAAGCCGCCGCCCCCGATCAAGCTGATCTGCTGCACGCTGGTCCGGAGCCCGGGGTAGCCGGCCAGCCGCCCCCTGACGTCCTGCATGATCTCCTGCTGACTTCGCTTGCGCTCGGAGAGGTGCGTGAGGCCGACGTAGATCGAGATGTCCGTTACGTTGGACTGGTACTGGCCGCGGACGCCGATCGTCGTGAACAGCGTGTGCACCTCGGGGACCTTCCGGATCTCCTTCTCGAGCGCCTGGGTGATCTCCGTCGTTCGCTCGAGCGACGAGCCCGGTGGGGCCTCGG
The DNA here is from genome assembly GCA_964428805.1 of uncultured bacterium. Classification (GTDB taxonomy): domain Bacteria; phylum Methylomirabilota; class Methylomirabilia; order Rokubacteriales; family CSP1-6; genus CAYRZF01. The sequence continues at coordinate 9,182 of CAYRZF010000026.1, read as the reverse complement.
CGACCATCTCGAACTCGCTCATGTCGTCGTCCACCACGAACTCCAGCTTGGAGCGGCTCAGGAGATAGACGCCGCTCAGGAGGATCAGGATCGTCGCTCCCAGCACGAGCACCCGGTGGCGGAGACACTGAGCGAGGGCCGCCTCGTACCACCCTTCTATCGCCCGGTAGAACGGGGACTCCTTGGACGAGCCGGTCGTGTGCTCCTCGCCCCGGGCCGCCAGGATCCGGGCCGTCAGCATGGGAGTCAGCGTGAACGCCATGACCAGCGAGACGAGGATGGCGAACGTGGCGGTGAGCCCGAAGGAGTTCCAGAACTTCCCGACCAGCCCGCCCATGAACGCCACCGGGAGAAAAATCACGACGAGGGAGAGCGTTGTCGCCATGACGGCGAGGGCGATCTCGCGGGTGCCGGTGATGGCGGCCTCGAACGGCGCGCGGCCCTCCTCCTCGGTGTGGCGGAAGATGTTTTCCAGAACGATGATCGCGTCGTCGATCACGATCCCCGTGGTCAGGGACAGCCCGAGCATCGTCAGGTTGTTGAGCGTGAATCCGGCGATGCGCATGGCCGTGAAGGTCGCGATGATCGAGCAGGGAATCGCCAGGGCGGCCACAAACGCCGGCCGGAGCTTCCGGATGGACAGAAAGAGGATCATCGTCAAGAGGATCGCGGCGCCCGTCACCTGGAGGAGCAACTCGGGGTCGCCCCGGAGAAAGGCCGCGCTGACTGCCGCCACGATGGCCGCGATGGCCGTCGTTTCCCACCAGCGCAGGTTGCCGATGAACACTGCGACGATGAGGCTGGCCAGGAGGCCGCCGAGGAGGAGGTGGTCTTGCACCTCATGGAAGGAGCGCTTGATGAAGCGGGAGAGGTCCCGGACGACCTCAAACTGGATGTCGGGGGGGAGCCCCTTCTTGATCTGTTCCAGCTTGGCCTTCACGGCGGCCACCACCGCCACGGTGTTGGTGCCGGACTGCTTCCGGATGAGAAGACTGACGGCGTTCTGGCCGTTCAGGCGGGAGAGCGTCCTGGGTTCTTCTTCCCCGTCCACGACCAAGCCGACGTCCTGAACATGGACGGGGCTCCCCTTGAAGTCGGCCACGATCAGGCCATTGAAGGCCTCGGGGGACTCGATGCGGCCCAGAGTCCGGAGCCCCTCCTCGCGGCCGCCTTCGGTCACGCGGCCGCCCGGGATCTCGACGTTCTGGCGGAGCAGCGCGTCCTTGATCTGCTGCATAGACAGGCCGAACGCGGTGAGCTTGTGCGGGTCCACGAACACCTGGATCTCGCGTTTCCGGTCGCCCACCAGTGTGATGGCGCCCACGTCCTTCACGGTTTCGAGCTGGCGCTTGATCCGCTTGTCGGCAATCTCGGTGATCTCACGGGACGAGCGCTGGCCCGAGACCACGATCGCCATGACCGGGGCCGAGTCCGGATCGAACTTCTCGATAATCGGGGATTCCGTGCCCGCCGGGAAGCGGGAGACGACGGTGGCGACCTTCTCCCTCACGTCGTTGGCCGCCTCCTGAACATTTCGTTCCAGCACGAACGTGACGAAGATCTGCGACTGGCCCTCAATGGTGCTCGAGCGGAGCTCATCGAGGCCGCTGATCGTGTTGACGACCTCCTCGATGGGCTTGGTGATCTGGCTTTCGATCTCTTCGGGGCTGGCGCCCGGCAGGCGGGTGGTGATCGTGATCGTGGGCAGATCCACTTTGGGGAAGATGTCCACGCCCAGCTGGACGAAGGAGGCCGCCCCCAGAACGACGAGGGAGGCAATCAGCATCGTCGTGAAGACCGGCCGCCGAACGAAGACTTCCAGGAAGCTCATGCTTATCTTTCGACCACGGTGACGGGCGCCCCGTTGAAGAGCTGGGCGAGGTTGGTCGTGGCCACGACCTCGCCGCCTTTCACGCCGTCAAGGATCTCGACCAAGCCGCCCTGGCGGGTCCCCGGCTTGACCAGGCGCTCCTGGGCTTTGCCCTCCATGACGACGAACACCTTGGTGATGCCGACGAAGTAGGTGACGGCTTCGGCGGGAACGAAGGGCACCGCTTCGTCTTTCCGGGTCAGCACGGCGCCCTTGGCGAAGAAGCCAGGGCGGAGGCGGCCGTCTGGATTGGGCACCCGCGCCTCCAGCGAGAGGCTCCGCGTCTGGACCTCGACGGCCGGCGCCACGCGGGTCACCTGGCCAGAAAACGGCTGGCCGGGATAGGCATCGAGCGTCAACTGGAGGGACTGGCCGGCCCGAAGCTCGGGGGCATACCGCTCGGGGACCGTGCCGGTGTACTTGAGGGGGTCGGCCACGACGAGGGTGAAGAGCGCGGCGCCGTCCTTGACGAACTCCCCGGCATTGACATGGCGCTTCGCCACCGCACCGGAGATCGGGGCCCGGATTGTCGCGTCCTCGAGCTTCTTCCGGGCAACCCCCAGGGCGGCCTCGAGCCGCTGGAGGTCGGCGGCGGTCAGGTGGATCTGGGCCTCCATGACGCGGTACTGGGTCCGCCAGCGGTCGCGCTCCTGGGCGGAGATCAGCTCTCGCCGGGAGAGCTCCTCGGCCCGGTCCCAGTTGGCCTTGGCCTCCTCTTCCTCGGCACGCATCCGCTCCTGGACCTGGCGAGCCATGCGGAGGCTCGCCGCTGCCTGTTCCACCTGAAGGCTGAACTCGCGGGCGTCCAGGGTGGCGAGGATCTGGCCGGCTTTCACCCGGTCTCCCAGGTCCGCGAAAATCTTATCCACGGTACCCGCAATTTCTGCCTTAACCTGGCTCTCTTCCCAGGCGAGGAGGCTTCCGACGGTCTCCACGCTCCGCTGGACCGAGCGGGTTTCCACCTTCGCCACCGTCACCGGGAGCGGCTTGAGCTCGGCCTGCTCCTTCTTCCTAGGGTCCTGGGCCTGGGACTGGCCGCACGCCGCGAGCAGGAATGCGAAGAGGAGCAGCAATCCCGCGCGTCTCATGCCTCGCCCCGCGCTGCGGACACCAACCGCTCGATGCCGTGGATCACGTCTTTGCGGTCGGCGGCTGAGAGCCGTTTCAGCACCCGGCCCAGGCCCTCCACCTGCAGCGCTTCGAGTCTCCGGGCCAGGCCTTCTCCTTCGCGCGTGAGGAAGAGGCGGACCTGGCGGCGGTCCTGTGGGTTCTCGCTGCGCTCGAGAAAGCCCTTGGACTCCAGCCGGTCCACCACCTGGGTGACCGCCGGGAGCGTGATTCCGAAGCTCCGGGCGACGGTGCCCATGAGCGCGCCGGGATTCTTGGCCACGAGGAAGAGCACCTGGGCCTGGGAGTAGTTGAGATCGAGCTCCAGCGCCTGCTTCCAGAGAATCTGGCGGAAGGTTGAGGACAGGAGCGTGGTAAGGAGATCGACCAGATGGCGGCTGGCGTCGCTGAGGTCGTCGTGCACAGGGGCCCCCGGAGGCCACATTAGTTAATCATCTTAACCTTTCTCTGTCAAGTCACAGCCCCTCGCATCGGGGCTCGACGACCAAACAGAGCATGTCGTAAAATGGGGATTCGCGAGGTCAGAGAATCCGTGGCAATCCAGCGCACCCCCATGACCCGGCAGGGCTTCGAGCGGCTCAAGGCCGAGCTTGAGCGGCTCAAAAAGGAAGAGCGGCCCCGCGTCACCAAGGCCATCGCCGAGGCGCGGAGCCATGGCGACCTCGCCGAGAACGCCGAATACCACGCGGCCCGCGAAAAGCAGTCCTTCGTCGAAGGGCGGATCAAGGAGCTGGAGACCAAGGTGGGTCATGCGGAGGTCATCGATCCCCCCGCCAACGGAGGCCGGGTGACGTTCGGCTCCACCGTCCGCCTCCAGGACGGGGATGGCAAAGAGATCCGCTACTGGATCGTCGGCTCAGACGAGGCGGAGCCGGCGAAGGGAAAGATCTCGATCATGTCGCCGCTGGCCCGCACGCTGATCGGCAAGGAGGTCGGCGATACCGTCGTGGCTCAGGTGCCCGGCGGGAAGAAGACTTACGAGATCCTTGACGCCAACTTCAGGTGGGACGATAACTAGCTTCGAAGCGCCTCGCGCAGTTCGCGCGTGAGCGTCTCGACCGTGCCGCGGGTGCCGCCCGCGAGTTTCTGTTTCCACTCTCCCTCGGTCTCGAAGCGGCGGTCGCCCAACCGGACGCCCCAGGGCTTGATGGCCTCGCGGATGGCGTGAAGGTCGAAGGGATCCTTTCTGAGCTCGCGCGCCCGCGCCATCACGTCCGGCGCCACGCGGATGAAGGCCCGGAGGGCCGCCCCGGTCTTGATCGAATACTTCCGGCCCGCCCAGGCCGTCGCGAACACGCCTCCCACAGCCTTGATGTAGTTCAGGAAAAACCGCTTGGCCCCCTGGCGGAGCGCTTGGATCCTGGCGCTGCCGCCCACGTTCTCCACGGTTTCCAGGAAATCCACGATCTCCTCGGCGAGCGGGGCCTGGGAGACTTTCCCGCGCCCGGTGCCGAGCATTTTGATCTCGCCGTGCAGCGAAGAGGTCTCGTCCTCGTTCAGGGACCGGATCACGTCGTGAGCCAGGGCCTGGTTGGGGTCGGGGTAGAGCTTGCGCCCGGCGAGGCTCACGATGTGGGAGGGGTTGAGCCGCGTGTGCTTGGCGTTGATCGTGACGAAGAGCTCCACGGTCTGGCGGGCGTCCAGGGTGTCGAAGAGCACCGCCGGGACTTCGATGCCCATTACCTCTCCGGCCAGGGTGAGGGAGTGGAGCGCCAGGAGCCGGTGCTGGCCGTCCAGGACCCGCAGGACGCCGTGCTCCTCTGGAATCTGAAGCAGTCCCAGGTCGTGGTGGCTCGCCATCGGAGTGAAGGTGAAGCGCTTCTCAGAGGTGATGATAACCGCCCCGGGAATTGCCGGGAGAGTCCCCGCCTCCTTGCAGTCCCGGTAGTACGAGACGAGTTCTTCGATCTTTCGCCGGATGACCGGGCGCTGGTAGGCGGCCTCGCTTTCGCCAATCCGCTTTTCCAGCATCTCCCAGTTGACGCGGGCGCGGTACGCGCGCTTGGCCTTCGGGGGTTCGTTTGGCATCCCCCCCGCGTAGCCGAGGACTTCGAACTTTACCAGGCGATCGATGTCCTTGGCGGAAAATGAGGCCTGGTAGAACTCGAGCCCGAACTGTTTTACCCGGTGTGCGGGCACGGTGATCATGGGTTTTTACCGGATCACTCACTTTAGAGGAAGCCCAAACCCCTGTCAACAGAGGATTATCCGCCCTCAAGTCTGTCTTGACACTAAATATGGGGCTCGAAGGCAAATTTATCCACCAGGTGTTGGTAAATTGTGGATAAAGACCATGTAAGGTGGGGCTCAGGCGAAACTCCGTTTCAATTCCGCCGCGAATGCTGGATTTTCCGAGGGTTCGGCAATTGACAACGCGCGCTCGCCACCAGTAGAGTCGGGGGCGTTCCAAAGGACGAGCGGGGCTGAAGCGCATCGGGAAAGGAGGAAGGGTGCCATGGCTCGATTCGGGACGATCGTGGTAATTTCGCTGGCCATCCTGCTCGGTCCGGCTCCCGCCTGGCCACAGGAGAAGAAGGAGACGCCCACCCCCGGCATACCCTCGCATATCCAGGCGACCCAGGAGTTTCTGCTGGGCTGGGGAAAACAGAACTGGGACGCGGTAAAGGCCCAGGCGGGCGGGAAGGTGACGGTGAAGGTCGGCGGCACGGACTACACCCTTGACGCCGAGGGGAAGAAGGCCGAGGTCGAGCTGGTCTTCCCCTTCCGCGGCCTCTCGACTGTCCGGGTGGAGGGGAAGGTCAAGGGGGTGACCGTGGACGAGATCACGATCAAGGCGGGGGGCTCGGAAAAGAAGGGGAAGGGAACGGTGACGCTTGACGAGGAAGGTGGGAAGTTCAGGGTCGCAGGGGTTGCCGTCGAGTAACGGCCGTGGCGGGGAAGCTCTTTGAGGAATTGATCGTCGGCCAAGTGTTCCAGCATCAGCCCGGTCGCACCATCACCGAGGCGGACAACGTCTTCTTCACCTGCCTCACCATGAACCCCCAGCCACTCCATCTTGACTTCGAGGCGGCTTCGAAGGCCGAGTTCGGCAAGCCCCTGGTGAACAGTCTCCTCACCCTGGGGATTGCGGTGGGGCTCTCGGTGGGGGACACCACGCTCGGGACCACGGTCGGGAACCTCGGGTTCGAGAAGGTGGAATTTCTGAAGCCGGTCTTCCACGGGGACACCATTTATTCGGAGACGGAGGTGATCGAGAAGCGCGAGTCGCGCTCCCGCCCCCAGTGGGGGATCGTGACCTTCGAGCACCGGGCGAAGAATCAGCGAGGGGAAGTCGTCATGCGGTGCCGGCGGGCTGCAATGATGCGGCGCCGGATCCCGGGGCCCTCGGCATGAGACACGCTATGTCAGCCCCCTCCGAGGGTCTATGAGCGGCCTGCGGCGCTCGTTCCACTTTGTCCCTGGCGGAAACGAGAAGATGATCGCCAAGGCGCTCACGCTGCCGGCCGACGCGTTGATCCTGGACCTGGAGGATGCGGTGACCGCGGAGAAGAAAGCCGAAGCCCGGGGGGTCGTGCTCCGCTGGCTCCAGACCCTGGACTTTGGCCCGAGGGAACGGTGGGTTCGCATGAACCCTCTGGCCACCGGGTTCGGCGAGGCCGACCTCGAGGGCACTATTCAGGGGCGCCCCGACGGCTATGTGGTTCCCAAGCCGCGGAACGCGGCCGACGTGCGCGGGGTTTCGGCGATCCTCGACAGGTTGGAGGAGAAGCACGGTGTGCCGGTTGGGTCCACCAAGCTCGTTCTGATCGCCACCGAGACTCCCGAAGGGCTCTTGAATATCGTCGAGGTCGTCCGGGCAAGCCCGCGGATCGTGGCGGGGTCGTGGGGAGTCGAAGACCTCGGGGCGGCGATGGGGTTGGCGAGGACCCGAGACGTCACCGGTAATTTCCTCGACATCCCGCGGTACGCGCGGGTGATGACCGCGCTGGCGGCTGCCGCTGCGGAGATCGAGGCCATCGATACCGTGTTTGCGGACATCTCCAACGTCGAGGGGCTGCGTCGGGAGTGTCAGGAGGCGGTGACGATGGGCTTCACCGGGAAAATCTCTATCCACCCGAGCCAGATCCCTGTGATCAATGAAGCCTTCACTCCCTCGCGCGAGGAGGTCCAGGAAGCCCAGGAACTCATCGCGGCCTTTGAGGAACACCGGCGGAAGGGGAGCGGAGCTTTCGCCTTTCGGGGGCAGATGGTGGACGCGCCCCATCTGAACCGCGCCGAGAAGGTCATCGAGCGATCCCGCCGGGCGGGCGTCCTATGAGCACCCCGATGCGTCCCATCAAGCGGATCGCTTTCTTCGTTTTTCCCGGTCTCACCCTCCTCGACCTGATCGGGGCCTACGACAGCCTCCGGCGCGTGGCCCTGATGGGCATCGATCCGGAGGTGACCCATCGGCTCATCGGGACTGACTCGGAGATCTCGGACGAGACCGGCATCAGGCTGTCCCCCGATGGGGTCTTCGAGGACCTCTCGGCCTTCGACCTCCTCTACATTCCCGGAGGACTCGGGACCCGGCGGCTGATGGGGGACGATGGGTGTATCGGCTATCTCAAGAAGTGGGGGGACGAGCGCCCCATCGCCAGCGTCTGCACCGGGGCGCTCCTGCTCGGCAAGGCCGGTTACCTCCGGGGTAAGCGCGCCACCACCCATCACAACGCCTACGAGTTGCTGGCTCCGTACTGTCGCGAGGTCGTCCGAAACCGGCGCATCGTGGACGAGGGGAACGTGATCACGGCGGGAGGCGTGTCGTCCGCGCTCGACCTGGGACTCTACCTCGTCGAGCGCTTCTGGGGGGACAAGGCGCGCGGGCGCATCGCTCAGCAGATGGAATATGGTCACTACCGCCCAACCCGACTTCCTGTCGGGGCGCCGCGGGTCACTCGAGCTCGGGCCGAGTCCCGCGCTCGCCGTCCGCAGCGGCGTTCTAGATGACGCCCTCGGTGCGGAGCCGGGCCAGGTCGTCGTCGGAGTAACCTAGGGTTTTCAGAATTTCCGGCGTGTGCTGGCCCAGCGTGGGGGCGGCCCGCCGAATCCCCGCCGGGCTTTCAGTAAACTTGATGGGCACTCCCAGAACCCGCGATTGCCCCGCGACCGGGTGGTCAACCTCTACCACCATTTCTCGGTGCCTCACCTGAGGATCGGCGAAGACCTGGTCGTAGGTCAGGATCGGGCCGGCGGGCACGCCTTCGGCCTCAAGCCGTGAGAGCCAGTGGGCGGTGGTCTCGCGGTCAAACCGCCGCTGAAGAAGCGCGGCGAGCTCCTTCCGGTGCTTGACCCGTTCCGCGTTGGTGGCGAAGCGCGGGTCCTTGCTGAGGTCCGGCAGGTCGAGCACCTCGCAGATCTTCGGCCAGAACTGCTGGCCCGCGGCTCCCAGGTTCAGCCACCCGTCTTTCGTGCGAAACGGCTGGTAGGGGGCGCTCGCGCGGTGGCCGGCCCCGAGCCGCGGTGGAACTTCACCGGTGGCGAAATAGCCCGCGGCCTCGTAGACCGACCAGGCGATGGGTGTTTCGAGGAGCGAGGTATCCACCCACTGGCCTCTGCCGCTCTTCTCGCGCGCTGCCAGCGCCGCCAGGATCCCAATGGCGCCGAACATTCCGGCCCCCAGATCCGTGAGCGGGATCGGGACCCGGAGCGGCGGGCCATCCTCCTCTCCCGTGATGGACATGAGGCCGGACATTCCCTGGGCGATCAGGTCGAAGCCGCCGCGCTCCCGGTAGGGGCCGGTCTGGCCGAAACCCGAGATCGAGCAGTAGACGATGCGCGGGTTCACCGTCGAAACGCGCGTGTAGCCGAGGCCCAGCCGCTCCGCTGCTCCGGCACGGAAGTTTTCGAGGAACACATCCGCCCGCGCCGCGAGCCTGAGGCAGATCTCCCGGCCGGCCGGCTGCTTCAGATCCAGGGTGAGGCTTCGTTTGTTCCGGTTGAAGGTCATGAACGGGGCACTCTCGCCGTTGACGAACGGCGGGAAGGCGCGCGCGTCGTCGCCCTGACCCGGTCGCTCCACTTTGATCACATCGGCCCCGAGGTCGCCCAGGAGCATGGAGCAGTAGGGGCCGGAGAGCTGAGTCGAAAGGTCGAGGACCGTCAGGCCCTCGAGCGGTGGCGCGGCAGCCGGGGAGGTCATGGGCGGCAGTCTATGAACTCCCGTCGGCGGCTGTCAAGGGCG
>CAYRZF010000025.1:0-24770 GCA_964428805.1 uncultured bacterium | reverse complement strand
CCGGCCTCGGAGTCGATGTAGTAGTAGCCGCAGTTGTAGGTCTGGTCGAAGCGGATCTCGTCGAAGAAGAAGAATTCCAGCTCGGGGCCGATGTAGACCGTATCCGCTACGCCCGCTTTCTTCACGTAGGCCTCGGCTTTCTGGGCGACGTAGCGCGGGTCGCGACTGTAGGCCTTGCCGGTGACCGGGTCCTTGACGTTACAGATGAGAACGAGGGTCGGCACGGCGGTGAAGGGATCCATGGCCGCGGTGGAGGGGTCCAGCACCAGGAGCATGTCCGATTCGTCGATGGTCTGAAAGCCGCGGATGGACGAGCCGTCGAAGCCGATCCCCTCTTCGAAGAGTTCCTCGGTGAGCTCCCCCACCGGGATCGAGAAGTGCTGCCAGAGACCGGGGACGTCGATGAAGCGGAGGTCCACGATCTTGGTGCCCTTCTCTTTGGCCATCTTGATCGCATCTTTCGGGGTCATGCGTCGCCTCCTCTCGGGCGCGGGGCCCGGCCGGGGCCGGGGCCAGAATGGTATTGGGCCGGGTCAGCCTCAGTTAGGACCAGGACCTACTGAACATACTGAGGTCGCCCCCCAAAATCAAGCCTCACCCGGCCCTCTCACAGTCGCTCAATGGGCGCCCGGCGCTTTCACCTGGGGCTTCGCGGCTTCGGCAAAGGCCCCGCCGGCGGTGAACCCCCCGTAGGCGGGGGCCTCCAACGCGTAGGCGTTCTCCGAGTGCTGGGAGAGATCGAGCCCCGCGATCTCGTCCTCTTCGCTGACCCGAAGACCCATGATGGCGTCCAAGATTTTCAGGATGATCAACGTCCCGAAGAACGCCAGCACCCAGGAGGCGAGAATGGCCACGATCTGGATTCCCACCTGACCCGGGTTGCCGTAAAAGAGTCCGTCGCCGCCGTCGGGGTTGATGGCCTTCGTCGCGAAGAGGCCGGTGGCGAGCGCTCCCCAGGTCCCCCCTATGCCGTGGACACCCACCACGTCCAGCGAATCGTCGTATCCCAGCTTCGTCTTCAAGTTACAGGCGTTGTAGCAGAGGAAGCCCGCCACCGCCCCGATGATGATGGAGGCGAGCGGGGTCACGAAACCGGAGGCGGGAGTGATCGCCACCAGTCCGGCCACCGCGCCCGAGGCGGCGCCCAGCACCGTGGGCTTGCCGCGCATGGCCCACTCCGAAAACATCCACCCGAGCGCCGCTGCCGCCGTCGCGGTGTTGGTCACGACGAAGGCACTCGTGGCCAGGGCGCCGGCGCTGATGGCGCTGCCGGCGTTGAAGCCGAACCAACCGAACCAGAGGAGGGCCGCACCGGTCACCGTCAGGGGCAGATTATGCGGGCGCATGGGCTCGTGACCATAGCCCTTGCGCTTGCCCATGATGAGGGCCGCGGCGAGGGCGGAAATCCCGGAACTGATATGCACGACAGTCCCGCCGGCGAAGTCGAGGGCCCCCCAGCCCTTGAGCCACCCGCCCGTCCCCCAGACCCAGTGAGCGAGAGGATCGTAGATGAACGTGGCCCAGGCCAGCGTGAAGACGATGAACGTGGAGAACTTCATGCGCTCGGCGAACGCCCCGGTGATGAGCGCCGGCGTGATGATGGCGAACATGAGCTGGAAAACCATAAAGGCCTGGTGGGGGACAGTGGCGCCATAGTCCGGGTTCGGCGTGAGCCCGACGCCCTGGAGTCCGATCCAGTCGAGGCCGCCGATGATGCCTCCTCTGTCGGGCCCGAAGGCCAGGCTATAGCCCCAGAGCACCCACTGGATCGAGATCAGCGCCATGATGATGAAGCTCTGCATGATCGTGCCGAGGGCATTCTTCGAGCGCACCATGCCACCGTAGAAAAGAGCCAGCCCCGGCGCTGTCATGAGAAGCACGAGCGCGGAGGAGGTGAGGAGCCACGCCGTGTCGCCGGAATCGATCTTGGGGGGTGGCGCCGGGGCCGCTGGGGCCGGGGCCGCCCCGGGCGGGGGCGCGGGCGCCGGGGCCTGCTGCGCCCAGCCCAGCCCGATCCCCGAGATGGAAAAAACCAAAAAGAGAACCGCCAACAGCAGTGTTGAGCGTCTCGCTGTCGCCACTGTCGCTCCTCCCTTAGGCATCAGAGCGCCGCTTCATCGCGCTCGCCCGTGCGGATCCGGACCGCCGTTTCCACCGGGTGCACGAATATCTTCCCGTCGCCGATGTTGCCCGTCTTGGCCGCGCCGGCCAGCACTTCCACCACCTTGGAGACCAGGTTGTCAGGCGTCACCACTTCCACTTTGATCTTGGGGAGGAAGTCCACCGTGTATTCGCCGCCACGATAGAGCTCCGTGTGGCCCTTTTGACGCCCGAATCCCCGGACCTCGGAGACCGTCATTCCGATGACCCCGATCCCGGTCAGGGCCTCCTTGACGTCGTCGAGCTTGAAGGGCTTGATGATGGCCTCGATTTTTTTCATAGGGGTCCCTCCTGGAGAACCCGGCGAGCAACCGCCGTGCCGTTTCCCGTTCAACGCCAACAGTGAAGAAGTTCAGCTGGTTATGGTGAACGTGGGCCGTGAATCGTGCCGGAGGTCTGCCTAACGATTGGGCAGGCGTGGGGTCGTTGCTTCCTTGTTGGGCAGCGTCTAGCTGCGACGCTGGGGAATGCCGTGCTTGCGCATCTTCGAGTAGAGCGTCGGGCGTCTGAGGCCGAGGAGGGCTGCCGCCGCCTGCTTGTTCCAGTTGGTGGACTCAAGCGCCCGCTGGATGGAGGCCCGCTCGATCTCCTCAAGGGAGCCGGGGAGGGGGCCCGACGTCGCCGCCCACTCGCTCCCGCCCTGCAGGGATTCGGGAAGGTCTCCGATACCGATCTCCGAGCCGCGCACCACCAGCACGGCCCGCTCAATGGCGTGCTCCAGCTCCCGCACATTCCCGGGCCAGGGATAGGCCAGGAGGCGCCGGTAGGCTTCCGGACTGATCGACTCCACCGCGCGACTGTGCTTGGCGACGAAGCGCTGGAGGTAGTGGCGGGCCAGGAGCGGGATGTCCCCGCTCCGCTCCCGGAGAAGGGGAAGCGTGATCGTGATGGTGTTGACGCGGAAGTAGAGATCCTGACGGAGCCGTCCTTCCGCCACGGCCTGCTCCGGGGTCCGGTTCGACGACGTGATCAGCCGGAAGTCCACGGAGATCGTCCGGGAGCCGCCGATGCGACGCACCGTCCGCTCCTCCAGCACCCGCAGGAGCTTGGCCTGAAGGTCGAGCGGCATTTCGGTGATCTCGTCAAGCAGGAGCGATCCCCGGTGGGCCTCCTCGAGGAGACCCACCTTGTCCGTTGCGGCCCCGGTGAACGCGCCCTTGACGTGGCCGAACAGCTCGGACTCGATGAGGTCCTTGGGAAGCGCCGCGCAGTTGATCTTGACCCACGGCCCCTGGCTCCGGGGGCTCCGCGCGTGGATGGCGTCCCCCACCAGTTCCTTGCCGGTGCCGCTCTCGCCGACGAGGAGCACGTTCGCGTCAGAGTTGGCCACCGCCTCCACGAGGTCGAAGACCCGCTGCATGGCCGGGGAGCTTCCCAGCATCTCCCCGTAGCCTGAAGTCTTGGCGAGACGTCGTTTGAGATCCGTGGCCTCGGCGACCAGCCACCGCCGCTCCAGCGCCTTGCTGACGAGCGCCATGATCTCGTCGGGCTCGAAGGGCTTGGCGACAAAGTAAAACGCGCCGTCCTTGATTGCGTCCACCGCCTTCGGGATCGAGCCGTGGGCGGTGACCACGATCACCTCGAGCGCGGGATCCCGCCGCTTCAGCTCACGGAGCAGACCGAGGCCGTCGCCGTCGGGGAGCACGAGATCCACGATGGCCAGGTGAAAGGCCTGGGTGGCCGCCTCCAGCGCCTGGGCGAGGGTTCCCGCGGTGACCACGGAGTACCCTTCGGCTTCCAGGACGAGCCGGAGCCCGTCCGCCATCGTCGGTTCATCGTCAACGACGAGGACCCGTCCGGCTTTCACGGCTGCCTCACCGGCAGGAGCACCCGCACGCGGGTCCCCTGCCCGAGCCGGCTTTCGATGTCGATCCGACCGCCGTGCAGATCCACGACCGACCGGGTGATCGCCATGCCGAGGCCGGTCCCCTGCGGCTTGGTGGTGTAGAACAGGTCGAAGACCCGGGAGAGAGTTTCCTCGGACATCCCACAACCGGAGTCCTCGACCGTCACCTGGAGCATTCCCCCCTCGGCCTCGTAGGAGACCCCCACGCTGAGCGTTCCCTCGTCTCCCATGGCCTCCAAGGCGTTCAGGAGAAGGTTGAGAAAGACCTTACGCAGTTCTCGGGAATCGAGGAAGGCCACAGGGATGTCAGGATCGTCGTGCCGCAGGATCTGGATCCGCCGCCCCGACAGCCGGTCCTGGGCAAGGGAAAGACACTCGTCCAGGAGCTCGGTCACCTTGACCGACTCGCGCTTCAGTTCGGGCGGGCGGCCGTACGCCGTGATCTCCGTGACCAGATTTGCCAGGTGATCGACCGCGTGCCCGATCTTTTGGGCCAGCTCGGCGAGCTCCGGATCCGACGCGGTGCTGAGCCGTTTCTCCAGATGCCGGGCGTAGAGCTTCAGCCCCCCGAGGGGGTTTTTCAGCTCGTGGGCGACCTGGGTCGCCATTCGGCCGAGCGCGGCCAGCGCTCCGCTTCGAAGCTGGGAGAGCTCGTGGGCGTTTTTGAGAGCCACCGTCGCCTGAAACGAGAACAGGGCGAGCAGCTCCAGGTCCTCCGGAGTCGGAGCGAACCGCTCGGCGCACTCCACCACCAGGGCGCCCACCGGACCGTTCTTCACGACGAGAGGGGCGGCCAGGGCCACGCGACCTTCCGCGCCCATAAGGGTCGTGGGCACCCCCTTGTCGATGGCGGCGGTCGCCGCGGCCTGGAGGGGCTCCCACGCCTTCGGCTGGGTGCCGGCGCTGGCCATGGGGATGACCTGGCCGCGCTCCAAGAGGAAGACGACCGACCGTTCGGCTTCCGTCGCCTCCACCGTCGCCTGGACCACGGCGTCGAGAATCCGCTCCATGCTGCCGGAGGAGGCGAGGGTCTCCCCCACGGCTTTGAGCCGACCGCGGTCCCGCGTCCACCGCCGTTCCGAGAGGGCGCGTCCTACCCGGGCGCGGAGCTCGTCGGGGACGAAGGGCTTCGTGAGATAGTCAAACGCTCCGCGATGGATCGCGGCCACCGCGTCTTCGATGGACCCGTGCGCGGTCATGATCAGCACCGGCAGCCCTGGCAGGCGCTCGTGGGCGGCCTCCATCAGGGCGATCCCATCCATGGGCTCCATTCTAAGGTCAAAGAGCGCGAGGTCGAATCCCCCGGCGTCCAGCGTGGTGAGGGCCTCCCGCGGACCGCCGACAGCCGTCACCACCAGCCCCAAGGCCTCGAGCCGCATCGCCAACACCTCGCGGATCTCGGGGTCGTCATCAACGACCAGCACCCGCCCCTTCACCGTCCGGCCTCCTCCGCGTCGCGCCGCCTCACGGTCCGAGCTCCACCGCCGCGTGAAGGGCGGGAAGGGTCTCGGTGGCGGGAAAGATTTTGGCGCCGAGACGCATGTGGCTCTGACACTAGCACAAGGCATCGGCCCGTGTCACGAGGCCGACACCCACCAGGCGCCCCCGTCAGGCGGCCGACGCCGTCAGAGACCCGCGGGCTGGACTCTCTGATTGCTTTCCTCTGTGAACTCAATGGGTTCAACATCTCGAAGGCGACGGCCACCCCCAGCCATGGTGCAAGGCCAGGGCCGATTCGGTCCCCGCCGCGACCCATTGCAATCTCCCGGGTGCTGCCCTACCATGAGTCGTCGGGGTTCCCCCGCTCGTTCAATTCCCAAGGAGGCTCTGGCTGTGAACTTCGGCTTTTCGCTCCCGGGTCGCGGGTCGCTTGCCGCGCCCGATCTGGTTCTGAGACTCGCCCAGAAGGCGGACCAGCTTGGCTATTCCTCGCTCTTCGTCACCGATCACGTTGTCCTCCCCGCGACGAGCAAGTCCGCGTATCCCTATCACCCGTCGGGCCAGTTTCCCGGTGGGGGGAACCAGGATTACCTGGAGCCGCTCACCCTGATGACCTATCTGGCGGCCGCGACCAAGAAGATTCGGCTCGGAACCAGCGTGTTGGTTGTCCCGTACCGCAATCCTGTCGTGACGGCAAAAATGCTGGCGACGCTTGACGTCCTCTCAGGCGGGAGGATCATCCTCGGAGCGGGCGTGGGCTGGCTCCAGGAGGAGTTCGTCGCGCTCGGCGCGCCGCCGTTCAGCGAGCGCGGCAAGGTCAGCGACGAGTATCTGCGCCTGATGCGGGAGTGCTGGACGAAGGACCGTCTCCATTTCAACGGGACGTACTATCGTATCAGCGACGTGTTCTTCCTGCCCAAGCCGGTTCAAAAGCCCGCGATCCCGATCTGGATCGGCGGCCACACCGACGGGGCCCTCCGGCGCGCCGGAGAGCTGGGAGACGGCTGGCATCCAATCGGCCTCCGCCCCCCGGCGCTGCTCCACCCGCCCGAGTACGCCGAGAAGGTCAAGCAGGTCCACGCCTGGGCATCGCGGGCGGGCCGAAATCCCAAGGAGATCACGCTGACCTTCCGCGCGCCGATGGAGGTGTGGTCGAAACGGGCCAAGCCTCCCGCCGGGGACCGCCCGCTGTTCCGGGGAACCGCGGAGCAGGTGATCGCGGACATCCGCCAGTACCAGGTGCTCGGCGTGACGCATTTCGTCTTCGATTTCACCGCGACCGACCCAAAAGCCGTCATCGCCAACATGGAACGCTTCGCCGACGACGTTCGCCCCAAGGTGAAACGGGCGCCATGACGACTCCCGTCGTGTCGCCGGAGGTCGCCGAGTTCCTGAAAGCGGCTCGGGTCGCGCGGCTCGGCACCGCCGATGCCGCCGGCCAACCGCTGGTGGTCCCGATCTGCTATGCGTTCGACGGCCGCCACTGCTACTCGGCCATCGACGGCAAACCCAAAAGACAGGCTCCCGAGCGGCTCAAGCGCGTGAAGAACATCAGGGAAAACGCCCGCGTGTGCTTCCTCGTGGACCACTACGACGAAGAGTGGAGCCGGCTCCGGTACGTCGTGCTCCAGGGCCGGGCTGACCTCCTCTCGGAAGGGACGGAGTTCGCCTACGCGGTGGACCTCCTGCTCGAGAAGTACGTTCAGTATCGGGCGATGCGGATCGACCGCGACTCGGGGTTGGTCATCAAGATCACCCCCGAGCGCGTGATCGAGTGGAGCTTCGCCGCATGAGGGGCGTCGAGCGCGCCCTCGACCGGGTCCGGGCCGGCCTTCCCGTGAGCCGCGAGGAGGCCGCGAGCCTTCTCGACGTCTCCGACGATCGCCTTCCAGCGCTTCTCCAAGCCGCCTCAGCGCTGAGGGACCGGGGGCGCGGCGGGCGGATCACATTCTCGACAAAGGTCTTCGTGCCGCTCACCACGCTCTGCCGGGACTACTGCGGCTACTGCACGTTCCGAAGGGATCCCGGCGAACCCGGGGCACACACGATGACGCCGGAGGAAGTGGTCGCCCTGGTCCAGGCCGGGGCGCGCCTTGGAGCGAAGGAGGCGCTTTTCTCCCTCGGCGATCGCCCGGAGGCCATTTTCCCCGAGCATCGCGAATTCCTGCGGCGTATGGGTCACCGGACCACGCTGGGCTACTTGAGGCAGGTGTGCGAGCTCGTGCTCACCGAGTCGCCACTCTTGCCCCACGTGAACCCGGGCGTCATGGGGGAGCGCGACTTGGCCGCTCTCCGCGAGGTCAACGTCAGTATGGGGCTCATGCTGGAGACGACGTCGGAGCGGTTGTTGGGGCCGGGCAAGGCGCATGATCGCGCCCCGGATAAGGTGCCGGCCAGGCGACTCATCACGATCGAGCTGGCCGGCAAGCTCCAGATCCCCTTCACCACCGGCATTCTCATCGGGATCGGCGAGACCGCGGAGGAACGGGTGGATGCGCTCCTCGCCATTCGTGATCTCCACGAGCGGTATGGCCACATCCAAGAGGTGATCGTCCAGAACTTCAGGGCCAAGCCCCGCATCCCGATGGCCGGACACCCGGAGCCGTCGGCGGGGGAGATGCTCCGCACCGTGGCGGTGGCGCGCCTGCTCCTCGGACCGGACATGAACCTCCAGGCGCCTCCCAATCTGTCGCGGGATCTCTATCCGGAACTCCTCGCCGGCGGGCTGAACGACTGGGGCGGCATCTCCCCGCTCACGGTGGACCACATCAACCCGGAGGCCCCCTGGCCCCTGATCGCCGCGCTACGGCGCCACACCGAAGAAGCGGGCTTCGAGCTGCGCGAACGCTTGGCCATCTACCCGGAGTACGCCGTTCGTCCGGAGTTCCTCTCGGAAGGTCTGCGCCCCCGGGTCGGATCCCTCGTGGACAGCGACGGCTACGTGAGGAAAGAATATGAGCAGTGGCGAAACTGGTAGGGGGACCATGAACGGCTTGGCCGCGTCGCTCGGCTGGGTTCAGCGGGGCGTGCGCCGGATTCTTGCGCGGGCTCTCGACGGCAGCGAGCTTTCGGTGGCTGAGGGCGTTCGGCTCGCCCAAGCTCAGGGGCGAGAGCTTCAGGCCCTGACGCTCGTGGCCGACGAGCTTCGTAGGCGCCAGGTCGGGGAGATCGTCACGTACGTCGTGAACCGCAACATCAACTTTACGAACGTCTGCATCAAGCACTGTACCTTTTGCGCGTTCAGCCGCGATCACCGGGAGGAAGAGGGCTATCTCCTGCCGCAGGACGAGGTGGTCAGGCGTGCCCAGGAAGCCTGGGATCTCGGGGCCACCGAGGTCTGCATCCAGGCGGGGCTCCCCCCCAAGCTGGACGGCCGCTATTACATCGACCTCTGCCGCGCCATCAAGAAGGTCCTGCCGGAGATGCACCTGCACGCGTTTTCGCCCGAGGAGATCCTGTACGGTTCCGTCCGCTCGGCACTGCCGATCCGGGAGTACCTCGCCGAGCTTAAAGCCGCGGGGCTCGGGACGCTTCCCGGCACTTCGGCGGAGATCCTCGATGACGAAATCCGCGACGTGATCTCCAAGGGGCGCATCACGACCCGCCAGTGGATCGAGGTCATCACGACGGCCCACTCGCTCGGCATTCGGACGACCTCCACCATCATGTACGGCCACATCGAGACCCCCCTCCACTGGATCCGGCACATGGACCTGCTGCGCTCGATCCAGCGCGACACGGGCGGCTTCACCGAGTTCGTCCCCCTTTCGCTGATCCACCAGGAGGCGCCCATGTACCGAAGGAAGCTGGTCCCGGGAGTCCGCCCCGGCGCCACGGGGACCGAGGTCGTGAAAATGCACGCGCTCGCCCGCCTGATGCTGGGCGCCACGATCCGGAACATCCAGTCTTCCTGGGTGAAGGAGGGGCCGAAGCTCGCCCAGCATCTGCTCACCTGCGGGGCCAACGATCTGGGCGGCACGCTGATCAACGAGAGCATCTCCACCTCGGCCGGGGCGCCCTACGGTCAGCTGGTCCCGCCGCGCGAGCTCCGGCGGATGATCCGCGAGGCGGGACGCGCGCCGGCCCAGCGCGACACCGTGTACGAGCTGATCAAGATCTATCACGAGGAGGACGAACCGGGTCCGCTGGACAGCGTCGAGGACACGGACGCGCGGTTCGGCTCCTACCACCGGCTCACCGCATCGCCGGAGTTCCGCTTCAGAAAATGACCTTGCGCTCGCTGGTCACTCCGCTACAATACGGCCTTGGTCTCGTCGTTCATTGTTCACCCCAAGCCTGAGGAGGACGCTCACATGGCAAAATCGATGACCAAGTCAGCCATCATCGCGCACCTGGCCAACAAGACCTCGCTGACGAAGAAGCAGGTGACGACCGTGGTCGAGCACCTCGCGACCCTGGCCGGCAAGGAGGCCAAGAACGGCTTCCAGATCCCGGGCTTGGGCAAGCTGGTCCTCCGTCATCGCGCGGCGCGGATGGGGCGGAACCCTCAGACGGGCGAACCGATCAAGATTTCCGCCAAGCGGGTCGTACGATTCCGCGTCGCTAAGGCCCTGAAGGACGCGGTGATTGGGAAGAAGTAAGACCCGCCGGGTAGGAACACAGGCGGTCTCGGCCGCGGACCCCGGCCCTCTGTTCCCGCAGACTTCTCAGGGAGTCGTGTTTGGGCCGTTCACCGCCGGGGCGGAAGAAGCGCGGCGGCTCTTCAGCTACGTGGGAGCCTGGATCCCCCCGGTGTCGCCCGGCGAAGTTGGCTGGGGCGCCTGGGTCGGGAAGGACGCCGATCATCGATTAATCGGCGCGGCCCTGCTCGAACGGAAGGGTGTCACCGGCATGCTTTACGGGCCGGTTGTCGTAGAAGGTCCGGAGCCCGTAGAGATCGCGGCTCAGCTTCTGGCAACCCTTTTGCCCCAGGCCACCGGCCTTGGGGTCCAGACGCTCTTCGCCCGGCCTCAGGGGCTGGACCGAGTCTGGGTGCGATTCGGGTTCATTCCGGTTCCAGAGGCGGAGCTGCCCATGGCGTTCAAGGGGCGGCCCGGGGCCGGACTGTTCGCATGGCGCGGGGGAACGGCGCTGTGGTCCACGCGTAAACTCCAGACCGACGAAGGCCCCCTCACCCTACCCCGCCCGACGCCCCTCACCCTACCTCTCCCCGGCGGGGAGAGGTAGGGTGAGGGGGGGGCGAGGGAGTCCTAATGAAGATCACCGCCCTCGCCGGCGGAACCGGAGCCACCAAGTTCCTCAGAGGGCTCACGACCGTCATTTCCCCCGAGTCGCTGACGGTGATCGGGAACACGGGCGACGACACCCTGATCTGGGGCCTGCACATTTCCCCCGACCTGGATACCGTGACCTATGCGCTGGCGGGCCTCCTGGACGAAACGCGAGGTTGGGGAGTCAGCGAGGACAGCTTCAGCTGTCTGGCCGCCATGGCGGCCCTCGGCGTGGACACGTGGTTCAACCTCGGGGATCGGGACCTCGCCACCCACCTCTTCAGGAGCGAAAGGCTCCGCGCGGGTGAAAGCCTGACGCAGGTGACAGACGCCATCCGGCGCGCCCTCGGCGTCAAGAGCCGCATCGTGCCCGCGACAGACTCCCCCCTGAGAACCCGGATCCTCACGCCCGGAGGTTGGCTCGGCTTCCAGGAATTCTTCGTCAGGGAGAAGGCACTGGTGGACGTACTGGACGTCGTTTACGACGAGGCCGACCGGGTCCGCCCCGCCCCCGGAGTCCTGGAATCCATCGCCGAGGCGGCGGCCATCATCGTCTGCCCCTCGAACCCCATCACCTCGGTCGGGCCGATTCTCGCCGTTCCCGGAATCGCCGAGGCGCTCACGGCCACGCGAGCCACGGTGCTGGCGATCAGCCCGATCGTGGGCGGTGCCCCCGTGAGCGGACCCGCCGGTAAACTCATGGCCGCGAAGGGACTCCCGGTGTCAGCCGTTGGCGTCGCGCAACTCTACAGCGCGTGGCTGGACATCCTCGTGCTGGACGACCGGGATCAGGCGCTGCTCCCCGATGTTGTCCGGCTGGGAATTACCCCGGTCGTGACGGACACCATCATGAGCGATCGGCGCCGCGCGGTGGCGTTGGCGCGCGCAGCGCTCGAGGCGCTCGGTTGACGACCCTGGTTGCCGTCCCGGCCAAGGATCTGACCAACGCCAAGCAGCGGCTGATCCCGATCCTTTCGCCCTCGGAGCGCCAGGAGCTGGCCCGGGCCATGCTGGAGGACGTGCTGACGGCGCTCGGTGGGGCCGGCCTCGACGGCATCCTGGTCGTGACGCGCGACCCTGACGTGATGGCGCTGGCCCGGCGCTTCGCCGTGACCCTTCTGGAAGAGCCGGAGAACCGCGGCCACACCGAAGCGGTGGCTCTTGCTCAGCGAGAAGCGGCGCGCCGCGGCGTCGATGGCTTCCTCACGATCCCGGGGGATGTCCCCCAGGTCACCGCCGAGGAAATCCGCGCGGTGAACCGGGCCGCAGGCGCCAAACCGGCAGCCGTGTTTGTCCCGTCACGGTCAGGCTTCGGGACCAACGGCGCCCTGCTCGCACCCCCCGACGTCATGCCGCTCAAGTTCGGTGAGCCCTCCTTTCAGAACCACCTGAGCGCCGCGCGGGAGCGAGGACTCGAGCCCCGCGTGCTGAGGCTGCCGGGGCTCGGCCTCGACATCGACGGCCCCGAGGACCTCGCGGCTCTGGCCCAGGGCGAAGGCACCACCCGAAGCGCGCGCCTCCTCCGCTCATGGGGCTTCCCGGAACGACTCTCCCCTCACCTGAATCCTCTCCCCTCCGAGGGGGAGAGAGCAGGGTGAGGGGGGATGAGGAGAAGAGGTGAGGGGCGTCGGGTGGGGGGCGATGACGCCGCGCTACGAAGTCATCGGCGTCGTCGGGCTTCCCGAGATCCGGCGGGGGGACGACCTCGGCCGGCTGATCGTCGAAGGCGCCGCCGCCCAGGCGACGCCCATCCGGGACGGCGACCTGCTGGTCGTCACCCAGAAGGTCGTCTCGAAGGCCGAGGGGCGCGTTGTCCGCCTGGCCGACATCACGGCGTCGCTGGCGGCGCTGGCCATGGCGCGCGAGCTGGGCAGAGACCCGCGGCTGCTGGAGCTTATCCTTCGCGAGACACGGCGAATCGTCAGGATGGATAAGGGAGTCTTAATTGTGGAGACGCGCCACGGCTGGGTCTGCGCCAACGCCGGGGTCGACCAGTCGAACGTGGACCTGGACTGTGCCTCGCTGCTGCCGGAGGACCCCGATCGCTCGGCCCAGGGACTCCGGGAGGGGATCCGCCAGCTCACGGGGATCGACATGCCGGTCATCATCTCGGACACCTTCGGCAGGCCATGGCGGGAAGGGCTGACGAACGTGGCGATCGGGATCGCGGGCCTTCAGCCGATCCAGAGCTACCTGGGAGACCGCGACCCGGCCGGCCACAGGCTCCAGGCCACCCTGCTCGCCACCGCCGACGAGCTCGCGGGGGCGGCGGAGCCTGTCATGGGCAAGCTGAATCGGATTCCGGCGGCGTTCATCCGCGGCCTCGCGTTCGAGCGCGGAGAGGAAACGTCCAAGGGGCTGCTCCGTGATCCCTCGCGCGACCTTTTCCGATAGGGTATGATGAGGCCTCCCTGGGTCAGACAAGTGCTGAGGCGCCACCTCTGCTTGATCCTGTTGGCGGTCTTGCTCACCGGCTGCAGCGCCGTGGGCACGAGCCGATCCGTTTCAGCCGACGAGGCAGGGCTCCCCCCGCCGACGCGCCAGGTGCTCCCCAACGGGATGCGCCTGATTATCCAAGATCACCGGGCAGCGGACGTGGTCGCCCTCTATCTGTTTGTGGCGGTGGGCGCCCGTGACGAGGGACCGACGGAACTCGGTTTTGCCCACTTCATGGAGCACATGCTCTTCAAGGGAACCGACACCCGGGGCCCCGGCTTCGTGGACCGCGCGATCGAGGGCGTCGGAGGGAAAACGAACGCCAACACGTCGCTGGACTACACCTTCTATGCCCTCGTCGTTCCCACCGCCGAAGCCTCCAACGGGATCCAGATTCTGGCCGACATGGCCTTCCGCTCGAAGTTCGACCCGGTGGAGCTCGGCCGCGAGGGCGAGGTGATCCTCGAGGAGGCGCGGCTCGAACGGGATACCCCGCGCACCGCGCTGATCCGGGGACTCTACGGGCTCGTGTTCCGCGGCAATGCGTACAGCCAATCCCTTCTGGGAACCACGGAAACGCTCAAGGCCGCGACCCAGGAAACCCTGCTCGCCTACTACAGACAACACTACGTCCCGGACAAGATGACGCTGGTGGTGGCCGGCCCGGTGGCGCCCGAGACCGTGAAGGCGGCCGTCCAGCAGACCTTCGGCCGAATCCCCGCCGCCGGTTCCCGTCGGCCTGCCGTTCCGCCTCCCGGCCCGCTGACCGGGGGAATTCGCCGCGCGGTCGAGCGCCCGGAGCAACAGGCCTATGTGGCTCTCGGATGGCTCGCGCCGCGCTCCGACGACCCCGATGGCTTCGCCGTGGATCTGCTGGCCACGATCGTGGGGGGCCGGGAGAGTTCCCGCCTCGCCCAAACGCTCCGCGACCGCGATCAGCTGGTCTCGAGCATCACGATGACCTACGCCTCGCTTCAAGGAGCCGGCATCGTGAGCATCCGGGCCGAGTGCGAGGCGGGCGACGTGGACAAGGTCGAGCGCCGCATCCTGGAGGAGATCGCGCGGATCCAGGAAGGCGGAATCACGGAGGACGAACGCCAGCTTGCGCTGATCTTCTTCGAGGCGGAGCACGCCTTCGACACCGAGACCGCGGAAGGCCTCGCCAACGCCTACGGCGTCGCCGAGACCACGTGGACCCTCGAGGCTGAGCTCACCTACGTCGAGCGCCTCCGCCAGGTGACCCGGGAGCAGGTCCGCGACGCCGCCCGCCGATACCTGTCCAGGACCGACTACGCCCGCCTGGTCTTCGTCCCCGAACGGAGGGAGCGGCGATGAGACGGCTCGGGCTCGCCCTGTGGGGCGTCCTCTTCCTCGCAGCCCTCGCCTCCCCGGCCATGGCCAGGGACGCCATGGCCATCTCGCGCACCAGGCTCGCCAACGGCATGACGGTCCTCGTCCGCGAGAACCCGACAGCCCCCGTGGTCGCCATCTCGCTCGGGGTGCGCATGGGGACGCGCTGGGAAACGCCCGAGACCGCTGGGATCTCGAATTTCCTCCAGCTCATGGTCGTGCGGGGCACTGCTTCCCGTAGCGGGATCCAGACCGTTGAGGAGGCCGAGCGGCTGGGAGGCCGCATCGATGCGACGGCCGACCAGGACTGGTCCGAGATCTCCGCCACCGCGCTCGGCCGCCATTGGAAGACGCTCCTCGAGCTGGTGGCCGACGTGGCCCTTCATCCAGCGCTGGCGGAGGGGCTCGTTGACGGCGTCAAGGAGTACCTCCTGCGACAGATCCGCAACCGCGGCGAGCAGCCGTATCCGGTCGGCTTCGACACCCTCATGCAATCTCTGTTCGGGCCTCATCCGTATGCATGGCACTACCTCGGCAGACGGGCGAGCGTCGAACGCCTGGACCGGGCCGCTCTGCTCACCCACTATCGCCGCCATTATGTCTCCGGGGGGATGGTCCTTGCCGTGAGCGGCCGCGTCCCCGCCCCGGCGGTGATCGCGGAGGCGGAGCGGCTCTTCGGCGCTGTGCCGGCGGGACAGCCTCCTGCGGCCACCTCGGTTCGTCCTCCGATGCCAGTGGGTTCGCGCTCGGTGAACGAGGTGCCGGGCGCTCAGGCTCAGATATTGATGGGGGCTTTCGCTCCCTCACTCACGCATCCAGACTACCCCGCCGTCAAGGTTCTGAGTGCGGTGCTCGGCGGCGGCCTGGCCGGCCGCTTCTTCTCCGAGCTCCGGGACAAACAGGCGCTCGCCTACTCGACGGCAGCGCTGTACCCGTCGCTGGTGGACACGGGGTACTTCGTCGCGCAGTTGGGCACGGCGCCCGAGAATTTCCCGCGCGCGGAGGCGAGTCTGAAGAAAGAATTGGAGCGGATCCGCGAGGAGCCGCCCTCCGCCGAAGAGCTCCGCGTGGCCAAGGCGTACCTGCTGGGCAACCTGGCCATGGACCGGCGCACCAATGCCCGCCAAGCCTGGTATCTGGCCACCTTCGAGCTGGCCGGGGTCGGCTACGAATTTCTGGACCGGTACGTGACCGCCGTGCGAGACGTCACGCCGGCCGACGTCCAGCGCGCGGCCCGAACGTACCTGGGGACAGTCCGGGAAAGCGTCGCCCGCCCCCCGGTCCGTTGAGGAATTCCCCCTCACCCTGCCCTCTCCCCCTCGGAGGGGAGAGGATGAAGGTGAGGGGAATATGAGTGGGGTGAGGGGGATCGGACGAGGAGGATGCGGATCATGAAGCAGCTAGCACGGATTGTAGCGGCCTTGGCGCTCTTCTGGCCCCCGGCGCCGGCCCTGGCCGACCAAGCTGTGGGGGTCCAGGAGCTGGTTCTCCGTGTCAAGCCGGCGGTGGCCCTGGTGACCGCGCGCGTGGATGCCGAGGCCACGCTGAACTGCGGCGCGGGCCCGGTCACGGTCAAGCCCTCGCCCTTCCTGGAGACAGGGACCGGCTGGTTCATCGACGGCCGGGGCTACCTGATCACCAACGCACACGTCGTGGATCCTGCCCACCGGCTCCCGCCGTGGGTCACCCACGAGCTCAAGAAAGACGCGGTGGATCAGGCCTGCGTGGATCCAATCTTAATCAAGCAAGGACTGGCGCGCGGCCAGCGTCCCGAGGTCGAAGACCAGATCCGCCGCCGCGTGGACATGGCGAGCATCCGGCTCAGGCCCCTCCCCCAGGTGACCGTGCTGCTCTCCAACGGCACCGTGCTGCCCGCCGAGATCAAAAAATTCAGCCCGCCGCTCCTGCTGGACATGGCCGGCAAACCCGTGGCCGACTCCGGACGCGACCTGGCTCTGCTTCGCGTCAAGGCCGGCGTGTATCCGGCGCTGGGCGTGGCCGATGAGGAGGCAAAGATCGGGGATCCCCTGCGCATTCTCGGGTTCCCGGGCGTCGTGCTGAGCCACGAGCTCTTGAACCGGAGCGCGGCCCTGGAAGCCTCGGTCACCAGCGGCACGGTTTCGGGACTCAAAATGGACGCCATCGGCCAGGACGTGATCCAGACCGACGCGGCGGCCGCCCCCGGCAACAGCGGCGGCCCCGCCGTCGGCGGGAGCGGCGCTGTCGTCGGCGTGTTGACGTTCGTCTCCCTGTCGCCCTCGGGGGGGAGCATCGTCCAGGGGTTCAACTTCCTGATCCCTGCCCGCGACATCAAGAAGTTTCTCGAGGGCACCGAGGTCACCAAGCCGGGCGAGAGCCGCTTCAACCCCGTCTGGGCCGGCGGCGTCAACGATCTCCTGAACGAGCGTTACCGGAGCGCCGCGGCAAAGTTTGCCGAGGCGGATAAGCTTCTCCCCGGCCTCGTGGACGTCAAGCGGGCGCTCGCCGAGGCCGAGTTCAAGATCAAGAACCCGCCGCCGCGCCCCTTCCCATGGGCCTGGGTCGCCCTCGGCCTCGCGCTGGTGAGCGGCGGGGGCTACGGTGTCATGTGGTATCACCGCTGGCAGCGCAACCGCTTCCGCGTCAAGGCCGGTGAGGTCGTCCGAATGCTCGAGGAGGGGCTGAACCCGCTCCTGGTGGATGTCCGGAAGGAGTCGGCCCAAAAATCCAGCCCGCTGAAGATTCCGGGGGCGATCTACATCACGCCGGACGCACTGGAACGGGGCGAAACCGGAATCAAGGTGGAGGCAGACCGCACCGTCGTCGCCTACTGCTCCTGACCCGACGAAGGCACGAGCGCCCGTGTGGCGCAGCAGCTTCGAACGGTCGGCTTCAAGGACGTCCGGATCCTCAAGGGCGGCCTGGGGGGCTGGGCAAACGCGGGGCTGCCGCTGGAGGCTCGGTCCGGCTGATGATGGGAGCCCTCGACGGTATCAAGATCCTGGAGCTGGCGCGCGTGGCGCCGGGCGAGTTCTGCACAATGCTGCTCGCCGACATGGGTGCGGAGGTCTTAAAAGTCGAGACCCCCGCAGCCGACGGCAAGCCCGAACCCGACGAGGAGAAGCGCCGGGCCGCCTTTGCCTACGTCAACCGGAACAAGCGGAGCCTGGCGCTGAACCTCAAGACTCCCGAGGGGCAAGCGATCTTCCATGGGCTGGCCGCGACGGCTGATGTCATCGTCGAGGGGTTCCGCCCCGGGGTCATGAAACGCCTTGGGGGAGATTATGAGACGATCAGGAAGATCGACCCGCGCATCATCTACTGCTCGCTCTCGGGGTTCGGGCAGGACGGCCCGTACCGCGACTATCCCGCCCACGACCTGAATTATCTATCGCTGTCGGGCGTCCTCGGGCTCATTGGAGAGGCGGACAGAAAACCCGCCATCCCCCTGAACCTCGTCGCCGACTACGGCGGGGCGAGCCTCCACGGCGCCCTCGGGATCATGATCGCGCTGTTTGCGCGCGAGCGAACCGGCAAGGGTCAACACGTGGACGTGGCATACCTCGACGCGACTCTCTCCCTGCTTGGGGCCACGCCGAACCTCCGCTTCTTCTTCAGCGACGGCCTGGCCCCCCGGCGCGGCGCCGGTTTCCTCGGCGGCTCCTACCCGTACTACGCCGTGTACGAGACCAAGGACCGGAAGCTCCTCAGCATCGCCTGCACGGAGCCCTGGCTCTGGGAGAACTTCTGCAGGGCGATCGGGCGCCCGGACTTCGCGAAGTACAGCCGCCTCGCGGACCAGTTCGTGCGCGCCGCCAACCCGGAGGAAATCAGGGTGCGGGAGGAGATCGAGGCGATCATCCGGACCCGGCCGCGCGACGAGTGGTATGACTTCCTCGTCAAGCAGGACGTGTGCGTGGGGAAGGTGTACGACGTCGAGGAGGTCTTCGAGGACCCGCAGATCCGGGCGCGCCAGATGGTGGTGGAGACCGAGCACCCCGAGATCGGAAAGGTCAAGGAGGTCGGCGTCGCTATCAAAATGTCGGGGACACCGGGCAGGGTCCGCGGCGCGGCCCCCTACCGGGGCGAGCACACCGACCAGGTGCTGAGCGAGCTGGGGATGAAGCCGGAAGAGATCCGGCAGCTCCGCGACAAGCGCGTCGTGGCGTGAGGGAGGATCCGATGCGGTTGAAGGGCAAGGCGGCGATCGTGACCGGGGCCGGGAGCGGCCTGGGCCGGGGCATCGCGCTCATGTTCGCGCGGGAGGGCGCCAGCGTCGTCGTCAACGGCCGGCGACCGGGACCGATCGAGGCCACCGCGAAAACGATCACCGACGCGGGCGGGCGGGCTCTCGCCGTCTCCGGGGATGTGACGATCACCGCCGATATCCAGCGACTGATCCGGACGACCGTGGACGCCTTCGGCCAGCTCGACATCCTCGTCAACAACGCCGGCATCATGGTCTCCCGCACCAACGTGGTGGACTGTCCCGAGGAGGACTGGCGGCGGACCATCGACGCCAACCTCACGAGCGTCTTCCTCTGCTCCAAGCACGCGCTCCCGGAGCTGATCAAGTCCCGGGGAAACATCGTCAATCTCTCTTCCATCGCGGGGCTCATGGGAACGCCCAACCGCGCGGCCTACGGCGCCTCCAAAGGCGCCCTGCTGATCCTGACCCGCGGGATGGCGCTCGACTACGCCCCCCACGGCGTGCGCGTAAACGCGCTCTGCCCGGCCTTCGTCGAAACCGAGATCAACCGTGAGTTCCTGGCGGGGCTGCGCCGGACCGGGGAGTACGACGCGGTGGTCAGGCGCCACCCGCTCGGCTTCCTGGGAGAGCCGGATGACGTGGCGTACGCGGCCGTCTATCTGGCCAGCGACGAGGCGCGCTGGGTCACGGGAATTGCCCTGCCGGTGGACGGCGGCATGGGCGCCGGGATCGTCTGACCAAGCGAGAGACCTGTTCTGTGAGTTCAAGGCCAGGCAGCTCCGGCGGGACGGGTACGAAGCCGCCTGCTGGTACGTGGACGATTAACATCCCAAAGAGTCCATGAAAATCATCGTCACGGGTGCTTACGGCCCATCTCAGGAGTTCGACTCACTCAGAGAGGCCGGTCACGAGGTCGTGCTGGGCCGGCCGATGGACCAACCTGGGCGGCAGCCGTACACCGAGGAGGAGCTGGTCGAGTGGTGTCGCGACGCCGACGTCATCATGGCCTCCCACCTGGACACCATCAGCCGGCCGGTGCTGGAAGGTGCCGAGCAGCTCAGGCTGGTGGTCCTGCCGTTTGTCGCAATGGACAAGATCGACGTGGCCGCCGCCACCGAGCTCGGCATCATCGTCGCCAACAGCCCGGCCCCCCAGCAGTTCGTGGGCGCCGCGGAGGCCACCATCGGGCTCATGCTCACGCTCCTCAAGCGCATCAAGCGCAACGAGGCCAAGCTCCGCCGCGGCGGATGGGCGCAGCGCGTGGATCGCGGCTCTCTGCTCGCCGGAAAGACAATCGGGCTGGTGGGCCTGGGGCGCGCGGCCACGCAGGTCGCGCGACGTCTCCAGGGATGGGACGCGCGCCTGCTGGCGGTTGATCCTTATGTCTCCCCGGAAAAGGCGCGACCGCTCGGAGTCGCGCTCGTGACCCTCCCCGCGCTCCTGGCGGAGTCGGACGTGGTGAGCCTGCATGTGGCCCTGACCTCCAAGACCCGCGGCATGATCGGAGAAAAGGAGTTGAGAGCCATGAAGCGGACCGCGTTCCTCATCAACACGGCCCGGGGCGAGCTGGTGGACGAGGATGCCCTCTGCCGGGCCATCGAGGAGAACTGGATCGCCGGGGCCGCGCTGGACACCTTCGGCCAGGAACCCCTCCCCATGGAGAGCCGGCTCCGGGCGCTGGACCCCGAACGGGTGGTTCTCACCCCCCACAACATCGGACACACCGAGGCGGGACGCGTGGCCAGTCTCAAGCTCGCCCTCGAGGCCACCCTGACCGCGCTCAAGGGCGAGGTGCCCATGCACTCGGTGAATGCCCAGGCGGTCACGCGCTGGCGGCAGCGGTTCGGAGGCACGAAGGCGGGCGGGCCGCGCCGCCCGTAGCGCCAGCCTGAGCATGCGAGTCGAGGTTATCGTCGAGCAGAACGCGACCGGCGAGTTCGTGGCGGCGGCCGTGGAGTATCCGGGCATCGGTGCCACCGGCCGCACCGAGAATGAGGCCTTGGCGCGCCTCTTCGACGCGCTGGAACTGCACCTCCAGCGCGGCGGGACACCGACTCCTCCTTCAGCATGAACCTGTCGCGCGCGTGCGCGGTCCTCCTGCTCGCTCTTCTCTTCGGCATCGCTGTGCCTGCCGCGCGCTCGGCGCTCGCCCAGGCGCCGTACCGGGGGCCGCTCATCGACGCCCACTCCCACCTGCCGAATCTTCAAGTGCTGGACGCCTACGTGGAGGCCATGAAGCGACATAACGTGGCCAGGGTCCTCCTCCTCGGGGTGGGCGGGGTGCAAAAGCAGGACGTGGAATGGATCGCCGCCGCGGCCAAACGCTACCCGGACCGCATCATCCAGGCAGCGCCGGTCCCCGACCCGCTGAGCCCCGAGCAGGCAACGAGACTGGACGCGCTTCTGGCCTCAGGGAAATACCGGGCGGCCGGCGAGGTCCACCTCCGGCAGGTCTCGCGCAAGATCGAACGGAAGGCCGACGCCCCGATCTTCGGTCAGGTGCTGGAGGTCGCGGCGAAGCACGGCGTTCCGGTCGTGATCCATGCCGAGCTGACCGTCGAAGCGGCCGGGGGGCTCGAGGCCGCGCTCCAAAAACATCCAAAGACCACCATCGTCCTGGCCCACGGGGGGAGCGCCGAGCCGGCGGTGCTCGAGCGGTTGCTCGGCAAGAACGCGAACCTGATGGTGGATCTCTCGGGGATGCACTACCTGAGGACCCCGAAGCTCGCGTCCGAAACGGGGCCGCTCGCCCCGGCGTGGAAAACGCTCATCGAGAAAATGCCCGATCGCTTTCTGATGGGGATCGACGTGTGGGCGCCGCGTCTGTTCGAGCCTGCCACGCTCGATCGACTCATGGGATGGACCCGCCGAATTCTGGGTGAACTCCCCCCCGAGGTCGCCGACAAGGTCGCCTACAAAAACGCCGCCCGGCTGTTCAAGGTGGAATAGTGACCGCTTCCCTTCGGGCCTCGGCGCTGGTGCTGATCCTCGCCCTGGGTTCGGGGTGCGCCGCCCTCGCACCGAAGCCCGAGCCTTCTCCCCCTCAGGGCCCGGTCCTCGCACGAGAAGAGATCGTGGCCCTGCTGGACGAGGCGCGTGGAAGGCGCGCCAAGCGCGACTTCCCGTTCGCGCGCGCGTCGGTACGCCAGGCCCTCGCGGCGGCGCAGCGGAGCCACTGGAACGACCTCGCCGCGGACGCCGACTTCCTTCTCGGCGAGATCTTCGTGCAGGAGGGCTTGCCGCGCCAGGCCGCCGACGCCTTCGTCCACGCCTACGACCTGAGCCGTCGCTCCGGGGATCGCCCGCGCGGGGTCCGCTCGCTCAACGCCCTGGCTAACGTTCTCCTCGACATCGGCGACTACGACCGCGCGTTCGAAGTCTCGGCCGAATCCCTCAAGCTGGCGCGGAGCCTCGGCGATCTCCGGGCCCAGACGACCGCGCTCAACAACATCGGCGAGTCCCACCGCTTCTCCGGCCGGTACGAGGCGGCGATGGACGCCTACAAGGAAGCGCTCAGCCTGGCACGCCGGGCCGGGACGCCTCGCGACGCGGCGGTGATCCTGGAAAACATGGCGAGCACCGCCCGGCGCCAAGGGCAGATGGAGGCGGCGGCGGGATACTACGCCGACGCGCTCGCCGCCACCCGCCAGACCGGGAATGCCGAAAGCGTCGCGAACCTGCTGAACGCCCTCACCGCGATCCGCCTGGCCCAGCAGCGCCCCGCCGAGGCGCTCGGACTGGCCCGCGACGCCGCGGAGGTGGGGCGGCGCCAGAACCTCAGCCGCCCGCTGGTTACCGCCGTCCAAAACGAGGGGCTCGCGGCCTGGGGGATGGGAGATCGCGAGGCCGCTCGACGCTCGCTGGCCGAGGCGGCCGAGCTCGCTTCGGCGATGGACGATCGGCCGCTCCTGGCGTACGCTCAGTGGCACCTGGGCCGCCTGGCACTGGAGACCGGCGACCGGGCCGGCGCCCAGCTCGCGCTGGATCAGGCGCTGAAGCTGTTCCGCGCCCTCCGCCTGGGCGACGAGTCCCGCAAGGTGGAATCGGAGCTCCGCGCCATCCGGGGAGATCGCCCATGAGGCTCGACGTCGGGATGCTCACCCACGACCTCGCCAGGATCGGCGACTACGCGCGCAAGGTCGAGGCAATGGGGTTCGACTGCCTCTGGTCGTCGGAGACCAAGCATGACCCGTTCCTGCCTCTGGCCGGCGCCGCGGCAGCGACATCACGGATCAAACTCGGCACCTCCATCGCCGTTGCCTTTGCGCGCAGCCCCATGATCCTGGCCCACACCGCCTGGGACCTCCAGGCCGCCTCCGACGGGCGCTTCCTTCTGGGGCTGGGCACGCAGGTCAAGGGACACAACGAGCGCCGCTTCTCGGTCAAGTGGGAGGCGCCTGGGCCACGACTGCGCGAGGTGCTCCTGGCGCTCCGTACCATCTGGGACTGCTGGCAGAACGGCACCAAGCTCGACTTCAAGGGGACGTTTTACCAGTTCACCCTCATGACCCCCTTCTTCAACCCGGGCCCGATCAAACATCCGCAGATCCCGATCTACATCGCCGGTGTCAACCAGTACATGTGCCGGCTGGCGGGGGAGCTGTGCGACGGCCTCCATGTCCACCCCTTCAACAGCCCGACGTACCTCCGGGAATTCGTCCATCCAGCGGTGGCCCGAGGACTTCAACACTCGGGGAGAAAGCGGAGCGACTTCACGTTCACCGCCTCCGTCTTCGCCGTGGTCGGCGACACCGAAAAGGAACTCGCCGAGGCCAGACAGTCCGTCAAGCAGCAAATCGCCTTCTACGCCTCCACCCGGACGTACGAGCCCGTCCTGACCGCCCACGGCTGGCAGGATCTGACGCCCAAACTTCACCGGAAATCCGTCGAGGGAGACTGGCAGGGGATGGCCGGCCTGATTACCAACGAGATGGTGGACGCCTACGCCGTCACCGGCACCTACGCCACCATCGCCCGGCTGATTCAGGAGCGGTACGCCGGGCTCCTGGACCGCTGCAACCTCTACCAGCCCTGGCAGCCCGGCCTCGACAACCCCCGCTGGCCGGCGCTCGTCAAGCAATTCAACGGCTAAGGAGACCGCCATGAAAGCCCTGGCATTCAACGAGCACGGTGGCCTGGAGAAGCTCAACTATCAGGACGTTCCCGACCCGAAGATCGCACCGACCGAGGTTCTGGTGCGGGTCCGAGCCTGTGCCCTGAACCATCTTGATCTGTTCGTCCGTGAGGGGCTGCCGGGCCTGAAACTCCCCTTGCCCTTCTGGTCAGGCTGCGACATCGCGGGTGACGTCGCCGAGGTGGGCGCTGCCGTTCAGGGAGTGAAAATCGGGGACCGCGTGGCGGTGAACCCAAACCTCAACTGCGGCCGCTGCGAGTACTGCATCCAAGGGGAGGATAGCCTCTGCATCAGCTACGGGATTGTGGGCGAACACACCTACGGGGGGCTCGCCGAGTACGTCAAGGTGGACGGGAGAAATGTCCTCAAGCTGCCGGATGCGATCAGTTACGAGGGCGCCGCGGCCTTCACCCTCGTGAACATGACCGCGTGGCGGATGCTGGTCACGCAAGCCGCGCTCCGCGCCGGTGAGGACCTGCTCATCCTCGGCGTCGGCGGCGGGGTGTCGTCCACGGCTGTGCAGATCGGCAAGCTCTGCGGCGCCCGGGTCTGGGTGACCTCCTCGAGCGACGATAAGCTCCAGCGCGCCAAGGCCCTCGGCGCCGACGAGTGCATCAACTACACGAAGGAGGACTGGGTCAAGGTAGTCTCGGAGAGAACCGGCAAGCGGGGCGTGGACGTAGTGCTCGAAAATGTGGGTGCCGCCACGTGGAAAGGCTCGCTCCGGGCGCTGGCCAAGGGGGGACGACTGGTCACGTGCGGAGCGACCTCAGGGCCGATCGGCGAAACCGACATCCGGGTGGTCTTCTGGAAGCAGCTCCGGATCATCGGCTCCACCATGGCCAATCGCCGTGAGTTCAACCAGGTCATGACCCAGTTCTTCAGGGGCCGCCTCAAGCCGATCGTGGACCGGGTCTTCCCGCTGAAGGACGGCGCCGAAGCCCAACGGGTGCTCGCCGAGGGAAAGCAGTTCGGCAAGCTCGT
>CAYRZF010000024.1:23882-25934 GCA_964428805.1 uncultured bacterium | reverse complement strand
GTTCCCAACGAGACTCCGTTCGTGAAGGACGGGATCAACGACTATCTCGTCCATGGGAGGCAGGAGGCGGTGAACCCCCAGCGGGTGGGAACCAGGGCGGCGGCGCACTACCGACTTACCGTCGGAGCGGGAGAAACGGTCACTATCCGCCTCCGGCTGTCCAACGTCCCCCCGTCCGGAGAGCCGTTCGGGGAGATGTTCGATAATCTGTGCGCCCAGCGAATCCGGGAGGCTGACGAGTTTTACTCAACCGTTATTCCAGCCACGCTGTCCCATGACGCGAAGGGGGTCATGCGCCAGTCCCTGGCAGGGCTCCTGTGGAGTAAACAGTTCTACCACTACGACGTGAAGCGGTGGCTCGCGGGGGATCCCACCGGCCCTCCACCTCCGATCGAGCGCTGGAATGGACGGAACCGCGAGTGGGGCCACCTCTACAACGAAGACATCATCTCCATGCCGGACAAGTGGGAGTATCCCTGGTACGCGGCGTGGGACCTGGCCTTTCACATGATCCCTCTCGCCCTCGTGGACCCCGACTTTGCCAAGGCCCAGCTCATCCTGTTTCTCCGGGAGTGGTACATGCACCCGAATGGCCAGCTCCCCGCATACGAGTGGGCCTTCGGGGACGTCAACCCGCCGGTGCACGCCTGGGCCGCCTGGCGCGTGTACAAGATCGACAGGCGAATGCGGGGCAAGGCCGACCGCGCGTTTCTGGAGAAGGTCTTTCACAAGCTGCTGCTGAACTTCAACTGGTGGGTGAATCGGAAGGACGCCGAAGGAAGGAACGTGTTCCAGGGCGGTTTCCTGGGGCTCGACAACATCGGCGTCTTCGACCGCTCAGCGCCGCTTCCTACGGGGGGCCACATCGAGCAGTCGGACGGCACCTCCTGGATGGGCATGTACTGCCTCAATATGCTGGCCATCGCCCTCGAGCTCGCGCGAGAAAACCCGGCCTATGAGGACGTCGCCTCCAAGTTCTTCGAGCACTTCGTCTACATCGCCCACGCAATGCACGACCTGGGCGGTGAGGGCATCACCCTGTGGGATGAGCAAGACGGCTTCTACTACGACGTGCTCCACTTGCCGAACGGTCAGCCCTATCCGCTGAAGGTGCGCTCGCTGGTCGGGTTGATTCCACTGCTGGCGGTGGAAACACTGGAACCCGAGATCGTCGAGAAGCTGCCGGGCTTCAAGCGCCGGATGCAGTGGTTCATCGACAACCGTCCCCAGTTCCGCGAACACGTGGAGATGATGGAAAAGCCCGGAGGGGGAACGCGCCGGCTCCTCTCCATCGTGGCCCGTGACCAGCTGCCCCGCGTGCTCCGGTTCATGCTGGACGAATCCGAATTCCTCTCGCCGTATGGCATCCGGGCCATCTCGCAGTTCCACCGCGATCATCCCTACATCCTCCGGGTCAACGGCATGGAACACCGGGTGGATTACGAGCCCGCCGAGTCGTCCTCGGGGCTCTTTGGGGGCAACTCCAACTGGCGGGGGCCGATCTGGTTCCCGGTCAACTATCTCCTGATCGAGTCGCTCCAGAAGTTCCACCACTTCTACGGCGACAGCCTCAAGGTCGCCTGCCCGACCGGCTCAGCTCGGCCGATGAACCTCTGGGAGGTGGCCGGCGATCTCTCCCGGCGGCTGACGCGCATCTTCCTGCGCGGCGCGGACGGGGGTCGCCCGGTCTACGGCGGCACGGCGAAGTTCCAGACGGACCCGCACTGGCGCGATCTGATTCTCTTCTACGAGTACTGCCACGGCGACAACGGCGCGGGGATCGGCGCCAGCCATCAGACCGGCTGGACCGGCCTGGTCGCCAAGCTCCTCCAGCAAAGCGGATGCTGACCGTGCGGCGAGCAGGGAGGCGGCCATGACCTTGGGGCGAAGCCTGGAGTCGGCCCGTAAAGAGCGATGGGGCGTGATCCTGGCGGGGGGAGATGGGTTCCGGCTCCGCCCCCTGACCCGAATGATCGTGGGAGACGATCGGCCCAAGCAGTTCTGTCCGGTCCTCGGCCAGGAAACCCTTCTGGAGCAGACCCGCCGGCGCTC
>CAYRZF010000024.1:20365-23782 GCA_964428805.1 uncultured bacterium | reverse complement strand
CCGGGCTGTCGGTGCTCCGAAAGGCCATCGACCAGGCGATCAAGTAACGGAGCGGGTGAGGAGGGCTGGAACCATGCGGATCGGAATGGTGGGGCTGGGCCGAATGGGCGGTAATATGGCGCGGCGCCTGATGCGAGGCGGGCACGAGGTCGTCGCCTACGCGACGGATCCCAAGAGCGTCCAGCAGCTGGCGTCGGAGGGAGCGACGGGGACGACGGCGCTTGACGATTTCGTGGCGAAGCTCCGGGTTCCCCGCACGGCCTGGGTGATGGTGCCGGCGGGGGCGGCGACAGAACAGGTCGTGATGGACCTGGCTGCCCGGATGGAACCCGGCGACACGATCATCGATGGCGGCAACTCCTTCTACAAGGATGACGTGCGCCGGATGAAGATGCTCACGCAGAAGCGGATCCACTATGTGGACGTGGGCACGAGCGGGGGGGTGTGGGGCCTCGAGCGCGGCTATTGCCTGATGATCGGCGGCGAGACGGACGTGGTCCGCCGGCTCGACCCGATCTTCAAGACGCTGGCCCCCGGGATGGGGGATGTCCCGCGCACAGCGGGGTGTGAGAAGCTCCCCGGGACGGCCGAGCACGGCTACCTGCACTGCGGCCCGTCGGGCGCCGGGCACTTCGTCAAGATGGTGCACAACGGGATCGAGTACGGTCTGATGCAGGCGTATGCGGAGGGATTCGACATCTTGCTGAACGCCCGATCGAAGGATCTCCCCCCGGATCTGAGCTACGAGCTGAATATCCCCGACATCGCCGAGCTCTGGCGGCGCGGGAGCGTCGTCGGCTCGTGGCTGCTCGACCTGACGGCGCTGGCTCTCGTGGAGAACCCGACGCTCTCCAACTACACGGGCGTCGTCCAGGACTCCGGGGAGGGGCGCTGGACGATCATGGCGGCCATCGAGGAGGGCGTGCCCGCCGACGTCCTTTCGGCCTCCCTCTACGCCCGTTTCCGCTCGCGCCAGGAGCACACCTTCGCCGAAAAGGTGCTGTCGGCGATGCGGCAGAAGTTCGGCGGGCACGTGGAACGGCCTTCCGGGGGCTGAAGGGAACAGGGGGGGACCCATGGCGCAGACCCACGCTCTCGCCGGGCCGTTGAGGCCGTCGGACCCGTGCACGATCGTCATCTTCGGCGCCGCGGGAGACCTGACCAAGCGCAAGCTGCTGCCCGCCCTCTACAACCTCAAGGCCAACGGCCTCCTGCCGCGTGAGCTCGCCATAATCGGCGTCACGCGCCGGGAGAAGAGCCACGAGCAGTTCCGGGAGGAGCAGTCCAAGGACATCGCCGAGTTCGCGACCCGGCCCGTGGAGGAGGCGCTCTGGGGCCCGCTGCGGGAGGCGCTCTACTACCAGGCGGGCGAGTTCACCGACCCGGCGACCTACTCGAAGTTATCGGCGCTCCTGAAGGAGGTCGGGAAAAAGCACCAGACGGGTGGCAACGTCCTGTTCTACCTCGCCGTCCCGCCCAACTTTTTCGCCGCGATCGTCCGGCGGCTGGGCGAGGCCGGGCTCGTTCGCGAGGACGGCAGCGGCTGGCGGCGGGTGATCATCGAGAAGCCCTTCGGGCGCGACCTTGACTCGGCCCGAGCGCTGAACGGCGAGATCGGGGAAGTCTTGAAGGAGAGCCAGATCTACCGGATCGACCACTACCTCGGCAAGGAAACCGTGCAGAACATCATGGTCTTCCGGTTCGCCAACGGCCTGTTCGAGCCGATCTGGAACCGCCGGTACGTGGACCACGTCCAGCTCAAGGTGGCCGAGACCGTCGGTGTCGAGGACCGGGGGAACTACTACGAGACGGCGGGCGTACTGCGCGACATGATCCAGAATCACATGTTCCAGCTCCTGGCGCTGGTGGCGATGGAGCCGCCGATCTCCTTCGAGGCCGACGCCGTTCGGGACGAGAAAGCGAAGGTCCTCCGGGCCATCCGCCCGATGCAGCCGGAGGAAGTGCTGAGGAACATGGTGCG
The DNA here is from genome assembly GCA_964428805.1 of uncultured bacterium. Lineage (GTDB taxonomy): Bacteria > Methylomirabilota > Methylomirabilia > Rokubacteriales > CSP1-6 > CAYRZF01. The sequence continues at coordinate 21,801 of CAYRZF010000024.1, read as the reverse complement.
CGGTCAGTATGGCGAGGGCTACCTGGGCGGGAAGAAGGCAGTCGGCTATCGCAGCGAACCGAAGGTCTCCCCCACCTCGGCCATCGAGACCTACGCCGCCATGAAGCTCTACGTCGAGAACTGGCGGTGGGCGGGCGTCCCCTTCTACCTGCGCTCGGGCAAGCGGCTCGCGAAGCGGGACACGCAGATCGTGATCCAGTTTCGCCGCCCTCCCTTGCTGCTCTTCGAGGAGGCGGCGATCGAGGAGATCGAGCCGAACCGGCTGGTGCTGCACATCCAGCCCGACGAAGGGATCGAAGTCCAGATCAAGGCCAAGCGGCCGGGCCCGACCGTTCAGCTGGACACGGTCAAGCTCAGCTTCAGCTACAAGGACTTCGGTGAGACGAGCGCTACCACCGGTTACGAGCGGCTGCTGTACGACAGCATGATCGGAGACACGACGCTCTTCCATCGCGCCGATATGGTGGAGGCGGCGTGGAAGATTGCCACGCCCATCCTGGATGTCTGGCAGTCGTTGCCGCCGCGCGATTTCCCGAACTACCCGGTCGCTTCGTGGGGGCCGGCGTCGGCCGAGGAGCTGATTCAGCGGGACGGCCGGAAGTGGTGGAACGCCGACTAACCCGGAGGATCTCGTGAGCCGGATGCTGACGCTCCCCGACGCCGATTTGGTGAGCCACGCCGCCGCGGAGGATTTCGTTGAGCTCGCCGGGGAGGCGGTCCGTGACCGCGGCCGGTTCAGCGTCGCGCTGGCCGGCGGCTCCACGCCGCGACGGCTCTATCAGCTCCTGGCCGAGCCTCCCTACCGCGAGGGGGTCCGCTGGGAGCGCGTCCACTTCTTCTGGGGAGACGAGCGAGCCGTTCCGCCGGATCATCCGGACTCCAACTACGGCATGGCAGCAGCGGTGCTCCTCGGCAACCTCCGCCTTTCTCCGAAGGCGATCCACCGGATTCGGGCAGAGGAGCCCGACAGGGAGAAGGTGGCCCATGACTACCAGAATGAGATCGGCCGGGTGCTGGGCGCCGCTCCCGACGGGCCACCACCAATGTTTGATCTGGTTCTCCTCGGCATGGGAGCCGATGGCCACACCGCCTCCCTCTTCCCGTATACGAAAGCCCTCTGGGAGCGCGGGCGATGGGTCGTGAGCCATTTTGTGCCGAAGCTCAACGCCGATCGCTTCACTCTGACTCCCCCCATTCTCAACCGGGCGAGGGAAATCCGGATCCTGGTGACGGGAGTGGATAAGGCACCGATCCTGAGAGCCGTGCTCCAGGGGCCCCGAGACCCTGAGGCACTGCCGGTCCAGCTTGTCCAGCCCGAGGCGGGACGCTTGATCTGGCTCGTGGACAAGGCCGCCGCCGACGAGCTGGGGGGCGCGGAGCGCATCGCATGACTGACTTTAGGCTCACGCTAGCCCAACACGTCCGGAGCCTGGGTG
>CAYRZF010000024.1:17214-20265 GCA_964428805.1 uncultured bacterium | reverse complement strand
GGGTGACCTCGCGATCGTGCTGGACCAGCTGACATTGGCGGGAAAGGTGATCGCTCGCGAGCTCGCACGCGCGGCCCTGATCGGTCAGCTCGGAACGACCGGCGAGACGAACGTGCAGGGCGAAACGGTGAAGAAGCTCGACGTGTGGGCCAATGACGTGATGGTGAGCGCCCTGGAGGCGACCGGGCTGGTGTGTACGTTGGTCTCCGAGGAGATGGCCGAGCCGCTCCACCTGGCGCAACACTGCGCCCGCGGCCGGTACATCGCGTGCTTTGATCCGGTGGACGGCTCGTCGAACCTGGACGTCAACGGGATCGTGGGGACAATCTTTTCTATCCGCCGCCATCAGGGAGACGGAAATGATCACGTGGCTGCCGACACTCTGCGTCCCGGGACTGAGCAGGTGGCGGCCGGTTACATCATGTACGGTCCGGGCACCCTCCTGGTGTACACGAACGGCGCCGGCGTCAACGGCTTCACCCTTGATCCGACCATCGGGGAATTCGTCCGGTCCCACCAGGGCATCCGCATCCCGGCGCGGGGCAGGACCTACAGCGTGAACGAGGGCAATTCCCCGCGCTGGGACCCGAGCCTCCGGCGGTACATCGAGCACCTCCGGGCGACGGACGTGGCCTCGGGGCGGCCCTACACGGCGCGGTATGTGGGCTCGCTCGTGGCCGACCTTCATCGGACGCTCTTGGAAGGGGGGATTTACCTCTATCCGGCCGACGCGCGCGCTGACGGGAAGGCGACGGGCAAGCTTCGACTCCTCTACGAGGCCGCGCCCATGGGCTTCATCACCGAGCAGGCCGGCGGCAAGGCCAGCACGGGACTCGAGCGCGTCCTGGAGATCCAGCCCACCGCCTACCATCAACGGGTTCCGCTCCTGATCGGAAGCCCTGAGGACGTCACGCTGGCCGAGGAGTTTATTTCGGGTGGCCGATAAGAGGACACGGAGAGACGCTATGACTGAGCGCGTGAGAGAAATCCTGAGCTGCTACGGAAGCGACAGTCCCGGAACACTGACAAATCTGTCCCGGCTCCTCAACCACGGGAGCCTGGCCGGGACGGGGAAGCTGGTGATTTTGCCGGTGGACCAGGGCTTCGAGCACGGCCCGGGGCGGAGCTTCGCCCCCAACCCGCCGGCCTATGATCCGCGCTACCACTTCGAGCTGGCGATCGAGGCCGGGTGCAACGCCTACGCGGCGCCGCTGGGCTTTCTGGAAGCAGGGGCTCGCGAGTTCGCCGGCCAGGTGCCCCTCATCCTCAAGCTGAACGACCACGACGTCCTCCTCGAGGAAAAGGATCCCACCCAGGCCCTGACCGGGAGCGTCCGGGATGCCATTCGGCTCGGCTGTGTCGGGGTCGGCTTCACGATCTACCCGGGTTCGGTGCACCGGCTCGAGATGTATAGCCAGATCCGCGCCCTGGCGGAGGAGGCCAAGCAGGCCGGCCTCGCGGTGGTGATCTGGTCCTATCCGCGGGGGTCGGGACTCTCCAAGGAAGGGGAGACGGCCATCGACGTCACCGCCTACGCGGCCCACATCGCCGCCCAGCTCGGCGCGCACATTATCAAGGTGAAGCTCCCCTCGGCTCACATCGAACAGGCGGCCGCCAAGAAGGTCTACGAGCAGCAGTCCGTCCCGGTGGGGACACTCGCCGAACGCGTCCGCCACGTGGTCCAGGCGACCTTCAATGGACGACGGGTGGTCATCTTCTCCGGCGGCGCGACAGAGCGGGACGAGGTGGTCTTCGAGGAGGTGCGCGCCATCCGGGACGGGGGTGGCTTCGGCTCCATCATCGGGCGCAACTCCTTCCAGCGGAAGAAGCCCGAGGCCCTCAAATTCCTTCGAACCATCATGGAGATCTACGCTGGAACGCTCAAGTAGCCGCGTCATTCTCGCCGGTGACGTTGGGGGGACCAAGACGGCGGTCGCTCTTTTCGAGGGCGTCGGCGGTCTTGACCTCGTCAGGGAGGCCACGCTGCCGAGCGCCGAGTTCAAGAGCCTCGAGGCCGTCGTCCGCCGTTTTCTGGGCGAGGGTCCTTCCCCCGGCATCGCCGCGGCCTGCTTCGGCGTGGCGGGGCCCGTCGTGGACGGGCGTTGCGTCACCACGAACCTCCCGTGGGAAGTGGACGAAGCGAATCTGGCTAGAGCCATTCCGGCTCCGCGGGCCAGGCTCCTCAATGACCTCGAGGCGGCCGCCTACGGCGTGCTCACCCTGCCGCCCGACAAGCTGGAGTCGCTTCAAGCGGGGAAGGCGCGGAAAGGGAATATGGTCCTGATCGCCGCGGGGACGGGCCTGGGGGAGGCCATCCTCGTCTGGGATGGCGCGCGCCACCGCGTCATCGCGTCCGAGGGGGGCCACGCTGATTTCGCTCCCCGAACCGACCTCGAGATCGACCTCCTTCGTTTCCTCCAGAAGGAGTTCGGGCACGTGAGCTATGAGCGGGTGCTGTCCGGACCGGGCCTCTACAACATCTACCGCTTTCTCAGGGACACCGGTCATGCGCCGGAGCCCCAGTGGCTCAGCGATCGGCTTCGGAGCGGGGACCCGAGCGCTGTCGTGTCGGAAGTGGGGCTCGCCGCGGGGCACCCGCTCTGCGCTACGGCCCTGGAGCTCTTCGTGTCGATCTACGGGGCCGAGGCGGGGAATTTGGCCCTCAAGGCTCTGGCCGTGGGCGGGGTCTTCGTCGGCGGCGGAATCGCGCCCAAGATCAGCGCCAAGCTCGCCGACGGGAGCTTTCTCACCGCGTTCTGCGACAAGGGGCGGTATCGGGATCTCATGGGCTCCATTCCCGTGCATTTGGTTCTCGACCCCCGCGCGCCGCTGCTCGGAGCCGCTCACGTGGCGCGCGAGCTGCTCGACGCGCGATGACAGGCATGGCCGCCCGCCGGTTCCTGATCGTCGCGCTCCTCTTCCTCGTCGCCGTCGCCCCGTCGTGGGCGGGGACCCACTTTGCCGGTGCGCCATGGGTCGCCGAGCTCGAGCGATTCGCGACGCGCTACCACGAGGACCCGCCGAGGCTCGATAAGATCCGGGGGGGACTGG
>CAYRZF010000024.1:6048-17114 GCA_964428805.1 uncultured bacterium | reverse complement strand
GCGACGCGCTACCACGAGGACCCGCCGAGGCTCGATAAGATCCGGGGGGGACTGGCGGAGGCGGTGAAGCTCGACCCCCGCCCGGAGAACCTGGTGGCGCTGGCCCGGGTGTGTTTCATCTGGGGTGACATCCGGGCCACGACCCGAGACCAGAAACTGGAGGCCTACGCGGAGGGGCGGGGGGCGGCCAAGCGCGCCATCGAGCTGGACCCGCAGAACGTGGCGGCGCACTTCTGGTACGGCACCAACACCGGCCGATGGGGACAGGCGAAAGGTGTGGTGCGCTCCCTCTTCCTTCTCCCGACGGTTCAGGAAGAGATCCAGACGGTCCTGAACCTCGACCCGACGTTCACCGCCGTCTATTCTCTGGCCGGTCACGTGTACTACGAGGTGCCGGGATTGCTCGGCGGGGATCTCAACAAAGCGGAGGAGATGTTCAGGAAGGGGCTCGAGCTCGACCCGAAGTTTACTGGAATGCGCGTCGGGCTCGCCAAGACATTGATCAAGAAGGGGCGGACCGCCGAAGCGCAGCGGGAACTCGAGGCCGTGCTGGGGGAGCCGGAGCCGCGAAACCCGGCTGACTGGACCCTCAAGGATTCCAAGGAGGCACGCTTGCTGCTGGAATCCATCAGAGGCAAATCCTAGATGGTGGGCGAGCGGCTCCTCCAAGCTTTCCTGCGTCGCTACGCTCGCGCCGAAGCTCTGGCCGTGGAGCCGTTCCTGGTGGGTCGGCGGCTGCTGGACCTGGGGGCGGGGGAGGCTTACGTCGCCCGGGCGCTCTCCGAGCGGACCGGCCTCTGGACCTGCTCGGTGGACGTGGGCTCCTTCCGGCGCGCTGCGGGACCCTATGTGACGTACGACGGGACCCGGCTCCCGTTCGCCGACGCTGCCTTCGACACGACGCTGATCTTGCTGGCGCTTCATCACTGCGCGGAGCCGGAATCGGTGCTTGACGAAGCCTTGCGCGTGACCCGCCAGCGGCTGATCGTCATGGAGTCGGTGTATCGGAACCGTCTGGAGCGATTCTGGCTCGACCTCCTGGACGGGTGGCTGAACGGCTATCGTCACGGCGGTGGGATGAACGTTCCGTTCGCCTTCAAGAGGCCGGCCGAGTGGCAGCAGTTGTTCGAGTCGCGCGGGCTTCGGGTCATTGAAACGCATTGGCCCGGGTCGTGGTGGGAGCGACTCGTGCACCACCCGCTGCTCTTCGTGCTGGAAAAAAACGTTCCCGGCCGCATTTCCCTTGACAGTCTTCTTGGTGTGGTCGTAGACTCCGCCCAAAATCTCGATCGAGGGGATTGTGTCCGGGACGATGACGATAGAGGCGGAGCTGAAGCTGGTGGAGCGCCTGCGGGGCGGGGACGCGGCCGCCCTCGAGACGCTCATGGAGCACTACGGGTCGCGGGTGTACCGCCTGGCTCGCGGGATCACGCGCAATGAGGCCGACGCCGAAGAAGTGGCACAGGATGTCTTCGTGAACCTCTTCCGCAAGATCGAGACGTTCCAAGGACGAGCCGCGCTGGGCAGCTGGATCTACCGCGTCACCGCCAATGCGGCCCTGATCAAGCGGCGGGGGAAGCGCTTCGAGTTGGAGGTGGCGCTGGAGGAGCAGCTGCCCACGTTCCTCGAGGACGGTCACCGGGCGGGGGACCGGGCCTGGGTGCTGGCTGACTGGTCCCGGACGCCCGAGGAGCAGATGCTCTCGGCCGAGACCCGGGCGGTGCTGAACCGGGCGATCGACGAACTGCCGGACCACTACCGGGCAGTCCTGGTTCTCCGGGACGTCGAGGGTCTTTCCAATGAGGAGGTCGCTGAGGCGTTGGGCGAATCGGTCCCGACCGTGAAGTCGCGGCTGCACCGCGCGCGGATGGCCCTCCGCGAGCAACTCACGCGGCATCTCGGGTCGGAGAATAAGAACTGAAGGAGATACGCGCTGTGCTGTGCAAAGAAATGATCATGGATTTTCTGGCCGACTACCTGGACGGGACCCTCAGCTCGGATATCCTCGCGGACCTCGAGCGGCATCTTCAAGATTGCACGCCATGCGTGGCATATCTGAACACCTACAAGAAGACGCGGGACCTGACCGGCCAAGCGGCGCGGGTCGAGATGCCTGAAGAGATGAAGGTCCGCCTCCGCGAGTTCCTGCTCAAACAGCTGGCCAAGGGCCGGTAACTGGAGGAGGCGGGGGATGGAACGCTACGACCTCCTCGTGATCGGTGGTGGGGCTGCCGGGATCAACGCCCTCAAGCAAGGCGTCAAGCTGGGAGCCAAGGTGGCCCTGGTGGACCCGGGCCCCCTGGGCGGTGCCTGCATCAACCGGGGGTGAATTCCCAAGAAGACCTTGGTAAGGTCCGGGCGGATTCACCAGCTGGTCAAGGGCGCCGGCGTCTTCGGTACCCGGACCGGCGAAGTTACGCTTGACTGGGACGCTGTCGTTTCACGCCAGCACGAGGTGGTGCGCGCGCTGCAGCCCCATCCGGATGCCTTCGAGAGGCTGGGAGCGAAAGTTCACCTCGCCGAGGCGCAATTCGTGGACCCGCACACGTTGCAGGTGAACGGTTCACGGGTCCAGGGCGACAAGATCGTCATCGCCGCGGGCTCTGAGCCGGTGACGCCGCCGATTCCGGGGCGAGAGCTGACGATCACCTCGGATCAGATCCTCTTCCTCCCACGCTTCCCCGAGAGTCTCACCCTGATCGGCGCCGGCGTCATCGGCCTCGAGATGGCTGGGGCCTTCGCCGACCTGGGGTCGCGGGTCACCGTGGTCGGAAAGGACGCGGAGATTCTCCCGACGCTCGACGCCGACGTGGCCGCCTACATCCGGAAGATTTTGGAAAAAAAGGGCGTCACGTTCCACCTGGGCTCGACCGTCGAGCGCTTCTCCGGCCGGCCCGGTGCGGTGACGACTCACCTGAGGACGGAGGGGACTTCGGTCCTGATCGAGTCAACGCAGGTGTGTCTGGCCGTGGGGCGCCGATTCAATCCCAGGCGCCTCGGCGCCGATCGCCTGGGTCTCGAACTCGGCGGGCTCGGGCTCAAGGTCACCCCGTATTTGCGCTCCTCGATTCCGCACATCTACGCGGCCGGGGATGCCGCCGGCAACCAGCAGCTGACGCCGACGGCGGCGTATGAAGGGAAGCTCGCGGCCCTGAACGCGTTGCGGGGCGACGTGCAGACGGCGGACTACAGCGCCGTTCCTCAGACGATTTTCACGACGCCCGAGGTGGGACGCGTGGGCCTCACGCATGCGGAGGCGCTCAGGCGCGGGCTCGGGTGCCACGTGGCGACCCACGACATGCGTGGTTCCTCCAACGGGCGCGCCACCGGAGAGGACGCCGGCTACCTCAAGCTGGTCTTCGACGGGTCAACCGAGAAAGTGCTCGGCGTCCAGATGGTCTCCTATGCGGCCGCCGAACTGATCCAGCTGGCGACACTGGCGATCCGCGCGGGCGCCGATGCCCAGCTCCTGTCGAGCCAGCTCTCGATCCACCCGAGCCACGGCGAGCGGCTGCTGAAGATCTTCGGCCACGATTACCACGAGGTCTGCCAACCCGGCTGAGCGGGTCAGAAAAGGATCCTCCACGAACAAAGGAGACCGCGATAATGCGCACCCCGGGGCGAGCCATGCTGGTGGCAAGCGCGATCCAGTTCCTCATCGGGAGTCTGCTGTTCGTGCCGGTCCCGGCGACCGCGGAGCCGATCGCCTTCAAGGTGCACTCGAACTATTCGCGGGCGACGTTCAAGAGCGACGCACCGCTCGAGACGATCGTCGGCACGACCGCGGGCCCCGGCGTGAGCGGCACGGTCACGCTGGATCCGGCGAAGCCGCGGGCGGCGAGTGGGGTGATCCGGGTCGATCTCACCACGGTCAATTCCGGTGTCGCAAAGCGGGACGCGGACATGAAGGGGCCGGAGTACCTCGACACCGCCAACGAGGCCAATCGCTACGCGGTCTTCGAGATCAAAAGCGTGGAGCTCGCGGTGCCGCTGGAGCCCGGCAAGGAGATCCCGGCCAAGGTGAAAGGCATCCTGACGATCAAGGGAAAGCCCGTCGAGACCACCGCGGAGGCGCGCATCACGTACTTGAAGCTTTCCCCCGAGCAGCTCGAAACCCAGAAGCGCTGGGGCTTCACCAGCGACAACATCAAGATCCGGGCGAAGTTCCAGACCACGTTCACCAACCACGGGATGCAGATTCCCCAGCTCCTCATCCTCAAGCTCGCCAACGACATTCAGCTCGAAACCGATCTCACCCTCGTCCGGCAGTAGATGAACTCCCGGGGGGCCGGCCATGTAGCCGGCCTCGCGGCGCCAGCTTAGGCAAATCGACTTGAACTTTCCGCGCCTACTCCCTATACTGCGTGGCGTGCTTAGGAGAAAATGGAATCGAAGGGCTCTGATCCCGCTCGCGCTGAGCGCGTTTCTTGCCGCCGGGTGGGGGATGCCCGACGCGGTTCGCGCCTACGACATCGCGGTCGTGGCGGACCCGGGGACTCTCACGGGCTCCGTGAAGTTCACCGGCGTCCCGCCGAGGCTCGATCCCATTCCCGTTAAGAAAAACCAGGACGCCTGCGGTCAGTCCGTGCCTAACGAAGCCCTCGTCGTGGGCCCCAACAGGGGCGTCAAGGGGAGCGTGATCCTGATCGAGGCGGTGCCCAGGGGAAAGAAGGCCGAAGGGGAGCTGATCCTGGACAACGCCAAGTGCTTCTTCGTGCCGCACGTCTCCGCCGTGATGGCCGGAGCCCCTGTCAAGATCCGGAACTCCGACCCCGTCCAGCACAACGCCCATGGCTTCCTCAGCGCGCGGCCGCTCTTCAACGTACCCCTGTTCTCGAAGGGCCGAGTCGTCGATGTCACGACCCGGCTCAAGCAGCCCGGCGTGGTGAAGGTGCTGTGTGATGTCCACACCCACATGTCCGCCTGGATCGTCGTGCATGACAGCCCCTACGTGGCGGTGACAGACGAGAAGGGGAACTTCAAGATCGATGGGATCCCCCCCGGCAAGTATACGGTCACGATGTGGCACGAGGGGTTCCGGGTGAAGGGCGCCGACAAGGATGGGCGGCCGATCTACGACGAGCAGCGGGTCACGCGGGAAGTCACCGTCCCTCGCGGAGGGTCGGTCGAGGTTGATTTCGAGTTGAAATAAAGGGAGGCGAGAATGTTCAAGCACATCTACGTCCCGGTGGACAACTCCGACCACTCGAACCGGGCCATTGACCTGGCGGTCGAGCTGGGCAAGACGTTCGGCTCGCGGCTCACCGGGTGCCACGTGTACGCCGCCCGTCTTCACGATTACCGCTTCAAGCAGATGGAGTACACGCTGCCCGAGGAGTACAAGGACGAGACGGAGCTCGAACGGCAACGCAAGATCCACGACTCCCTCATCGCCATGGGGCTCCAGCTCATCTCCGACTCGTATCTGGAGGTGATGGCGCAGAAGGCCGGGGCCGCCGGCTTGCCGTTCGAGCGGAAGATGATGGACGGCAAGCACTACAAGGTGCTGATCGAGGACGTCAAGAGTTCGGACTACGATCTCGTCATCATCGGCGCCCTCGGCATGGGAGCGGTGAAGGACAGCCAGCTCGGGTCGGTCACCGAGCGCTTCGTCCGGAAGGTGGGCAGCGATACTCTGGTGGTGAAGAACCTGAACGGCGCGGCTCAGGAGGGCGCCATCGTGGTGGGCCTGGACGGCAGCCCCCAGTCGTTCAACGGCTTCAAGCTCGGGATCGGGCTCGGCAAGGCGCTCAACCGCCCGGTGGAGGCTGTGGCCGTGTACGACCCTTACCTCCACTACGCCATGTTCAACGGGATCGTCGGGGTGCTGACGGAGAAGGCGTCCAAGATTTTCCGCTTTCAAGAACAGGAGCAGCTCCACGAGGAGATCATCGACACCGGCCTGGCCAAGATCTACCAGTCGCACCTGGAGATCGGTCGTAAGCTCGCCCGGGAAGACGGGGTGGACCTCGGCATCACGCTCCTCGACGGCAAGTGTTTTGAAAAGGTGCTCCAGTACTGCCGGACCAAGCAGCCGTGGCTCCTGATCCTCGGGCGCGTCGGGGTCCACTCGGACGAGGACGAGACGGACCTCGGCTCGAACACCGAAAACCTGCTGCGGCTGGCGCCGTGCAATGTGCTCCTCACCGGCGGGAAGTTCTACCCGCCGCTGGACGTCAAGGCCGAAGAGATCATCTCCTGGACCGAGGAGGCTGAGGCGCGGATGGAGCGCGTGCCGCCCCAGGTGAAGGGTGTGGCGCGCACTGCGCTCTTGCGCTACGCCGTCGAGCAGGGTCACACGGTGATTACCTCCAAGGTGATCACCGAGGCCATGGCGATCTTCATGCCAACCCGGATGGCGGAGAAGATGCAGATTCTTGCGGAAGACGTTGCGATCGCAAAGCTCCGCGCGGAGAATCAGGCCGTGACCGCGATTTGCTCAGTCTGCGGCTACACGGTCAAGGGGCCCAACCCGGTGGTGAAGTGTCCCGTGTGCAGGGCGGAGGCTGACAAATTCCAGCTGATCGACCGGGCCACCGTGGAGGCCATCGCCGCCGAGCAGGGCGGCGTCGTGGAGGAGGAGCCGCTGCCCGGGATCACGGTCAAATGGGCGGCCGACGCCCGCGACGGCCTCCGGGAGGTGACTGACGCCTACCTTCGCCGTCGGGCCAAGGCCCGGATCGAGAAGTACGCGCGCTCCAAGCGGATCCCCGTGATCACCCGCGAGCTCGCCTTCCCGATGATCGAGGAGACCGTGGGGCGTGAGAAGCTCGGCGCCGGCTGGGAGACCCTCATCGTCAAGACCAAGTTCTCACCCGCCGAGCTGCCGGGCGAGGCCGGAGGCAACGCCCCCGCTGGGGAGTTCGCGTGGACCCACGAGGCCGTCGCCCGGCTCAATCGCGTCCCGGCCGGCTTCATGCGCGACATGACCCGCGAGGAAGTCGAAAAGGTCGCCCGGGAGAAGGGCGCGACGACGATCGATCTGGCGCTCTGCGAGGAGGGAACCGGCCACGCGCGCAACACGATGAACGAGGTCATCGCCGGCTACATCAAGCAGAAAAAATAGTGTACAAAGCGTATTCGGTTTCGTGGAACCTGACGCAGCGCTGTAATCTTTACTGCGCGCACTGCTACATGTCGGCGTTCCCGGGCGCCGACGCCTCGGGCGAGCTCTCGACCGAGGAGTGCCGCCGGGTCATAGACGAGATCGCCGAGGTCAATCCCCACGTCTTCCTGATCCTCACGGGCGGCGAGCCGTTGCTCCGAAAGGACCTGTTTGAGCTCGCGGCAGCCGGCAGCGAGAAGGGATTCACCGTCGTCGTCGGCACAAACGGCGTCCTGCTCCGCGACAAGCAGGCCCGATTGCTCCGCGAGCACGGGGTCCAGGGGGCGAGTCTCTCGCTCGATTCCACTGACGCCAAGAAGCACGACGCCTTCCGCCATCTCCCCGGCGCCTGGGAGGGCGCTGTGCGAGCCACGAAAGCGCTCTGCGCCGAAGGGCTCGATTTCTCCCTGCATATGTCGGTCACGGACTGGAACGTCGAGGAGATCCCGGCGATGATCGACCTGGCCGGGGAGCTCGGCGCCAAGGTCCTGAATTTCTTCTTCCTGGTCCGCACCGGCCGGGGGGAGCGGCTCACCGACATCACGCCCGAGCAGTACGAGAAGATCCTGACCTACCTGGCGAAGGTCCAGGGCGTGGGAAACGGCGGGAGCAGCCCCGGCCCGTCGGTCTTCGAGGTTCAGGAGGACCCGTGGAGCGTCCCGGCGGGACGCGCTGGCGGCCTTCTGATTCGAGCCAAGTGCGCCCCTCACTTCCGGCGGATCATCTGGGAGCTCGACCCGACCTCTCCCCTCCTCAGGAACTACGCCCACGGCTCCTGCCCCGCAGGGAAATACTACTGCCGGATCACGCCGGAGGGAGATGTCACGCCGTGCCCGTACATGCCTGTATCGGCCGGAAATCTTCGGGAGCGCTCCTTCGCCGACCTCTGGCATTCCGCCGGCGTCTTCAACGATCTCCGCGAGCCGAAGCTCGGCGGCCGCTGCGGGGCCTGCGAGTTCTCGAAGATCTGCGGCGGCTGCCGTTGCCGGGCCTATGCCGCTTACGGCGATTACCTGGCCGAAGACCCCGCCTGCGCCTATCGGCCGGGTCAGCACGGCGGAACACTCATCGATCTGCCGGCCGATCAGACCTTCGGCCTCGAGGTTTCCTATGAACTCCAGTGGGAGCCCGCCGCCCGCGCCCGGCTCGATGCGATCCCGTCCTTTGCCCGCGGCATGGTCGTCAAGGCGGTGGAGGCATACGCGCGCTCGAGCGGGGGCCGGGTGATCACCGGCGAGATGCTGGCGGAGGTTCGCCAGAAGTGGGGCGGCCGCTTCCGCCCTCGGGAATAGCCGATGACGACGCGAGAAGAGCGGTTCAAGCAGGCCGCGTGGACCTATTTCGTCTACGGCGTTCTCTACTGGCTTGGCGGCCTGTACATGGCAACTCGCGGCCTCACCGCCGGTCGTGGAATCTTCTGGTTTGTCCTCGGGGCCCTCTTCATCGTGGTGTTTCCCTGGCTCATCGCGCGCGGCGCCCGGGGTAGCGGCTACCTATGGTTCACCCGGATCCTGACCTTCCTCGTGGCCTTCCGGGCCTTCGGGGTAGGGCAGGTCATGCTCGCGCCCAAGATCCCCACCGTCCCGCTCCCCGGCGACGCTGAGGTTCCGATGCGCCTCGGCGCGGGCATTTTCTTTCTCCTCACCCTGGCGACAATGGCCATGCTGGCGCGCGCCGCCTGGGGCCGCCGGGTATGAGCTGCGCCTGTGAGGGGGTTGATCACAGGCCTGGAGCCACTCGGGACTCTCTGCTGCGGACCGGCGTCCGTCTGGAATGGTTTACCATCGGCTGGAACAGCGTGGAGGCGGTCGTCGCGATCGGGGCCGGGCTCCTGGCGGGCTCCATCGCGCTGGTCGGCTTCGGCCTCGACAGCGTGATCGAAACGGCGGCGGGGCTGATGGTGCTCTGGCGGCTCAAGCGGGAGGTGGCCGGCGCTCACGACGACGAGGTTGAACGGGCGGAGCGAGCGGCGCTGCGCTTCGTCGGGCTCACCTTCCTGGTTCTCGCGGTCTACGTCTTCTACGAGTCGGCGGGCAAGCTCTGGCGACAGGAAGCCTCCGGCGAGAGCTGGGTCGGGATCGGATTAGCGATCTGCTCGGTGATCGTCATGCCCTTGCTCGCCATGCGGAAGCGGGCCGTGGCGCGAGCGCTCGGCAGTCAGGCGTTGGCGGCCGACGCCGTGGAGACCCTGGTGTGCGCGTACCTGTCGCTCACGCTCCTCCTGGGGCTGGGGCTCAACGCCCTCGCCGGGTGGTGGTGGGCGGACCCGCTTGCCGCCCTGGCCATGTTGCCATTGATCGTCAAGGAGGGCGTCGAGGCCCTTCAGGGTGAAGCCTGCGGCGCGGAGTCCCCCGACTGCGGGTGTGGCTGCTGCCTCCCTCTGTGCCGGTCCAATGTGTGCGTGTGTGCCCTTTGCACCTGCTGCTAGAGGCCATGGGATGAAAAAGTACAAGGATATCCTCGGCGACGGCGGCTCCAATATCGTCGGCCAGGTGGAGGAGCAGCAGAGCCGGCTCAAGGCCAGGCTGGCTGCCGTCCGGCGCATCGTCGCGATCCTCTCGGGAAAGGGCGGCGTCGGGAAGTCCTCGGTGACGGCGAATCTCGCTGCGGCGTTTGCCCGGAAGGGGTCGGCGGTCGGCGTCCTCGACGCGGATCTGAACGGCCCGTCCATTGCGCGGATGCTCGGCGTGCGCGGCCAGACCCTGAAGGTCACTGAGGCCGGCGTCCAGCCGGCGTTGAGCGCTGACGGGATTCGCGTGATGTCCATGGACCTGCTCCTGCCGTCGGACGCGGCACCCGTGACGTGGGAAGCCCCGACCCAGGCGGAGTCCCACGTCTGGCGCGGCAACATGGAGGCCAACGCCCTCCGGGAATTTCTCGCCGACACGGCCTGGGGTTCCCTGGACCTTCTCCTCGTTGACCTTCCGCCTGGCACCGATCGGTTCCCCACCGTGGCCGGGCTCGTGCCGTCGCTGTCTGGAACGGTGCTGGTCACCATTCCGGCCGAGGTTTCCCATCTGGTCGTCAAGAAGTCCATCACGATCGCGAAAGCCACCGCAGCCCCGGTCCTCGGGTTGGTGGAGAACATGGCGGGCTACGTGTGCGGGCGGTGCGGAGCCATCGGCGAGCTCTTTCAGGGCTCCCGCGGCGAAGCGCTGGCCGCCGAGTTCGATATCCCGTTCCTGGGGCGGATCCCGTTCGATCCCCGCCTGGCGGCGGCCGGCGACCGCGGGGTTCCTTTTCTCGCGGACCATGCCGACAGTCTGGCGGGCAGCGCCCTTCTCGAGATCGCCGAGCGCGTCCGCGCCGCACTCACCCCCTCACCTTGGTCCTCTCCCCCCCCTCACCCTACCTCTCCCCAGTGGGGAGAGGAGAAGAGGTGAGGGGGAGCCTTCCCTGACGGATGCGCTACCGGTTCTGCATGGCGTGTGGGGGGCGCCTGCGCCGCGTCCGCCAGGAAGGACGTCCCCGTCTGAAGTGCCGCCGGTGCGGGTGGACTTTCTATGGCAACCCGATTCCTGCGGCGGTCGCTTTGGTGATTCGGGGCGGGAAGGTCCTCCTGGGGCGCCGGGCCGGCGAGCCCTATCGCGGGACGTGGGATCTGCCGGGGGGATTCCTCGAGGCGGGAGAGACTCCGGAACGGGGGCTCGCGCGCGAGATCAGAGAGGAGCTCGGGGCGGGGATCCGATCGGCGAAGTTCCTGGCCTTCTTTCACGACACGTATGGCCGCGCAGGCTTCCCGATCCTGGCAGCCGTGTACCGGGTGAGGCTCGCGCCGGGGCGCCTCCGCCACGGCGGCGACGTCTCCGAGGTCCGCTGGTTTTCCCGGCGGCAGCTTCCCTATCGGAAGATCGGGTTCCCGTCGGTGCGGCGTGCCCTCAGGCTCTTCGCCTGAGGGAGGCTTCAGCAGCGCACGCTCTTGTCGAGCGAGCGCCCATCTATTGCTGGATGATCTGCTCGG
>CAYRZF010000024.1:0-5948 GCA_964428805.1 uncultured bacterium | reverse complement strand
GGCCGCGTTCACCGCGAGGCCCTCTTAGTAGAGACCGACTGGCTGGCTGACCATCTGGCCGATCCCCACGTCCGGATCGTGGACATCCGGGGCGTCATTAAACCGCCGGACGCGCCGAAGCCGTGGTACGTGGCCCAGCATGCGGCATACCGGCAGAGTCACGTCCCGGGCGCGGGGTTTCTGGATTGGGCCGACGACATCGTGGAGCCGACCGCTCCCATCCACATGACGCTCGCGGGCCCCGAGCGCTTCAAGGGCTCCATGGAGCGCCTCGGGATCGGCGACGGTCATATGGTCGTGGTGTACGATGATACGGGAACGATCGCGCCGAGGCTCTGGTGGGCGCTCAACTACTACGGCCACGCGGAGGTCTCCCTTCTCAATGGAGGCTGGGTGAAATGGCTCGCCGAGGGACGGCCGGCGACGGCCGATCTTCTCCGACACCCGCCCGCGGTGTTTACCCCGCGCGTCCAGCCCGGCTGGCGGGTGGGGGCCGCGGAGGTCAGGGCCGCGATGCGCGATCGGGGGGCGGCGCTCGTGGATTGCCGGAGCCGCAAAGAGTTTGTGGGCGAGATCGGGCGGGGCGAGCGGAAGGGCAGGATTCCAGGCGCCGTCAACGTCACGGTGGGGCGCTTGCTCGATCCGGAGCGGAAGACATGGAAGCCTCCGGAGGAGATCAGGAAAATGTTCGAGGTCGCCGGGGTCACGCCTGACCGACGCGTGATTACGTACTGCAATGCCGGCGTGTCGGCTTCGGTCGGGCTGTTCGCGCTCAAGCTCCTGGGCTATCCCGAGGCCGCGAACTTCGCCGGCTCGTGGTACGAGTGGGAGGCCGACCCGGCTAATCCCGTCGAGACGGGGTCGTAAGGCGCCACCGATGGCGAGCCCGCTCACCATCCACGAGCTGCCCGGGAACCTGCGCCGGCCGATCCTGATCATGGCGTTCGGCGGCTGGAACGACGCCGCCGAGTCGGCGACCACCGCGGCGCGGTTCCTCGCCCAGGCGTGGTCCGCGGAGAAGTTGGGCTGGATCGATCCCGAGGAGTTCTATCACTTCGGCCTCACCCGGCCGCACGTGCGATTCAAGCCCGGCTCCGAGACCGAGCGGGAAATCATCTGGCCCGCCACCGAGTTCTCCATCGCCCGGGCTCCGGAGCTCGCGCGCGACGTGATCTTCGGCGTGGCCATCGAGCCGCACCTCCAGTGGAAGAGGTACTGCGCCATCGTCCTGGAACTGGCCCGGACCTGCCAGGTGTCTGTCGTCCTGACCCTCGGCGCGCTCCTGGCGGAGGTGCCCCACACGAAGGCCGTTCGGCTCGTGGGCACGGCGTCTGATCCCGAGCTCGCGGCGCGTCTCGGAATCCGCCCGACCCGCTACGAAGGGCCCACGGGGATCGTCGGGGTGCTCAATACGACCTGCCGTGAACAGGGCATGACGACGGCAAGCCTCTGGGCCAATGTTCCCCACTACGTCTCCGGCATTGAAAACCCCAAGGCGGCGCTGGCGCTGGTCCGGCGCGTGCTCGGGCTCATGAACGCCGAGCTGGATTTGACGGACCTGGAGGAGGCGACCAGGCAATTCGAGCAGAACCTCTCCGAGATCCTCTCCCGCAACGCGAAAGTGGCCGCCTATGTGAAGAAGCTCGAGGCCAGGGACCTCGAGGACGAGGAGCCCGAACGGCCCCACGACGGGGAACTCCCGCCTGCCTCCGACCTGGTCGCCGAGATCGAACAGTTCCTCCGCCAGCAGCGTCCCGAACCGTCCAAGGAGTAGCGATTCCCCCTCACCCTGCCCTCTCCCCCTCGGGGGGAGAGGATGAAGGTGAGGGGGTAGATTCCTTCGGATCCGGCGGTTCCCTTCGTACAATAGCGCTATGAGCCTCGCTGTGCTCCTCGCCCTGCTGGTCTCCGCGGCTCCCATGACCCTCTCGGTGCGGTGGGAGCCTCGGGTGCTCCATCCGGGAGACGCGGCCATGGTCTTTCTCACCGGGCTGCCCGACTCCAAGATTGTGGAAGGGAGCCTCGCGGGACAGCCGCTGACGTTCTTCCCCTACGGCGACGGCTACGCGGCGCTGGCGGGGATGGACCTGGAGGTCAAGCCCGGCACAGTCACGTGGCGGGTCGGCGTGGTGGACGCCGGCGGTCGGCCGCTCAAGGCATCGGGCACGCTCCAGGTGAGAGGGAGAAAATTCCCCGTCCAACGCCTGACGCTGCCGAAGGAGATGGTGGAACTGGATGCGCCGACGCTCAGACGCGTGGAGGAGGAGTCAAAGCACCTTCGGACGCTCTACGCGACGATCAGCCCCGAACGCTTCTGGCGAGGCCGGTTCACCAAACCAGTCGGGGTCAGTGATCCCGGCGACGGGTTCGGGGCGCGGCGCATCATTAATGGTCTCGTCCGAGCGCCTCATGCGGGCGTTGACTACTCCGCCGATGCCGGGACGCCCGTGGTGGCAGCCAACGCGGGCCGGGTGGCGCTGGTAGGCGAGTACTTCTTCCCCGGCCGCCTGGTCGTGATTGACCATGGGCTGGGGCTCTACACGCTCTACTTCCACCTGGAGCGGGCTGATGTCGCCGAAGGGGATCGGGTGGAGCGAGGGCAGATCATCGGCCGCGTGGGCTTCTCGGGCCGCGCCACCGGCCCGCATCTGCACTTCGCCGCCCACCTCCGTCAAGCCCGCATCGACCCCGCCGGCCTTCTTCAGCTCAAACTTCCCGAGTAGTCCTTTCCTGCGGGGATTCGCAGGCGGAGCCGCTTCGCCTCGCCTGCCAGGCGGCTGTTCGACCACACGAGGACAAGGGAGCGGGTGAGGATCGCGTACACCGCCGAGCGTGGGATCTTGATCGCCTGGCGAGGGTCCAGAAGGTTCGGGGACTCGGCCAGGAGGCCCAGCGTCTTGAGGCCGATCAGAAGTGGCCAGGAGCAGGCCAATCGCATCCGCCACTCGCCGCGCGGGATCGCGAGTGTATAGGCCCACCCCACCGCGTAATGCTCGAGGGTGAGGGACAGCAGCTCGGTGATCAGCGGGCGCACCTTCGAGATCGCCGCAGGGTCCAGGAGATCTGTTGGCTCGATGCCCACCCGCGCCAGGTCCTGGCGCGGAAGGTAGCAGCGGCCGTGCCTCAAGTCCCGGGGCAGGTCCCGCAGGACATTCGTCATCTGAAGCCCCTTGCCGAACCTCACGCCCTGCGGCTTCATCGCATCCACGTCCCAGGCGGCGAGCCGGGGGCGGTGGGCCGCGTGGATCTCCGTCCAGAACTCCCCGACGCAGCCGGCCACCAGGTAGGTATAGTGGTCCAGCTCCTGGCGCGTCTCGAGGGCCACGAGTCCGCCATCGTTCTCCCCGGGAAATGTCTTGAGGTCCCAGATCATCCCGTCGGTGATGGTGAGGAGGAGGGCGCGCACCCGATCCCGGTCCGCCTGCTCGAGTTCCCGATAGCGGGCGAAGCAGTCGGGAAGCCGTCGGAGCAGCTCGCGCTCGCCCGCGTGGGGATTCGGGCCGGTGCACGCGCTGATGATCTCGGCCAGCCGGGATGGCCCTTCTTCTCTCAGCTCGGCACGGAAAGTCTCCAGGTGACGGAGGCGCTCCTCGCGGCTGATGAGACGGGTGTCGGCGATGGTGTCCGCCGCCCGGGCGAAGAGATAGGCGAGCCCGACGGGGGTCCGGACCGAGCGTGGAAGGATGGCGAGAGACAGGTAGAAGGAGCGGCTGACTCGCTTGAGGAGGTCTTTCAGGAGGCCGCCCCGCCCCATCTAGTCGAAGTCGATGGGACGACGGGGCGGCGGCTCCGGGGAATCCTTGGCCTTCTTCAGCCCCTCCTGGAACTTGCGGTCGAGGACCCGGCCTTTGGTCTGCTCCGACTTGAGGCTCTCCTTGAACGCCTCCTCCCGTTTCGCCGAGGCGCCCTGGAGGGACTGCAGTGCCGCGCCCAGATCCCGGGCCGGGCCGGTGCGGGCGGGAGGGTCGTGGGCGATCACGGCCTCGAGCGCAGGATCCACCGTCAGCTTCGCCTGGCAGTGCGGGCAGGTGACCTTGACCGTGTCTTTTTTGGACGCCATCGGGGTTACGCCTTTAGGTACTTCTGGAACCACGCGAGGCAGCGGGTCCAGGCATCCTTCGCCGCCTCGGGTCGGTAGTTCGGCCGGTAGTCGGCGTGAAAGGCGTGCCCCGCCTTCGGGTAGATCACGATCTCGACGTTCCGGTTGTGCATCTTGAGGAGCTCCTCGAACCTCCTGACGTCCACGGGCGACGGGTTCTGGTCCTCCTCGCCGAAGAGGCCGAGGAGCGGGCACCGGATGTCCTGGGCGACGTCGAAGCCGGTCTTCGGCGGGTCGTCCTTGTAGGCGCGCCCCAGCGGACTGTACCAGACGACGGCGGCGCCCGTGTCCTTATAGTGGGCCGCGAACTGGATCGTGGTGCCCCCTCCCCAGCAGAACCCGGTCACGCCCATGCGGTCGGCGCGGGCTCCGGGCTGCCGGCGCGCGTGATCCGCCGCCGTGCTGAGGTCCTGGAGGATCTGCCTCCTGGGGATGTTCAGCACGATCTTCAGGATCTCCTGGACGTCCTTGAGATGCGCAACCCCGCCTTCGCGGGAGAACATCTCCGGCGCGATGGCGTAGTAGCCCTCCTTCGCGAACCGACGGCAGACGTCCTTGACGTACTCGTGGACCCCCCAGATCTCCGAGATGACGACGAGCACGGGATACTTGCCGGAGGCCGCCGGCCGGGCCTCGTAGGCCGGGATCGTGTCGCTGCCGCTCTTGAGCTTGATGTCCTGGGCCACGAGGCCCTGGGCGTCGGTCCGGATGGCCTGGGCCAGGATCGGACTGGCCGCGACCGCGTAGCCTGCTCCGGTCGCGGCTCCAATCTTGAGGATATCTCTGCGGCTGAGAGCTTCTCTCTCGAGGGGCTGCAAGGGCACCTCCTTGAGTGATGTGTGTCCCCTTCTCTAGCACGGGCCTCCACGGCTGGTCAAGCGAAGTGAATCTTGTTTGGTAGTCGGTGTTATGCTGTGGGCGATGCCCGACCTCGTCAACGAGTTTTCCTGGTCGCGGAGTCGCGACGGCCTCTTCCAGGACTGTCGCCGGAAGTACTTCTACCACTACTACGGCGCCTGGGGCGGCTGGGAGGCGGACGCGCCCAAGGAGGTGCGCGCCCTCTACGTCCTGAAGCAACTCTCCTCGCGCCAGCAGTGGGCCGGCAAGGTGGTCCACGAGGGGATCGAGTGGGTGCTCCGGGCGCTCTTCGAGGGACGCGACCTGCCGGAGGCCTGGCTCGTGGACGAGACCGTCCGACGGATGCGCCGGGACTGGAAGGCCTCCAACGAGCGCCAGTACTGGACCAACCCCAAGGCCGGAGGCCTCTTCGAGCACGAGCACCGCATCCCGGTCAAGCCCGAGGACTGGCAGGTGCTCCGCGACCATGTGGTCCGGTGCCTCCGCAACTTCTACCGCCTGCCCCTGCTCGCGGACATCCGGAAGACGCCCCGCGAGCGCTGGGTCATGATCGAGGAGATCCGCGCCTTCGACTTCGAGGGCACACCCGTTTACAGCGCGCCGGACTTCGCCTACTGGACGGAGGGGGATCGGCTGGCCCTCGTGGACTGGAAGACCGGGGCGCCCGACCCGGACTCAAGCGCGCTTCAGCTGGGATGTTACGCTCTGTATGCCCGCGAGGTGCTGCGCGTGGACCCCGAGCGCGTCGACCTCCTCGCCGTCAATTTAAGGGACGCCACCGTGCACCCGCACCCCTGGGACGCGGCGAAACTCGAGGAGATCCGCGGCCACTTCCAGCTCTCGATCCGGGCGATGAAGGCCTATCTCGCGGACGCGGCCGCCAATCAGGCGCTGGAGGACAACTTCGAGAAGACCGAGGAGCTCCGGATCTGCCGCTGGTGCAACTTCCGCTCCGTCTGCCGGCCGGAGCTCCAGTAGGCCGGACTGCACT
>CAYRZF010000023.1:17956-26240 GCA_964428805.1 uncultured bacterium | reverse complement strand
TCGGTGCTGGCTTACCGGGAGACCGAGACGATCGAGTTGCTGCTGTTGTCTTCTCCGAGGTCGAGGATGACTTCCTTGCCGTCCTCCACGGTGAGCGTAAGGTCCCATACGTGCTGCCCCGCCGCCTCACCGATCAGGCGATACGATCCCGGAGGCACGCGCTCGAACCGATAGGACGCGCCGAGCACCGCCCGCGTGCGGAGGCGCTTGCCTTCGGCAGCTCCGCTTAACCCCGCGAGGAGGAGCTGGACCCGCATGGGCGGTCCATTCGGTTCAGGGGCGCCCCAGGTCACCTTACCTTTCACCGTCGCTGCGTCGCCGCGGGCGGCCAGCGCTGGCTCGGGGCCCGTAGTGAACGCGACCGGCTCACCCAGAACGCCGCTGCGGACGAGCCACCGTCGGGCGAGCCGTACCTCCTCGGAGCCGCGCCGACCGTGGCGCACGACGTACTGGAACGCTTGCTCCGTCTCCTTCCGCTGATTGAGGTGGCTGAGCGTCACGCCCAGACCGTACCAGAGCGAGACGTCCTCTGGCGTCGCCTGGAGCGCTTGATAATAGAGCCGCCACGCCCCCTCGTAGTTGCCTCGGGCTGCCAGCGCTGCCGCCTGCCGCCTTGGACCCAGGTCCGAGAGTTCGGGCGGCTGGACCGACACGGCTCCGCCACCTCGGAGCAGGAACATCCCCAGGATTACGGCGAGACAGACTGTGGAGGCCACAAATAGCCGGGAACGGGAGCTCAGCGTCGGGACAGCTTCTGTCAACTCCGCCCCTGCGTGCTCCGGAGACGCCTTGTGCCGAGCGGGGGCAGGCCTTGTGAACACTAGCCAGGCGGGAACATCCACCGACCGGAGCGTGAGGACATGTGATTCGTCGCGGAGGGTCCCCTTTCGTCGCCGAGGCAACGATCCGGAAGGGTCGGACTTTCGCCGCCGACGGCGCCGGCGACTTACGGGAGCTCTGAATACGTCAATCACGCCACCGATGAAGAGCACCGCGGCGAGAACGGCTACACCTAACAGCAGAGTGTCGGCTGGCTTCATCAGCCCTCTGTCCCCCCAGCACCTTGCGAGCAACAGGGATGCCAGGACTCACCAACCTCTCAACGGATTGGCTAACCCTGCTGTCCTTTGATTACGCTAGAGACCTGCGGGCCGTGGAATCCCTAGATCCTGCCAATCCCGGGAACGCGAACTTCCCCCTGCTCGGTGGCCCTGCCTACGAATTGGAGCAGATTGCACACCCGGGTGACCATTACCCTGAGAATGTAGAAGCCCAGTAGCGCTATCAGCAGAGCGAAGCCGAGGGTAATCTGGTCCACGACTTCCGGGAGGCCATTCAAGCGAACCAGGGTGTAGGCGAACATCAATAGTGGAAGCACCGCCGTCAGCCCAAACGACAGAGAGGCCGCGCGCGACACCGCTTCGGTCTTGGTCATAGGCATCAGAGTCTCCTCCTGTGAGCCTGCTACTCCTGAGGGATTTGCCGCAAGAGATATGCCAGACACGAGTGATCGGTAACTTATGTAAATTATTGCCGAGGCGCGTGGGGGGGTGTCATCCCGCCCGCCGTTGTGTCAGTTCGCGCTTCAGGAAAGCGTTCCCTGTGGGGGGTGGCGCACCTGCCCCGGTCCGGGCTCGGGAATGTCGCGCTCGACCAGCTCGAAGGGTCCGTTCGCGCGCGGGATCTGAACCGCTCGCATCTTCGCCATGTCTGATCCTCGGGACGCTCTCAGGCGGCCATCGGGTAGCCTGCCGCCTTCCAGGCTTCGACGCCTCCCTTGAGGGCCTTGACGTTGGTGAAGCCCTGCGCCTGGTACTTTGCTGCCTGACCGGCAGCGCTCGCCTCGGCGGGTCAAGCGCAGTAGAAGATGATCACTTGGTTCTTCGGCAGGGAGGAAAGCCTGGACCGGAACGTCGCGAACGAGAGGGACCCGCCGAGATTGACCTTGTTGTACTTGGCCTCGTCGTCGTAGGCGCACACCAGAAGCGCCTGGTTGGACGTAGCCTTGCGACGCGCTTCCTGGACGCTGATCCGTTCGACTTCCGCCATGTCTGCCTCCTTCTTTCGGGGAAATTCTTCGGATGCGGTCCGGTCGGACCTCCAGGACTTTTGATGCGCAAGGAGACCCCCGGGTTGCAACGACCCTGGCGATTTGCCGGAGAAGAGCCTGAGGAAAAGATCCAGGAGGGAGCCGCCGGGAGGATCTGGCTAGGCGCCGTCAGAACAGAATGAAGAACCGCTTCACGCCGCCTATAATACCCTTATCGGCCATGTCGTCGTCAGCCCCCTTTGTCTTTTTCGGGTGCATCGAGCTCAGTGAGATTCTGGGCCTGCGCGCCCGGGACGAGCGGGAGCTGATGGAGGTTCTGGAGCGGGCCCCGCTCGGGTCGGTCTATTACCATACCCACAGCGTCTTCCTCCGCCACCACCAGGTCACGGGCGCCTACCCGAACGACTTCGCAAACTGGGTGGCCTTCCAGGTGCGGGACCAGGTGCTCGGTGAGCGCCTGGCCGTGGTGGACCCGTTCGCCCTCGGAAGCCTGGAGGCGCTGCGGGAGGAGCTCGTGTCGGTCATCGACCACCACATTGCGACCCTCCATCCCGTGCCCCGGGTCGTGTTCGGGGATCCGTTCTTCTTCGTCCAGTCCCACATGATCGAAGTCCCCACGGGGCTGGCAGCGCGCACGCTCGCCGAATTCCGCCAGTGCCTCGCCGAGGTGGATGCCAGCTCGATCTACTTTCATGCGTTGGAATCCAGGATCCGGCGCGGCCATCCCCGCGGGGACTTCGCCGACTGGATCGAGCGGAGCGTGGGGCTCCCGTCCCTGGCGGAAGAGATCGCGCGGATCAACCCCTACCTGGGCGGCCTGGAAGAGATCCGCACCCGCATGCTCCGGCTCCTCGACGCGGTGCCGGTAGGGGAGGCGCCCGCCGGTGCCGGCTAACGCGCTCACCATCGAGGCCTACCGGAAGGTGGCCCCGAAAGGGACCATCGACTTTCTGCTGCGCCTCGCCGAGCGGGCGCGCGGGCGCTGCTTCCTCCACGTGAACTCGACGCGCTTCGGCGGAGGCGTCGCCGAAATTCTCTCCCGGCTCGTGCCCATCCTGGGTGACCTCGGGATCAAGGCGGGCTGGGAGGTCATCGAGGGCGACCCGGAGTTCTTCGCCACCACCAAAGCGTTCCATAACGCGCTCCAGGGCACCGAACAGGTGTTCACCGAGGCGATGCTGGAGCATTACATCGAGGTGAACCGGGCGAACGTCGAGCGCCTAAGGCCGGCGGGCGACCTCGTGCTGATCCACGATCCGCAGCCGGCAGCGATGATCGAGAGCCGGCCGCCGGAGGGGAAGTGGGTGTGGCGTTGCCACATTGATCTCGCGACTCCTCAGCGCCGCGCCTGGGCCTTCCTGCGACGGTACGTGCTCCGGTACGACGCCGCCGTCTTCTCTCTGCCCGCCTTCGCGCAGCAGCTCCCGATCCCGCAGTTCCTGGTTTATCCCTCCATCGACCCGCTGGCGGAGAAGAACCGGCGGATGACCCGGAGCGAGATCGCGAAGAT
This sequence comes from uncultured bacterium, assembly GCA_964428805.1. Lineage (GTDB taxonomy): Bacteria > Methylomirabilota > Methylomirabilia > Rokubacteriales > CSP1-6 > CAYRZF01. The sequence continues at coordinate 22,680 of CAYRZF010000023.1, read as the reverse complement.
CCTCGGCGCCCTCCAGGTTCCGACCGACAAGCCGATCCTCCTCCAGGTCTCGCGTTTCGACCGGTTCAAGGACCCGATCGGCGTCATCAACGCCTACCGGCTGGTGAAGCGCTACCACGACGTGCGGCTTGTGCTGGCGGGGGGCGGCGCGACCGACGATCCCGAGGGCGCCCAGGTGCTCGCCGAAGTGCGCGACGCCGCGGGACGGGATCCCGACATTTCCGTGCTCGACCTGCCGTCCAACGCCCACCTCCAGATCAACGCGCTCCAGCGCGCGGCTACGATCGTCATCCAGAAGTCCACGCGGGAGGGGTTCGGCCTGACGGTGGCCGAGGCGATGTGGAAGGGGAAACCCGTGATCGGCGGCGCGACGGGGGGGATCACCGTGCAGATCCTCTACGGCGTCACGGGATACACCGTGAACTCGGTAGAGGGCGCCGCCTACCGGATCCGATATCTCCTGAGCAACCCCGCGCTGATGCGGAAGATGGGGGAGGCCGGGCGGGAGCACGTGCGGCGGAATTTTCTCATCACCCGGCACCTCCGCGACTACCTCTCCCTCCTGGTTCACCTCACCGCCTGACTGATCGCCACGACCCCCATGTTTCAGTGGCCACACGATGGCGAAGTCGCTGGCGCGAACGTGCCCCACAGCCATCGCACGCAGATTCACCTGAGGATCTTCACCAGCCAGGCCAGCAGGCTCTGGATGGCTGCCGGGCCGCTTACCCGGTAGGCAGCCTGGGTACGACGACGCCCCACGGCCACGCATAACGCCCGGCCCCGGAGAGCCCGAAAGGCGTCCTCGTCGGTCTCGTCGTCGCCGAGGTAGAGAGTCAGGGGGGAGTGATGGCCGAGGGATTTTGCTAGCAGATCCCGAATAATCCGCACGGCCTGGCCCTTTGCCCAGGCGACCCGCGGTCTCAGCTCGAGCGCTTTCTTCCCGGGGAGAACCTCCAGGGCGGGGGCGTCCACGAGGATGCGGCGGACGATTTCCCGAATCGCGCGAACGGTGTGAGGGTCGGCGACACGGTAGTGAAGGCTCACCGTCAGGCCCTTCGGCTCCACGAGGATGCCGCGGTACCCGGAGGTTTTCCGCCTCAGTTCCCGGGTGACTCGCCTGAGCAGGGGCAACAGCGCCGCCGCCCTGGCATGGCGGAAGCGGACCCCGCGCCAGCCAATCTCGAGCCCGTGGCAACCGGCGTATGCGGCACCCGGGAGGCGGACAAGCCGCTTGAGCGTCCGGAGACTCCGTCCCGAGACAATCCCGATGCGGGCCCGGGGGTGGCAAGCCAGGCGGGCCAGGCTCGCGCGGGTGCGCCGGGGGAGGCGCGCGGCATGGGGATGGTCCACGAGCGGCGCGAGCGTGCCATCGACGTCCGAGAGCAGGATCAAGGCGCCGCGTCGCTCTAGGCCTTCTTTCACGGCGGCGCGAAGCGTCACGCGGATTCCCGCCTCCGTCAGACGTCCGCGACCCCGGCCCGTTCTACCGAGAGGCGTGTCAGTTCCTCGAGGAGGAGGCCGGCCCAGCGATAGATGTTGTGCTCCCGCACCACTTGGCGCATCCGCGCCATACGCGCCCGCCGCTCCTCCGGCGGCATCTCCACTGCGTCCCGGATCGCCTCGGCCATCCCATCCAGGTCGTAAGGGTTCACCAGCAAGGCGTCCCGGAGCTCCGAGGAAGCGCCCGTGAACTTGCTCAGAATGAGCACGCCATCGTCGTCGTCGCGCACCGAGATGAACTCCTTTGCGACCAGGTTCATCCCGTCATGCAGCGAGGTGACCATGCAGAAGTCAGCAAGGCGGTAGAAGGGCCAGATGTCGCGGTGCTCGTGGTGACGCTTGAGATATGTAATGGGTCGCCACCGCTTGGTCTGGAACATGCCATTGACTTCCCGGATCGTCCGGTCCACCTCGGCCTCGAGCTCCTGGTAGCGCTGGATCGTGCTCCGGCTCGGCGCCGCCAGTTGGACAAAGGCGACCCGCTCGCAGTACTCGGGGAAGCGCTCAAAGAACCGACCCAGCGCTCGGAACCGTTCGGGGAGCCCTTTGGTGTAGTCCAGGCGCTCGACACCGACGCCGAGAAAGTCTGCCGAAATTCCTAACTGATCGAACAGGGCCCGCCGCGACACCTTCGGCGGGTCCTCGACAAACACGGGGGCCACACTGATCGGGAAGGGCTTGACGTAGGTCGTGCGCTGACCCCGGCTCACCGAGAAGTGTTCCCAGTCGACGCGGGCCTCGATGGCGCGCTCGGCGGTCTCCAGAAAGTTGTTGCAGTAATACTGCGTGTGGAAGCCGATGAGATCCGCGCCCAGCATCCCCAGGAGGAGATCGTCCTGCCAGGGGCAGATTTTGAAGGCTTCGAAGTTTGGCCATGGAATATGCCAGAAGATTGCGGTCCGGGCGTCGGGGCGCTCCCGTTTGATCAGCGCGGGCAGCAGCGCGAAGTGGTAGTCCTGGATAAGGATCAGGGGGCACTCCGTCCCCGCAACCTCCTCGAGCACGGCGGCGGCGAACTTCTCGTTCACCGCCCGGTACTGAGCCCAATCGTTGGGGCGGAACTGTGGCCGCGTATGGACGATGTGGCAGAGCGGCCAGAGTCCCTCGTTGGCAAAGCCATAGTAGTAGCCCGCATCTTCTTCCTTCGACAGCCAGACTCGCCGCAGCGTGTAGCGGGGATCGTTGGGCGGCACACGGAGCCGCCCACGGGAGTCCACCATCTCCCGGTCGGCGTCGCCACTGCCGTGGGCCACCCACACCCCGCCACAGGCACGCATCACGGGGTCCATCGCGGTCACGAGACCGCTCGCCGGCGTCTCCGCCCGGATTTGCCCGTTTTTCCTGACGTGTCGCAGCGGCTCGCGGTTCGACACGACCAAGAGCGGGGACTCGCCGAGGCGGAGCTTGACGAACTGCCTGAGGCGTTCTTCGGTCCAGAGCGTCTCTCCCGCAAGGCGTAGGGCCGCCTCCTCCGCTGCCGCCGCTCGGGCCCGGTGGAGGCTCTGGGCCAGAACCGCCACCTCGCGCGCCATCGGGCCGAAGAGACTCGTGTCCGCGAGCCTCAGCGGCGCAATGGAGTGTCGTCGTCTCACTGTCCTGGTCCACCGGGCCATGTTCTGGAGCGGCCGCGTGATGCTCATCCTGATGATGAACAGAGCGGTGAGGGAGAGAACGAAGGTGAGGACGACGAAGCGGATGGCGTTATAGCGCCAGCGCTCCCATTCGGCTCGCCGGAGGTGGGACGCGTCGAGAAAGACGGCGAGCGCACCCAGGGGCCTGTCACCGCTCAGGAGGGGGCTCACATACACATACAGCAGCCTGCCGTTGAGGCTCCTGAAACCCGCTACGGCAAGGCCTTCGGCGATCACCTCGGTCACCTCTGGCAGGGGGGGCGAGGGAACCAGCGCCAGGTCCGGGGTCGTCACGATAACATTCGCAAACTTGTCGTACACCGCAAGACCTCGGTCAGGTCGGGCGAATTTGTTGAGGAGCTTGCGGATGTCCGCCGAGGAGCTGCGGGCAAGGGCGGGCTCAACCGCATCCTTCAAGCCCTCGCCGAGGAGCGCGGCCTGGCGTTCCAGATCATTCGTCAGCCTCTGGCGTTCCTCACGGATCTGAAAGAATGCGAAGCCGGCGACGACGACCAGCGTTGAGATCCAGATTGCTCCAAGGAGGCGAAAGGTAAATTTCATGCCTTGCTCACTCGGTCCTAACCAGGACCTTCCCTTCCTCGATACCCAGCCAAAGGCTCTCAGGTGCGAGAGGTCTCCGTGCGGAGGCGATGTCCAAGAGGAACACGAGGATCAACCCCAGAGTTCGGGAAGTGTTGTAGCAAGGGACATGCCTACCGTGGACATAAATCTTACATCGTCGCGAGTAAAGCTTACAGGTACATTCGCAGACTCTCGGTTTCTTTGCCCAGGTAAATTTTACCTTCCTACTCTGTAGATCTTACAAGGGCGTTTCCCTCAAAAGCGGCACGGGAGAGTCCGAACAAGAATCCAAGACTCGAGAAGTGCTGGCTGAAAGGTCGAGCCCATCTCCCTGGCACGGAGGTTGCTGGAGCTCATGGGCAAAGTTCCAGCAACTTCAATCCCGGAGGAGGTGATTGCTGATGAAAGGACTGGTGATCGGACTCGTTGGGCTAGCCTTGACGGTCAGCCCTGCCATGGCCAGTCAGTGCCCACTCCTGATCAAGCAGTTGAACGAGACGGTCGCGAAGATGAAGGCGGATGATCCCAAAGTGACACAGGGGAAAGCCCTCATCGCGGAAGCCCAGAAGCTCCATGATGCGGAGCGGCATGCCGAGTCGGTGGCCAAAGCCGAGGAGGCGGCAAAGGTGGTAGGAGTCAAGCTCGAAAAGAAGATGTAAGCCTGCCGGGCGGGGTCGGGTAGGCAGGCACCTATCCACCCCGCCCAAGTGTTCCAGGGGCTCTCCTCTGGATTTCCCAAAATCCAAAAAGGCAAAGAGCGCACGCCTGTGAGGAAGGCAATAACTGAGTGATCCCCCGGGGTGCATTCCGGCTGAGAAGAACCGGAAAGGAGGCTTGAGCGGAGATACATGTCGATAGTCGAGCGCTATAGCGGCGAGCAGATCACCTACTCCGGCGATTCGATCGACGGCAACCAGGCGATCGTGCGGACAAAGTTCCTCACGAAACAAGGCGCGGACAAAGTTCCTCACGAAACAAGGCAAGGAGGTATCGATCGACTATCGGATG
>CAYRZF010000023.1:11324-17856 GCA_964428805.1 uncultured bacterium | reverse complement strand
GCGGACAAAGTTCCTCACGAAACAAGGCAAGGAGGTATCGATCGACTATCGGATGATGCAGTATGGAGATCGCTGGTTGATCTATGACGTGCTGGTCGAGAACGTCGGCCTGGTCAGCAACTATCGCACGCAGTTCAACCAGATCATTCGCACCTCTTCCTTCGAGGAGCTCGTCAAAAAAATGAGGGGTCATGAACTTGTGAAAGAAGCCTCGTAAAACCTCCTACCGGGTGCCGAAGATCGGTGAGCGTGCTAGAATGATTTTCGCCACGCTCTGCGTTCCAACCAAGGTTGCCTAAGCCAGGTGGAGTGCTCCCACGTGCCACACAGAGTTCTCGTCGTAGAGGACGACTCGACGACTCGGAAGGGGCTTCAGGATCTCCTCACCGCCTGGGGGTATGACGTCAGTGTCGCTGTCGATGGCGGAGAGGCCCTCGAGCGCGTCGCCGAACGGCCTCCTTCCGTCGTGATCAGTGATCTTGTCATGCCCCACCTTGACGGGATGGGGCTGCTGGCCGAACTCGGACGGGCCTGTCCGGGGACGGCGGTGATCATCCTGACCGGTCAGGGAACAATCGAGAGTGCGGTCCAGGCCATGAAGGACGGCGCCTACGATTACCTGACCAAGCCTGTAGACCCCGCGCGGCTGCGGATCATGCTGGACAAGGCCGTGGAACGCACCGAGACGGTGCGGGAGGTGCAGCTCCTCCGCCGCCAACTTCGGCAGCGGGGTGCATTCGGTCAGGTCGTGGGGAGCTCTCCCGCCATGCAGGAGACCATGCGCCAGCTCGATGTGGCCGCTCCGACCGATGCCACCCTCCTCCTCGCCGGCGAGAGCGGAACCGGTAAGGACCTGGTTGCGCGGACGGTTCACGAGCTTTCACCGCGCCGAAAGGGGTCGTTCGTGGCCGTCAATTGCGCCGCCATTCCGGAGACCCTCTTGGAGAGCGAGATCTTTGGACACGAGAAGGGAGCCTTCACAGGGGCGTTGGAACGGCGCCAGGGCTGCTTCGAGCTGGCGGACGGGGGGACGCTGTTCCTGGACGAAGTGGCCGAAATGCGACCGGCAACGCAGGTGAAGTTCCTTCGCGTCCTGCAGGAGGGGCAATTTCGGCGCCTGGGCGGGAAGACGGAGCTTCAGGTGAACGTTCGGGTCATCGCGGCCACCAATCGGGATCCGCTTGAAGCGGTCAGGGCGGGCCTCCTCCGCGAGGATCTCTACTACCGTCTCAACGTCCTCACGATCGTCCTGCCGCCACTCCGAGAGCGGATGGAGGATCTGCCCGAACTCATTCAAACGTTCCTCCAGGAGTTCAATGAACGCCACGGGCGCAGCATCCGAGGTGTGGACGAACGGGCACTGGAGCTTCTCCGTCGGCACCGGTGGCCGGGAAACGTACGCGAGCTGCGGAATGTGATGGAGCGCGCGGTAATTGTGTGCCCGGACGACCTCATCCGCTCGGAGCAGCTCCCGCTCGCTCTGACGTCCCTATCGCCGTCAGCGCCAGCGGCTCGAGAGGGACTCGACGTGCTGCTCCCCATCGGGACCACCGTCGAAGAGGCGGAGCGACAGCTCATTCTCCGCACCCTGGCGCAGACGGGGAACAACAAGACCCGCGCGGCGGAACTGCTCGGTATCAGCCTGAAGACTCTCCACAACAAACTGGCCAAGTACAACAAGTGACCGAATGCGCCTGACGCTCCGCGCGCGCGAAGTCCTGGCGATCACAACGGCTGTGCTGCTCGTGGTGGCGGTGTCTACCGTCGCCCATCTGGCCAGCGTCGCCCGCATCACGCTTCGTTCCGCGGCGGCGGAGGGCGAATTGCTCGCGAGGCAGCTCTACCATCAGAGCTCGCGGGTCATCGCCGCATCGCCCGCGCCGTCCCTCGCGACCCTCCGGCGCGACCCCGGGATCCGCGCCCTGCTCGAGGGGATGGTGGGCTACTCCCATACCGTCGTCTACGCCGCCATCGTGGACCCGTCCGGCCAAATCGTCGTCCACAGCAATCCGGTGTTCGAGGGGAAGCCCCTGCCGGCGCGCGAAAGCCTGGAAACTGTGCTGACCTGGGGGGCGCCGCGGACCGTCGTCTCCATGGTGGGCGAACCTCAGGTCTACGAAGCCCAGCTGCCCATGCGGCTGGGGGAGCGTCCCTTCGGGACGGTGCGGGTCGCGGTGTCCACGAGCCTTCTCCGCCAAGAGGTCGCCCGCGCGGTGGTTCACAGCCTGGCTCTGGCAGCAGGCGCACTCGTGATCGCGGTGGCCGTCGGTCTCGGCGCGGGGCACGTCCTGCTTCAGTCCCTTAGGAAGATCGCCCAGGGGATGGAGCGCCTGGCCCGTGGGGAATATGGCGCCACCGTTGATCTGACCCGGGACGACGAGCTGGGGGAACTGGCAGCGCGCGTGAACCAGCTGGGAGAGCGGGTACAGGCCGACCACTCGCAGTGGCGGAGCGAGAAGGCGGGGATGGAGGGCATTCTCAACAGCCTCGAGGATGCCGTGATCTTCCTGAACGGGAAGCGCGAGGTGGTGTTCTGTAATCAAGCGGCGGAAGCGGCACTCGGATGGCGGCTGGACGCGATGGTGGGCCAGCCTCTGGACGCGCTCTTGCCGGGAGAGCACCCGCTCGTCCCTGTGGTGGGGGAGCTGTTCGACGGCGGTGCCGAGCGCCGCAACGTGGCGATGAAGGTCCCGCGCCCCGGCGGCGAGACTCGGGAGCTGGCCGTTTCGAGCTACCGCATCCCGGATGGGGAACAGGCCGGGGGCGGGGTACTGGCCCTCAAGGACCTCGATTCAGTGCGAGCGGTCCAGTCTCTGGTGACCTACTCGCAGAAGCTCGCAGCGCTAGGCCGGCTGACCTCGGGAGTGGCTCACGAGGTCAAAAATCCCCTTAATGCCATGCGCATCCATCTCGAGCTCCTGAAGACGCGGCTCGAGGGGAGGCAACCTGAGGTTCGGGAGAATCTGGAGGTGATCGCGCAGGAAATCCAGCGGCTGGACCGCGTGGTGAAGGGCTTCCTGAAGTTCATCCGTCCCCAGGAGCTGCGCCTGGGGCGCGTGGACGTCAACGCCCTGCTCCAAGAGGTCTCGCACCTCATGGCGCCCGAGGCGACTCAGGCCGGTGCCCGCATTGCCCTCGACCCAACCCCGGATCTTCCGCCGGTCGCAGGTGACGCCGAGCTCCTCCAGCAGGCGTGCACCAACCTGGTGACCAACGCCATTCAGGCGATGCCCAAAGGCGGCACGGTGACGCTGGCATCTCGGCGCGGTCCCGACGGGGCGATCGAGGTGCGCGTCGGCGACGAGGGCGTTGGCATCCCGCCGGAAGATCTCGACAGGATCTTCCGGCTCTACTACACGACGAAGCCGACCGGCTCTGGCATCGGGCTCTCCCTCGTTTACCGCATCATGCAGATGCACGACGGCCGGATCGACGTGGAATCGGTGGTGGGTCGGGGCACGACCATGATCCTGACGCTGCCCGGGCCGCCGGCTCGGGCCGCCCTATGAAGCGGGGCGTCCTTCTGGTGCTGGTCCTCGTCCTCCTGTCTGGCTGCGCCCAGATCGAAGCCGTCTTCAAGCCTCCTGCCCCCCCGCCCGAGCGACCCGCGCCCTCCCCCTCGCCGCCGGCCCCGCCGCTCAGGCCCCAACTGTCGCCGGAGGAAGAGCAGCGCCTCATGGAGGACGCGAGGCGGAAGATCGGCGAGGTGGATCGCCTGCTGAGGGAATTGGAAGGGCGGCAGATGAAGCCGCAGCAGAAAGAGATGCTCCTCACGGCGAAAGACTTTGTGGACCAGGCCCGGAGCGCCCTCGGAGTGCGGGATTACCAGCGCGCGGTGAACCTGGCGAGCAAGGCGCAGGCCCTGAGCGACGATCTCGCCGCCCTAACAAAGTAAAAAGTACTCGGTAAATCTTACCTTCCTTCGCGGTCGGGCTGATCCCAACCTGCGATTTTTCCAGCAGTTAGCCCCTGCCGTCGTGTGGGCACGGGGGTTGCTCTCCTCCACGTGGCAAGGAGGAGAGGAATGAGATGCGCATCCTGGTAGTCGAACCCGAGCCTCATGCCCGGGAAGGCCTGCGGGCGATCCTGTCCGCCGAGGGGCACGAGGTGAGCGTGGCCGAGGACATCCCGGCAGGATTCGCGCGTCTCTCCTCCGAGCCCTTTGATGTCCTGCTGCTCGATGCGGATCTTCCGCCCAGCAGGAACGTCGTGGTCACGGTGCTGGACCTACTTCGCCTCACGCGACGGGGCGCCCCGGGGGTATGCGGGATCATAATCGCCAGTTGCGTGGAGGACGTGCCGGGGGACCTGGCCGCTCAGGGAGTCCTGGCGGTTCTGGAAAAACCCGTGGAACTCTCCCGGCTACGGTTGGCACTGGCGGCGGGGGCGTCTCGTCAGAGACAGCGATCCACCGTCTGAAAGGAGGCACGCATATGGCGGATATCAATTGGAACCCTTGGAAGATGACCGCGATCGGGATGGCGCTCGTGATTGTCACGGCGCTGGTGACCGGTCTGGTCGTGGCGAACTGGACCGGCAAAGAGCCGGCAAGACCGGCGGGAGTGGCCTCTGGGGTGCGTCACGTCGCGGTCACGCCGACGGCGGCCGACATCGACGCCTGTAACCAGTACGCCAAGTCCGCTTCCGGTGACAAGACGACCGAGCTGCTGAAGGATGCGGCAATCGGCGGCGTGCTCGGGGCTGGTGTCGGCGCCGCGGGCGGCGCGATCGCCGGCGGTGGCAAGGGCGCCGGGAAGGGCGCGGCGATCGGCGGGATCGTCGGCGCAACCGCGGGGACGCTCTACGGCGTCAACGAGGCCAACAAGAACGACGCGCGCTACGTTGAGGCCTATCGCACCTGCATGCGGGGGCGGAGGTACACCAGTTGATGTCGCGCTGGTTGCCGGTCGGGCTGGTGGTCATGACCCTGGTCGGCGCCGCGGGCTGCGCCGCCGCCGGGCTCACGCTATTCGGCGTCGGGGCCGGGGTCAGTGCCGGCACGGGGGTCTCCTACACCCTGGACAGCATCGCCTACAAGACCTTCACCGCGCCCGAGGAGGGCCTCCGGGCGGCCACGCTCAAGACGCTCAAGCGGATGGACATGGAGGTGAAGGAGAACCAGCCCACCGACTCCGGCCGGAAGATCGTGGCCCAGGCCGGTGACCGCACGATCGAGATCGAGCTCGACCGGGTGACGTCGCAGACAACCCGGATGCGCGTCAATGCCAAGCAGGGCATGTTCTTCAAGGACCGGGCCACGGCCGCGGAGATCATTATCCAGACCGAACGAAGGCTCGACGACGAGCCGGTCCTGGGGCGCGAGGTCACGCCGCCCTCGGCAGCGCCGGCGGCGAAGAAGTAGCGAAGGAGGACCCAACCATGCTGAGAGCCTTCCTGACAGCCATCGTGCTGGTCGGGTTGACCGTGGCGACGGCCTGGGCTCAGACCGCCACGACACCCATGCAGATGTCGAGCTCGAGCGCCTTTGACAGACTCTCGCCGGGCAACCAGAAGATCGCCCAGGCACTCTGCGACGCCCAGGCGGGCGGCTGCCCTGCCGTTTCGTTCCCCGGCCAGAAGACTCTGACGCGCGACCAGATCGCCTCGATGAAGCAGCACCGGGGATGGGGCGAGATCTTCAAGGGCATGAAGGCGAACGAGCAGATTCCGTCAGATGTGAAGAACCTGGGACAACTGGTAAGCCGCAAGTCGAGTATGTCCGGCACGACGATCACCAACGGGAGCGGCCGGACCCAAGTCGTGGGGAAGCCGGACGCCGCCGGCAAGCCCGGAAAGGGCCACCTCGATGACAACGCAACGAACGACCGGGGCGCCAACGCCGGGCGGGTCAGCGGCGTGAGTGAGCACGGTCGTGGCTACGCCTACGGGCAGGGCGATAGGTCCATGTCGGGCGCCGGCATCGACCGCTCAGGGGTCGGCGGCCACGGCGGCGGCCGGGGCAAGTGAGACGGAGGGGAATGATGAACAGGACGCTCGTCGTTTCGACGTTCGGGGGGCTCGTTCTCCTGCTGTGGCTTCTGATATGGGGCATTGTCGGATCCGCCGAGCGCCCGCCCGAGCTCCTCACCGGCGAACTCTGGCAGACCATGTCGCCCGACGCCAAGGTCGCCTTCGTGTGGGGGATCGGCAACCTGGTGGAATACGAGCGGGCTCGGACCGGGCCCCAGCCGGCCGGAACCAAGAGCTTCATCCCCCTGCTGGTCAAAGGCCTTGCCGGCAAGCCCATCAACGACGTCGTGCGACAGGTTGACGCCTACTACGAGACTTACCCGGATCAGGTCAAGCGGCCGGTGGTGGACACGATCTTCCAGGCAGTCGTGCTCCCCGCGCTGAGGGCGGAAAAGGGAGGGAAGAGCAAATGAAACGACTTGTGAGCTTCACGCTTGTGCTCGTGCTGGTGGCGATGACCGGGTGCGCCAACATGACGCCCCGGCAGCAGCGCGCCCTGAGCGGCGGCGCGATCGGCGCGGCGAGCGGGGCCGTCATCGGCGCCATCGGAGGCAGCCCCCTC
>CAYRZF010000023.1:0-11224 GCA_964428805.1 uncultured bacterium | reverse complement strand
GGGAGGACGTCCAGAAGAGCCTGGGCGGGGGAGCGTCGAAGGAAAAGTAGTGAGGTAGAGCGTGAAAGGAGTCTGGACGCGTGTGCGGAAACTCATCGGCAGGATTGATTGGTGGGTGTGTCCGCCTCCCGACAGAGGTCTGAACAGTATGATCGGGTATGAACGGACAGCAACGGACTTAGGATCTGTCGAAAGGACCCGGTGTTCCTTTCAACTTATGCTTAATCGAGTTCATTTTTAATGGTTCTTAGAAGATGACGGCTGACTTGCTAGGGTCCGAGCTGGCAGGAAAGTTGCTGCTCTCCGGTGGTTCAGGTGCCCCCACTCGCTCACGATAGGACATAGAAGCGATGCCGATCAGCCAGCTTCAATCGCCAACGCGAAAGGTGGAAGCAATGACCGATCAACGGCCACCCAGCGCCAATCGGCCCTCCCGGGAATTTCGGAACTTCGTGGAAGAAGATCTGTTCAGGATCCTTCTCCACCTTGAGGTTCCAAAAGCAAGAAGGCTGCAGTATTCTATTTCGGTCGTCTGCATGACTCCCGACCTTCGTCCGGCCGAAGTCGATTCGGTTCTGACAAAGCGCATTGCTGAAGTGGCTACCCGCCAGGTCCGCGCTACGGACGTTGTCACGACATTGTCTCCATCCTCGATCGGCCTTCTGTTGATTGATGCAGAAACGCGGACCTTGCCCCGAATCCACAAGCGGCTGAAAGAGGAACTGGGGGCCCATCCATCGAGTGCCGGAGGACGGGAGTGGAGTTCGACCTGGAGCGCAGGAGGCAGCTGCTATCCCCAGACTGCCGCCAGTGAAACAGACCTGCTGGGCCAGGCGATGGAGTTGATGGCCCGGGCCAAAGAGGAGGGGGGTGACCGCCTCTACCTTCCCTCCTGACGGCCTTCCTCGGTTCGCTGTCCTCGCCATGCCGTTTCACCCCTGCGCAATTCGCGCGGACGCGGGGCTCAGGGGAGCCTCCGGGGCTAAATGAGATAGAGCGTGAAGGGAATCCGGCCTCGTATGCGGAAACTCATGGGCAGGATTGATTGGTGGGTCGCGACGAAGATGCTCGTGATTTTATTGCTCGGGCTTGGCATCCTCGCCTGGGTGATTCGGCGGTTTCTCTAGGGCCGCTCCGAAGGCATGCTCCTTAGAGCCTTCGGCAGCGTCGTCTCGAATGACCTCGCCATAGATCTGGGCACTGCTAACACGCTCGTCTACGTCCGGGGACAGGGGATTGTCCTCAACGAGCCGTCCATCGTTGCGATCAACCTGAACGACGGCTCCGTTCTGGCTGTGGGAAATGAGGCAAAGGCCATGCTCGGCCGGGCTCCGGGCAACATTCGGGTCATCCGCCCCCTGCGGGACGGGGTGATCGCTGATTTCGATGTCACGGAGAAGATGCTCCATTACTTCGTCAGGAAGGTTCAGCGGCGCCGGACGCGGGTCTGGCCCCGCATTGTGGTCACTGTTCCGTCCGGCATCACGCAGGTAGAGAAACGAGCCGTCCGGGAGGCAGCCATGCAGGCGGGGGCGCGGGAGGTCTATCTGATCGAGGAGCCAATGGCGGCCGCCATCGGGGCCGGTCTACCCATCGCTGAACCAGGCGGCAACATCATTGTGGACATTGGGGGGGGTACCACGGAGGTGGCGGTCATCTCCCTGTCCGGGATCGTGTGCTCCAAGTCTGTCCGGATCGCCGGTGACGAGATGGATGAGGCGCTCATTCATCATATCAGGAAGCGTCACAACCTGCTGATCGGCGAGCGCCAGGCCGAAGAGATCAAGATCAAGCTGGGATCCGCGGTCCCCAAGGGGAACAGCAGCCAAACGATGGAAGTGAAGGGGCGAGACCTCATCGATGGGCTCCCCAAGACCATCGTGATCACGGATCAGGAAGTGCACGAGGCCCTCCGAGAACCCGTCGTGACCATCGTAGACACGGTTCGGGTTTGCCTCGAGCAGACGCCGCCGGAACTGGCCGCCGACATCGTGGACAAGGGAATCGTCCTTACGGGCGGCGGGGCACTGCTCAAAGGGCTGGAGGCCCTGCTCAGCGAGGAGACGCGGCTCCCGGTCCACGTCAGCGACGAGCCTCTTTACTGTGTGGTCCGTGGTGCCGGGAAAGTACTGGACGAGCTGAACTTCCTCAAACGGGTGGCAGTATCCCCATAAGAGCGGGCTGGGCCACTGCTGCGAGATGGGGTCACCGGAAAGTACCTCTACCGGCTACGAACGTCGGCGTTTCCGGCGCCTGGCCGTCCCTTGAGGTTGGGGGCGCGCCTTGCGGGGGATCGGGGCGGTTTGGCCGAGTCTGACTCCTATAGCGTCATTGTGGCGTGGACGAGCGACGTCACGTGACCGCCGACGTCAATCCCATCCACTCCTTGGTCGCCGTGGATCTGGACGTGCAAGATGCTGCGACGTCCCATCTTGGTACCTTGTTCGCTGACGAAGCGTGTACCGGCGGCGCGCGCTACGAGACCGTGTCGCATCATGAACGCGGCGAGTGGTCCGGTCAAGCTCCCGCTCGCCGGATCTTCGGCAATTCCGTATTCTGGTGCGAACATTCGCGAGTAGGCTCCTTCGGGGGTTGGTGCGAATACGAAGACGCAGATTGGCTCTCCGGGTACACCCTTGAGCATTCCCAAACCCGCGAAATCGAGCCGGGCTCGATCGACGGCCTCTTTGTCCTTGACCCCGATATAGACGCCAGGGTTGCCCGCACTGAGGAGTCGTGGAGGTATGTCGAGAAGATCGCTCGGATCGAGTCCGAGCACCTGCGCGCCAAGCGCCCGGTCGTAGGATCTTCCATCGTTAATCGGGGGGGTGGTCAACCAGATCAGGGGTCGCTCGCCCGGCTCTACACGGATCGGTACCGGGCCGACCTTCTCATCGAGGACGAAACGGTCACTATGCTTCGGTACGATCCCTTCATCGAGCAAGACGAAGCTCGTACCAATCGTCGGATGTCCAGCAAACACCATCTCCTTGGTTGGTGTGAACATCCGCACGCGGACCGCGCAGTCTGCCCGAGTCGATGGGACAACGAAGGTCGTCTCCGACAAGTTCAGCTCTTTGGCGATTCGCTGCATCGTCACATCATCAAGTCCGGACGCATCCGGGAACACCGCAAGCGGGTTCCCTTCCAGGGGCCGCTGAGTGAACACGTCGACAACTCGATACCGGTATGAACGCGAGCAATTCATAAGCTTACCCATCTCTCCTCCACGTCCTCGAAATGCGACTCGCCATCCTTGTCAACGTAGAGCCGGTGGATCTTCATGGAACTCCCTTTCATGGCATCACTGCCCTGAGGGCCGGGCGGTTTGGGCGGAAGACTTGGCGGGGCTCTACGCAGGATTCAGCAGGTGGCGGAACGTGCCCATTGGCCCGAGCCTATACACGCCACCGGGATGGAGTCAAGGTGTCCAAACCGATACAGGCCGTTTCCCTGCCCCTAGGATTTTCCTCTTGCCCCTTTTGGCTTGTATTTCTTAAGGCGAACGTAGACCAGAGTATAGAGCATCCAATAGACCGCCGTCCAAACGAAGAAAGCCGCTTGACCTGATGTTTCGTCCTGCCTGAGTGGTATCCCCAGACTGCCGATCAGGACCAAGAACACCAACCAGCCGAGAACCCCAACAGCCAACTTCACCGCCCACGATGACCCCATATACGTCCGCTTCCAAAAATACCTCTCCTCCCGGGCCTCCCTGTGGAGGACAACAATGAATAGAACGAGGTACGGCAGGGAACCAACATCAAGGATGAGGGCCAACCAAAAAAAGAGCCCGACAAGAGGACTGTCCCACGGACACACTGTGGCGGCCAGCCAAGCAAACAATCCGCCGACCACCGGAAGGATTGATGGAACCCGATCCTCCCTTCTCACCCAGGTCCGCCACGCAAGTGATCCGTTGGTGACGGCAAGGACCAACCAGAGGAGGCTCAGGACAATGGTGAGCACCCATCTTACGGCGATCACGAGCTCATCTCCTTAGGAGCCTACTGGACTCTCCCATCGACGTGCTGATCAATCGACCCTTCCCGTCCAGCAGGCGGATTCCACCGACTGACAAGGTCAACGGCCAGCAGGCCCAGGGCAGACAGGATCGTGATCACTCCTACCGCGAAGGCAAGCCTTCCCAGGCTCTCGGCGTGGTTGACCAGATTGAGCCGCCCGAGGAGATAGTTCCAATCATGGATCACGCCCTCGCCACCATGCAGCGGTAACCCCATGACGCGGGCATCGGCGATGTAGATCGCCACATTCGTGATGCTCTCGCCGGTCCAAAACAATGTCACGGCGGACGCGGCCAGTTGGTGGTGACGTACGAAGTAGCCCGTACAGATCACCGGGATCGCCACTTGTGTCAGGGACCCACCCAGGACTCCGAGGAACTCGCCAAAGAACGCAAAGAGCACGTGGCCGGCTTCGTGGAAGATGAAGTTCGCCCCGTCCAAAATGCCCAGGACGAATCCGGGAGAGGAAAAACTCACACCGCGAGCAAGAGCCTGCCAAGAGAGAACGGACAAAACTGCGAGCCCGACGCCTCGACTAATAAGGCTTGCGGCCGCTCGAGTCCCTTCTCGCTCCACCGCAAATTACACCCGGATGACGCAAGTCTTGGCGACCAAGTCGTGCAGGGCGCGCTTGTCTGAGCGCCAGCCCGCCATGAGATAGCCGATGCCGAGGGTCAGAGCTGAGAGCGCTTCCCAGACATAGCGCCAGACCGCTGTTTTCATGGAGAGCGGCAATCCTTCCACCGTGACCACCTTGATCTTGTATACCATCTTGCCGATGGTCTGTCCCCACTTGTAGTGGCAGAATATCCAGTAAAAAGCCGTGAACGCGGCGTTCAAGCCCTTTAGGATCGCCTCCACGTGCGGCGCGTCGCCCCAAAGCATCCCGGCCACGAATATCACCGGGACCGCCACCACCGTTAGGACGAAGCCGTCGAGAAGAAACGCCCAAGCCCGGATCCAAAAGCCCGCAGGGAGATCACTAATAACCTCCGACGCTTCCGACGCTCGCGGGACTGGTCTGAAGACCCCGGCGGCGTACGTCTCTGAGGGGGGCCCACCTTGGGCGGCTCCTACCGGGCGGGTCGGCGTCAGGGGCTTCGGCGATGGGGCGGCCGGTTTGCGAAAAAACTGGCCAGCATTCTGGACTTGGGGTGTGCTCATGGGGCACCTCCTCCTTCAAGGACGGGTGTGCAGCAAGGCAGATGCCAAGAGATCGATTCCCCCAGCCCAAGAATAACGATCTGTAATGGAAGGGCTTATTTGAGCAGAGAGTCACACCTGTCTGTCAGGGGGACATCGAAAGTGTCACGAAGGCGCCCGAGTGCCCGTGCGGCTTGGTTTGGTCTCACGCGCTCCTTGTGTCACTGCGTGACTAACGTGCACTCAAATGATCTGGAACGCGCTCCTACTAGGCACAACTTGGGCACAACCGAGCATCCGGCAGGTAATTCGGTGACAGGCAACTAGCTGAAAAAACTGGTGGGCAGGGACGGGAGTGAACCGCCGACGCCAGGATTTTCAGTCCTGTGCTAGCCGGCCTTCTTCATCGGGCGCCCGCAGCACACCTTCTGGACCGGCGCCGTCTTGCCGCACTTCGCGCACCGAAAGTAAGCCACGGGCTAGAGTCGTTCGATGATGGTGGCGATGCCCTGGCCGAATCCGATGCACATGGTCTGGAGCCCGTAGCGGCCACCCGTGCGCTCCAGTTCGTGGAGGAGCGTCGTGAGTAGCTTGGCGCCGGTGCAGCCCAGGGGGTGGCCCAGGGCGATGGCCCCGCCGTTCACGTTGACCTTTGCCATGTCCGGGTGCAGCTCCCGCTCCCAGGCCAGCACCACCGAGGCAAAGGCCTCGTTGATCTCGATCCGATCCATCTGACCGAGGGTCATCCCCGCCTTCTTCAGCACGCGCTGCGTGGCGGGGATGGGGCCGGTCAACATGATGGTCGGGTCCACCCCGGCCAGCGCGGTGGCCACGACCCGGGCGCGCGGCTTGAGGCCGAGCGCCTTGGCCTTCCCCTCCGACGTGAGGAGGAGCGCGGCGGCGCCGTCCGAGATCTGGCTGGAGTTTGCGGCCGTCACCACGCCGTCTGTCTTGAAGGACGGGGCGAGGGCCGCCATCTTCTCCCGGTTGACCGGCACGCGCACGCCCTCGTCAGTCTCGAACAGGGTCCCATCCGGCAGAGTCACCGGAACGATCTCGCGCTTGAAGCGCCCTTCAGCGATGGCCCGGCCGGCTTTCTCGTGGCTCTGGGCTGAAAACTCGTCCAGCTCCCCGCGCTTCAGCCCCCACTTCTCCGCGATGATCTCGGCGGACAATCCCTGCGGGATGATGGTGTAGCGCTCGGAGAGTTTCGGACTGATGGGGCCCTCGCCGGGGCCCTCGCCATTGGAGCCCATGGGAACCCGGGTCATGTGCTCGACCCCGCCGGCGATCACGACCTCGTACTGGCCCGCCATGACCCCCATGGCGGCAAAATTGGCCGCCTGCTGGCCGGAGCCGCACATCCGGTCCAGGGTCACGCCGCATACGTCGAGCGGGAAGCCTGCGATCAGCGCGGCGTTGCGGGCGATGTTGAACCCCTGTTCGCCCACCTGGTCCACGCACCCGATGACGACATCCTCGATCTCATGGGGATCCACTTGGGTGCGCGCGACGAGCCCCTGGAGCGTCAGCGCCAGCAGATCGTCGGGCCGAACACCCGAAAGCCTCCCGTTCTTCTTGCCGATCGCCGTCCGGACCGCCCCGACGATTACCGCGTTATTCATGACGCCTCCTTTTCACTGAACGCTGATTCATCTTAGCCCGCCGTCCTCGGAGCTGTCAATTGGAAGGCCCCGATGAGGGGGATCAGGCCAGCTTCCAGGGCGCTGGTCCGTCAACGAGCACGCTTGACCTGGTCGGCGAGCTTGCAGAACGCGCAGACCGTGCCGGTGGTGACCTGGCCGCAGCGGGCGCATTCGTGCAGCTCGACCTCGGCGACCCGCTCGAAAGCCGGGCGGGCTTTTTCCAGGAAGCCGTAGAGGAAGTTGTGCTTGGCGCCCGGGGAGGCCTCTTCCAACCGGTTCAGGATCTCCTTGTGCATGAGGGACGTGGCGCCTCGGGCGAACGGGCACTCTTCCACGATGTAATCGATCCCGCGGAGGAAAGCGTAGGCGGCCGTTTCGAGCTCGGAGAGGCGGTAGAGCGGCTTGACCCGCCGAACCAGCTTCGGGTGGGTGGAAGGAAGGGCCGGTGACTGCCGGGCGAGCGGTTCGGTCTGCCACTGCAGCACCGAGCCGAAGAGCGTGGCCGCCTCGTCGTCGAGGTTGTGACCGGTGGCCACGACGGGAAAGCCGTGGTCGAGCGCCGTCTTGTTCATGAGGTAGCGTTTGGACAGTCCGCACGCCGAGCATGTCGGGCGGCGCGTGACGGCGCGTACTTCGGGGATCGGCGCGCCGACCTCCTGCTCGACGGACACGGTCAGGAGCGCCGCGCCGCGATCGGCCGCGAACGCCTCGCACTTGGCGTGGGACTCCTTCGAGTAGTCATAGATCCCAAGGTCCAGGTAGAGACCGGTCGTTTTGTAGCCCGCCTCGATGAGGACGTCCCAGAGGGCCAATGAATCTTTTCCGCCGGAGACGGCGAGGAGGACGGCCTCGTCCCGCGTGAACATCCGATGGCGCCGCACCGCCTCGCTCACCTGTTTCCGGAAGAACTCCAGGAAATCCGGCGCGCAGAAGGCGACGTTGTGGCGGCGTAGCTCCAGCACCGCCGCGCCGCCGCACTTCCGGCACTTCATGCGCCGCCTCCCGAGATCACGGGCCGCACCTCGATCACGTCGTCCTCGCCGACCATCGCATCGGTCGTCAGAAGCTCGCTGCCGCGGATGACGAGGACCGTGCCCGGGAGAATGTCGAGCTCCTTGAGGAGATCCTTCACCCGCCGGCGGCCGACCACCTCCACTTCGCGCTTGGGATGCCGGAGCACCACCTTCATCTCACACCTTCGGGAAGCCGGGAGAGGCTTTCACCGCCCGCAGTTGCTGCAGGTGCTCGGCGTCGTGGCGGGCCTGGAGCATCCACCACTGCGCCAGGTTGAGCTCCCCGAGGGCGAAGTGCTTCCAGGTGAGCGCGCGCGGGTCCACCGATCCCAGCCGCTCGATGGACTGGCGGCTCCGCTCGCGTGTGGACTTCATGCCCGCCAGGAGCTCGCCGACCGAATGCCCTTTCTCCGGCCTCACCACCGCCGGCGCCTCCATGGGCCCGGGCGGCGACGGCGGAATCGGCATGAACGCCGTCAGGTCGGAGGGGTACGGGACGAGCCGGCCCGCCGCGTCAGCGTCCTTGATCACCTTCGTGGTGAGCTTCCCCGTGTTGATTTCGGCGAGCGTCAGATGATGGAGAATCTCCCCCACCGACCACTCGTGCTCGCGTGGCCGCCAGTCGGCCTGCGCCTGAGAGAGGCCCTCGGCCGCCTTCAGAAGTTCCTGACGGATGGCCTGAAGCTCGTTCCAGAGAGTTTCTACGGCGGCGGGAAGTGCCATCGGGTGTGCCTCCTCCTCACGATTATAGCCGCCGGAGGCTCACGGGGTCTAGTCGCCGTCCGGACGCGGAGAAAAGTGATGCGCAGTGATCGTGTGGTGGCTTCCGGGCACGGCCTCGACGGGGTCCACGTGCATCATCACGTCGCCGAGGTGGGGAACTTCGTGAAGGAGGAGGTGACGGATTTCCTCGGAGATCCGATGCCCCTCGATCACGGACAGGGATCCCTCCACGCTGATCGTTGCCTCGACGTAGAGGCGGTGCCCGAGCCACCGCCCGCGCACGTCGTACACGTCCCTCACGCCCTCGACCTGGCGCGCCTGGCGGGTGATCTCTTCCAGCAACGCCGGATCGATCGCGTCCATGAACCGCGCCAGGACGTCCCGGCTCACGCCCCAGAGAATCGCCACGATCCCCACGGTGATGACGAGGCCCGCCAGCGGGTCGGCCAGGGGAAAGCCGAGCGCGACGCCTCCAAGTCCCGCGAAGGCCGCGAGCGAGGTCAGGGCGTCGATCCGGGCGTGCCGCCCGTCCGCGACGAGCGCGGCGCTGCCGATCTGCCGCCCGGCGCGGATGCGGACGCGGGCCACCGCCTCGTTTCCGATGGCGCCGACCAGCGCCGCGGCCATCGCCAGCGGGACCCACGTGGGAGAAACGGGAGCGAGGAAGCGCGAGACCACCTCGTAGCCGGCCCAGACGGCGCTCCCCAGGATCACGACGAGGATGGCAAGGCCCGCTGCATCCTCTGCCCGATGGTAGCCGTAGGAAAAGCGCGCCGACGGACCCCGCTGGCCGAGACGGAACGCGATCCAGAGGGGCACGCTCGTGAGCGCGTCGGCGACATTGTGCAGCGTGTCGGCGAGCAGGGCGACGCTTCCGCTCAGGACGACCACTCCGGCCTGGAGCAGCGCCGTCGCCAGCAGGCCTAGCAGCGAGAGTTTCACCGCTCGGAGGCCCAGGTGATCCGACACGCCGTGGGTATGGTGATGAACGCCGCTCACGACGTCATTATAGATGAACTGCCAGGGAAACGTCACTCGCCGGACGTGCCGCCCGCGTTGCGCCGCCGCCGGGGCCCAGAGTATAGTGAAGCGACAAATGCCGGACAAACTCCGGTGGGACGAAGGGCGGCGGCGATGACCCCGACGCGGGCGCGGGCCACGCTGGCCATTTGCGGCGCCATCCATTTCCTCCACGACGGCTTCTCGGACATTCTCTACGTCCTCCTCCCCGTCTGGGCAGCGGAGTACCACCTCTCCTTCGCCCAGGTAGGGCTGCTCAGGACCGCTTACACCGGCGGAATGGCCAGCTTCCAGATCCCGGCGGGGATCCTGGCCGAGCGCTGGGGGGAACGGGGGCTTTTGACGGCGGGGACGGCGCTCATGGCGCTGGGCTTCCTTGCCCTCGGGTTCGCGGGCACCTTCGCGGGCCTCGCGCTCCTGCTGCTCGTCGCCGGGCTTGGCTCCGGAGTCCAGCACCCGCTCTCCTCCTCGCTCGTCTCCAAGGCCTATGAGACCGGTCCCCGGCGCACCGCGCTGGGCACCTTCAATTTCTCCGGCGATCTGGGCAAGGTGACGGTCCCCGCGCTGATCGCCGTGGCCACGGCCGCCGTCGGCTGGCGCCGGGCTACGGGAGCCTACGCGCTCCTTGGCCTCGTGGCCGCGGTCGGGATATTCCTCGTGCTGGGCCGGCTGGGCGAGGGCTCGGCACCGAGCGATCTGCGGGCCAAAGACCCCAACGGCCCACGCGGCGGCTGGGGAATCCGGGATCGGCGCGGGTTTCAAGCCCTCTCAGCCATCGGGATCATCGACAACACCACCCGTACCGCGTTTCTCACGTTTCTCCCGTTCCTGCTGATCGCCAAGGGATCCACCGTCGAGAAGGTGGGACTGGGGCTGGCGCTCGTCTTCGCCGGCGGCGCCACGGGGAAGTTTGTGTGCGGGATGATGGCAGAACGGATCGGCGTGATCCGAACCGTGATCCTGACCGAACTTGTCACCGGCGGGGGAATTCTCTTGCTGCTCGCGCTGCCGCTTGCTCCCGCGCTGGTCCTGCTCCCGATCCTCGGCGTGGGACTGAACGGAACTTCGTCGGTCCTCTACGGCACCGTCGCGGACCTCGTGACGCCCGAGCGCCGCTCGCGGGCCTACGGGCTCTTCTACACGCTGGGCGTGGGGTTCGGCTCGGTGGCGCCGTCGATCTACGGCGTCGTGAGCGATTTCGCGGGTGTGCCCGTGGCACTGGGGACGATCGGGCTGGTTGTTTTCACGACGATCCCGCTGAGCCAATTGCTCCGGGTACCGGTCGCCGGCGAGGCCACCAGCCACCCGCTCTAGGTGCCCCCCCGCTGAAAGGCTTTTACAGCCCGACCGGGCGGCCGTCCATTGATCCCGAAGTACTCCTGCGCCTGCTGTTGGTCGGCTATCTCTACGGGATCACCAGCGAGCGGCGCTTGCTGGAAGAGGTGCGCATGCATCTGGCCTATCGCTGGTTCACCCGGCGGCGCGCTTGACTCCCACTTGACTCCGCGGTCATCCGCGCTGTATCAGGAAGGTGAGGAATGGACCCCATGGTCGCGTGGTTCGAGGACGAAGACTTCTGGGCCGCGACGTATCCGATCATCTTTCCCGAGGAGCGCTTCGTGGTCGCAGAGGAGCAGGTCGAGAAGATTCTGAA